>DASPZP010000034.1:0-65461 GCA_035636195.1 Anaeromyxobacteraceae bacterium
CGGCGCCTCGCCCCGACGCGGCCCCGATCGCCATCCTCCCGGTCGAGGACCGCCGCCCGGATCCGAACAGCCTGGGCGAGGTGGGCAACAGGTCATTCGGTAGCTCCGAGCTGAAGGGCTGGGTGGACGAGCAGCTCGCCGCGCTCGCCTCCCCCGACTTCGTGGTCGTGAAGGGACCGGCACCGCGGCCGCCGCGCCTCACGGTCCGTCCGCGCATCCTCAAGGCCTACGTCGGCGCGCTCGACGTGACGAAGAGCGCGGTCATCGTCATCGAGGTCGAGTTCGTGCCTGCCGGCGGGGCATCGGTCTCACGCGTCTTCCGCGGCCAGGACGCCAGCCTGAACTGGGGGAATGGCCAGGGCGAGGTCACCCGCGCGCTCCAGCGCGCCACGGCGGCGTGCCTGGAGCAGATCCGCGGCGACATAGAGCACCGGCTGCGGGCGGGCCGCGCCTGAGGCGCGGGGGGCCTGGACCTCACCCCGCCTCACGCGCCGCCCTCCCCTCGCGCGACCGCACCTCGAGCGCGGCGCCCACCGGCTCGAGCGAGAAGATGAGCGCGGCCCGCACCGCGGTGGTGTGGCGTTGCTTCTCATCCAGACGCTGTCGCACGCCAACGGGCAGGTGCTCGTCGCGGTCGGGAACACGGGCGTGGGCCTCAAGCCGGACGCGCGGGGGCGGATCTTCGACGCCTTCTACACCACGAAGCCCGGCGGATCGGCATGGAGCTGTCGATCAGCGGATTGATCGTCGACAGCCACGGAAGTCGCCTGTGGGGCCCAACTGCTCCTCGACCTTTTCATCAACGCGGCGAGGCGATGAGCGCCATGTGATGTGAAACGGCCGCGGGAGCTGGCTTGGCCCGATCGCGTGGACACCAGGGTTAGTGCGCACGCTTCTCGGGCGACATCAGGAACCGTCCAGGCAAGGTTTGGGCAAGGTCCTGCCCAGCCGAGCGGGATTCATCGGGCCCGAACCAGCCTAGAACCTGCGTTTTGCGCCTATTTCCGAGGGTCCCGCGCCGCCCGATCAAATTCCCAAGCTGAGGGTCGCCGGTTCGAATCCGGTTTCCCGCTCCAAGTAAATCAAGAGGTTCCGTCGCGAGGCGGGACCTCTTGGCGTTTCTGGGCAACCGGCTGGGCAACCTTCTTTCGCGGTGGGTTGCGGACGCCGGCGACTGCTCAGTCGAACCGATGACCGTAACGTATCCCCAACCGGTCGAGCCCCTGGTTCGGCCGGGCGAAGCTGCCATTCGACAGGTGCTCCCAGATGACCGAGATGCCCGCGCGCCCGTGCAAGCGCCAGCCGGCCTCGAGCCCGATGTGGAAGAGGAAGCGCGATCCCAGCTCGCTGCGCTGCTGAGTCGCGCGATGCAGCGCACCGTCGTGCCACGCTCCACCCAGGAACGCCTCCGCGAACGGCCCTGCACGACACGCATGGCCCCAGTCGAGGTCGGCGTAGACGTCATCCGTGTAGCCGGCGAGATTCACGGAGGCGCCCACGCGCGGTCGGGGAGAACCAATTTGGCGGAGGATCCCGGGGCTCACGAAGATGACCTCGCCGCTCACGTTGACGCCGCGCTCGTGCCGGTGGTGGAACGGGTTGGGGAACGTCAGCCCCGCTCTGTCAGTGAACGCCAGGTCGTTGCTGAGCACGCCCAGGCGCAGCTCGGAGACGACCCCCCATAAAGCACCGGAGGCCCGGATCGGGCCGGCGATCGGCGCTCGGCCGGACGGAGGGGGCGTGAACCATTCACCGATCGTGAGGCCGTTCGTGAATATGCACTCATCCAGCAGCTCCGCGCCGAGGACGATCGTGCGGTTCAGGCGGTACGCGGGGTGTACGCCGACGGGAAAGCTCCGCCCGTCGTAGCAGTAGGGCCACGTGAGGCGCGCGAGCTCAAACGCGACCGTGGGGCTCGGAGGGGAAGCGACTGCCACCTGGGCGAGGGCGCACAGGCACAGGCACCCTCGCGCGGCACGGCCCACGGGCTGATGCCTCATTCGTGATCACCGCGCACGCGCACGTCTGCAGCTCGGAACCGCGGTCCGAGAGGCGCGTCGTGCGATGAGGTAGTGAACCGTCTCGCGAGGGAGTTGCCGCGACTTGATGGGTCGCAGCGTGCCGCGCGACGCGGCGGAGGGCGCTCCCCCGAGAAGCGCCCGGCAGGACCACCCCTCGACGAGCACACCTTGCGGCGAACGATGAGCCGGATCGCGCGGCGCCGGGAGCCGGGCGTCGACGTCAGAGGCCGCGCGCCCACTCGGGACGCAGCGGGATGCCACCAGCCAGCGCGCGGTCCACCGTCTCCACGATCCGGTCTCGGTCGCGCGGCAGGCGCCCCTCGAGCGGCAAGTAGTTGGAGGCGTGGTTGGTGCGGAAGATCGCGGCCGTCGGGGCGGAGGAGACCACGACGATGCGCAGCTCGTTCAGCATCTGCTCGACCGAGGGCAGTTCAAAGTCGCCGCGCTCAGCCAGCGTGCTGATGGGGGTGCCCGGAAGGACCGTCAAGGTCAGGAGCGAGAGGTACTCCGGATCCATCTCGGTAACGAGGCGAGCAGAGCCCTCGGCGTGCTCGCGCGATCGCTCGGTGCCGCCGGCCCCGAGCAGGAAGATGGCCGAGACCTTCATCCCCGCCCCGTGCGCGCGCTTCGCTGCAAGGGCGTGCTCGGCGAAGCCAGCTCCCTTGGCGATCCGTTGGAAGGTGATGTCGTCGCCCGTCTCGGGTCCGACGTAGAGGAGCGAGAGCCCCAGCTCGCGTAGCCGTCCCAGCTCGGCGTCACTCTTGCCGGCGACGTTCAGCGCGGTGGCGTAGGCGCTGACCCGTCGTAGGCGCGGGAAGGCCTCACGGCAGGCGGCGAGGACCGGCTCCCAGTGGCCGAGCTCCATCGCCAGCGCGTCGCCGTCAGCGACGAAGATGCGGGTGACCTCCTGGCCGAAAGCGCTGCCGGCGGTTCGGATCTCGGCAACCAGCTCGTCAGTGGGCCGGACCCGGTAGCTCTTCGTCCGGTACATCGCGCAATAGGTACAGTGGTTCCAGGAGCACCCGATGGTGGCCTGCAGAATGAGTGAGTCGGCCTCGCTGGGCGGGCGGAAGATGGGCTCCTCGTAGTGCATGGCGGGTGCTGCAAGATACACGGAAACACCAACGCGCCGTTCAGCCGAGCTGGTTGCGCACGAGGGCGCGCAGATCGGCGGCGTTGAACGGCTTCTCCAACCGCAGATTCGCAACCCGATCGAGGAACCGCTGCGCCGCTGGCGTGAACCCTCCGCCGGTGAGGAAGATCATGCGCGCGGCCTGCCCCGGGTCGGTCTCCATTTGAGCTCGTGCGCGACGCCCGCCGCCAACGTGCCGATGGATACCATCCGGTCGGCGACCAGCAGGCGCTTCTGCAGGTCGCGCTCGCGGGTGATGTCGCGCACCAGCGTGACGATGGCCAGCTCACCGTCGAAGTCGAGCCGGAACCCGACCAGCTCGGCCGGCAGCGTCGTCCCATCCGCGCGGAGCAGCTCGGTCTCCTTCGGCAGGACCGTCTGCCCAACCTGGATGCGCAGGAGCCGCTTGCGAGACCAGCATTCTTCGGCTCGCAGAGCCGAGGGCCTGGGGTTTGAAACCTTCAACTTCCTGCGAGTGAACGCGGGAGAGTTCGATTGTGATCGCGAGGCCCGGTCCTTGCGACGCGGGTCGCGGTGCCCGCCTCGCCCGACGGCCCGCACGTCTGGGAACGCCACCCCGGCGGCGCCTGCGCGCCGCTCGGACGTTACCGGAGGCGCGAGCCGGAGAAGACCCTCCTCCACCAGGTCGTGCGCGAGGAGCTCGAGACGTTCCTCGCCCGCGCTCGCGAGCACAGCGCGCACGGACGCGGCCTGCCGGCCTTCGTCGAGCGGGAGCTGTGCGCCTACCTCGACTGCGGCATCCTAGCCCGCGGCTTCGCCCGCCTCCGCTGTCCAGACTGCGGTTTCGAGCGGCTCGTCGCCTTCTCCTGTAAGGCGCACGTGTGCCCCTCCCGCGCCACCCGGCGGATGGAAGACAGCGCCGATCACTTCGTGCGCAACGTGCTTTCCGCCGGTGCCGGTGCGCCAGAGGGTCCTCTCGCTGCCGCGGCGGGTTCGCTTCCTGGCCGCCCGCCGTCCCGCCCTCGCCTCGCGCCTGCTCGCCGTCTTCACCCGCGCCGTCTTCGCCTGGCAGCGGCGGCGTTGCTCGGTCTGGGCGAGGGCGCCTGCGCCGGGGACGGCGCGCTGCCGTGGCCGGCCCCTCCGGAGGCGCTGCGCGCGTCGCTTCTGCCCGTCTGCCTGCGGCCGCTGGTGAGCGCGGGCGGGGCGCGCGTCCAGCTCGCCAGCTTCCGCGGCGAGCCGGCGCAGGAGCCGCTCTACTTCACGCTTGCCGCGCGCCGGCTCCATGTCGCGCTCGAGTGGCAGCGCCGCGAGGCGGCGGCCGTGGTGGTGGACCCGACGCGGGCGCCGCCCCGGCCCGAGGCGGTGAGCGCGCTCATCGCCGGGACCGCCGCGCGGGAGCGGTCGCTCGAGCTCATGTTCCTGGTCGCGCGCGGTCTGGAGACGGCGCTCGCCGGACTGGCGGACCGGTTCATCGTGCGGGCGTCCTAGCGCCGCCCGGTCGCCCCGCCGCCGGCGGTCAGCTCTGTGCCCCCCGGGACCGAACTGATCGGAAGCTCCACGGCGAAGCAGGCGCCTTGGCCGAGCCGGCTCTCGACGTGGATCGCCCCCCCGAGCCGGGTAACGATCTCGCGAACGATCCACAGGCCGAGCCCCATCCCAGCGAAGCCGGAGTGCGTCACGGCCCGCTCGAAGCGCTGGAAGATCCGCTCGTGGTCATCGGGGGCGATCCCGATGCCGCCGTCTGCGACGGAGAGCCGGGCGGTGTCTCCGTTCGACCCGGCGACGACGGAGATGGGCTTGCCTTTCCCGTACTTGATCGCATTCGAGACGAGATTGCTCACGATGTGATCGAGGCCGCTCTGGTCCCATGCACCCACGACCGGCCCATCGGCCGCGATCTCGAGCGAGCAACCCGCATCGGAGGCTTCCTGCGCATGGCGCTCGGCCACCTCTCGCACCACCGCGCAGAGGTCCACTTGCTCGATGGAGACGTGGAAGCGACCGGCCTGAATCCGGGAGACGTCGAGCAGGTTCTTCACGAGATCGGTGAGGCGACGCACCTGCCGCGAGAGAGCAGCGATCTTGCTTCGCATGAGCGCGGGAGCGTTCGGGAGCTTCGCCATCGACCGCTCGGCGCTCGCGACGAGTAGCGTGAGGCCCGTGAGTGGCGTCTTCAGCTCGTGAGCGGCGATGGCCAGAAATTCGTCTCGTAGGCCGATGGCCTGCTGCGCCTGGCGGTACAGGCGCGCGTTCTCGATGGCCGTCCCGGCGCGTCGCGCGATCTCCTCTGCGAACGCCAGATCTTCGGGGCCATAGCGTCGCCCGGGCTCCGAGACGACGAGCGTGATCGCGCCCAGCACGCTCTCGCGTATCACGATCGGCACGACCATCGCCGACGCCTGGAGCTCCGGCTGCCCGCTCGCCATCACTCGCGCCGCGCCCCGTGAAGCATCCGGATGCGAGCTGGCCAGGGAGTCTTCATCGCGAAGCTCGACCGCGCAGGCATCGGCGAGCTGCGGTACGACGAGTCGCGCGACGCCGGCGAGCGTCGCTTCGTAGTCGAACGAGGCGGACAGCGCCTTGCTCGCCTCCGCCAGCAGCCTGGCCCTCCCTTCCATCACCTCGGCGATGGCGCGTGCGGCGCGCTCCTCGGCGAGCACCAGCAACTCGCGGTCCGCCCTCTGCCGGGCCAGGGTGGCGCCGACCAGGCCTGCGACGCCGAGGTGCGCCTCCAGCGCGTGCGAGGGCAGCGTCCGCTCGCCCTCGTAGCCGATCACCAACGCCGTCTCGGTGCGACCGCGCACGCTGATCGGGAGGACCACGAAGGCGATGGGCGACGGGCCGTCGAGGCTCTCCATCGCCATCAAGCCGGTCTCCATGACCTGGTCGACCGCCCGCCGGAGCACCCCGCGGTCGGCCTCGGACAGGCCGCAGTCCTCGCTGCAACGCGACGGCTCGCAGAAGCAGACGATCTCGGGCGCGAAGATGCCGCGGATGAGGTCGCGGCTCTCGGCCAGGACGTCGGCGCCGCTCAGCATGTTGGCGAAATACTGGGCGGCCCGGACGAATCCCTGTGCGCACGCATCACGGCCGAGGCGGCTACCGGCGGTGGCCATCGCTAGTTCCTCACCGCGATGGGGCGGATGTAGAGATGGTCGAGGAAGAGATCATCGAAGGCCTCCTCCATCGAGAGGTTGATCACCTTCGCCGTCCGTCTGATCTGCGCCAGCGCCGCCTCGGCCTCGTCGGAGACGATGATGTCGAGGGCCCCCTGCAGCGCGGAGTTGCCGACCAGCTGCACGCGCGCGGCGGGGACGGGCGGGAGGAGGCCGATGCGGGCGGCACTCTCGACGTCGAGATGCTGGCCGAAGCTCCCCGCCACGTGGACGGCGCCGAGCTGATCGAAGCGCACGCCTGTGCGCCGAAGGAGCACCTCGATCCCGGCTGCGACCGCTGCCTTGGCGCGCTGCAAGGTGTCGATGTCGGCCTTGCTGACTGCGAACACGGCACCATCGACGGCGAGAGTCAGCGGCTCGCGGAGAATGCGGCCGCGCTCGTCGATCTCGCCCCCGGCCCGCAGGATCGCCAGCATGTCGACCAGACCCGAGCCGCAGATGCCGCGCGGTGGCGCTGACTCGAAGACCTCGCCGCGCCAGACGCCATCCGGCGAGCGCGACAGTCGATGGATGGCGCCGGGCTCGGCCCCCATGCCACAGCCGATGCCCGTCGCTTCGAAGGCTGGCCCGCCGGCGGCCGCTGTCGCCCACAGGCGCTCGCCGTCCCACAGGGCGATCTCGGAGTTCGTGCCGAAGTCGATCAGCAGCGCTGGCGCGCCGTCCTCCGCGAGTCGGCAATGGATCGCGCCCGACAACAGGTCGGACCCCACGAAGCCGCCCAGTGGTTGCACCAACTCGATCGCGGTCGAAGGGGCCAGGTTCCAAGCCTGAGCCAGCTCCGAGACATCGCCCGGCGAGCAGTCGATCGGCGCCTCCCAGCCGGAGGGGTCGAGCAGCGCCTCCGGACTCCGGCCGCTCAGCAGGGTCAGCATGGCGGAATTGCCCACGACCCGGACAATGCCCACGCCAGGGAGGGCGATACCCTCGTCCTGCGACAGATCGAGCAGCGCGCCACCGATCGCATCGACCACCCATCGCCGGAGCCGCTGTGCGGTGAGCTCCCGGCGAGCGGCGGCGTCCAGCCGCCCGATGACGTCGGCGCCCAGGCGTGCTTGCGGATTGGAGCCCGAGCGCATGGCAAGGCGCCGGCCGCTGGCGACGTCGCAGATCGCCACGGTGATCTGGGTCGTTCCCAGGTCCACGGCGACGCCCAACGGGAGTCCCCTTGCGGCGCGGCCCGGCGCGAGCGGATAAGCGGGCTGATAGGGCGGAGCGGCCGGCGCGCGCCAGGAAGAGGGGCGGGCCTGCTCGAGCACGGTGACGTCCATGTCGCCGGAAGGGATGACCTGACAGGCGAGCCGCGTCCTGGCCGCCACGGCCTCCTCGCCGAGGTGCAGCAACTCCGCGGTGGTCGGCGGCCCTGCGGTGCCTTCGTCGATGCGCACCCGGCATAGCCCGCAGGCTCCGATACCGGAGCAGGCCGAGCGCACCCGCGCGCTGCTGGCGTTCAAGATGTCGCGCAGGCTGGCGCCCGGCCGGAAGGAGATGTGGCGGGCGGCCTCGTCCCCCTCGCCTTCGAGGCGGACCCCGATGTGGCGGACGTTGCTGGCCATCAAACCTCGCTCTGCCCGCTCTTCCAGGCGAGGGCGGTGCGCACCATCGCAGCGATGGTGGCCTCCTGCGATTCCGGGGGAATCTCACATCCGGAGGAGAGGATGAAGCCTCCGCGGCGGTCGAAGACGTTAAGCAGCTGGCGGGCTTCACGCTCCACGTCGGCGGCGCTGTCCGTGACGAAGCTCAGTGACTTGATGTTGCCATCGAGGCAGAGCCGGGAGTCGCCCAGGGCCTCGAGCAGCGCTTCGGGATCGACGCAGTAGTCGAAGTTGCCGATGTCGGCGCCCAGCGCCACATAGTGCGGGAGAACAGCCCCGGTCTTCCCGGCAATGTGTAACCAGTTGCCTATTGCGCCAGCCTTCGTGAAGGCGCCGAAGAGCCACTTCAGCCGCGGGCCGATCATCTCGCGGAACAGGCCGGGAGGCACCACCTCCGGGCACGCTGCCGGCTCGAAGACCAGCACGAGATGCGCCCCGGCCGCCAGCTGGGCGAGGCCGAAAGCCTTCCCCACCGCCGCAGTGTAGTCGAGCAGCTGAAGGAACCGATCGGGATCGTCGGCGGCGAGGAACAGCGCCTTCTCGATGCCCAGGAACTGCACCGCCAGGGTCATGGGCCCCTGGACGAGCCCCACCACGAGCGCCTCGTCGCCGCACGCGTCGCGCAGGCAGGTCGCCATCTCCAGCGCCATCGGCAGGCGCCCCGCCGTCCTGGGATCGGGGATGGTCAGGCGCCGGAAATCGTCGTCGGGGGCTAAGGGCGGCCGGGCCACCGCCGGATAGACGCCCCGGCGCGACTGGACCTCGCCACCGGCCGCTTCGGCTTCCAGGGTCAAGTCGAGCACGGCGAAGACCGCGTCGTAGCCGTAGCGAGCCCGCGCCTCGATCTGGCAGGCGGCAGCGACGACCCCCGAGGCCACATAGGCGTCGACGCTGCGGCCGCATGCCAGCGCCGCGTGCGCGAACACCTGCGCGATCACGGGCGGGCGATCGCAGGCCTGGAAGGCCATGGTGCGGCGAATCCGCGCGACGCTATCCATGGCAAACGACCGCCGGGGTCATGGACTCGAGATACGCGACCGCGTCGAAGGCGGTCTGCCCCACATGATCGACGTTCAGGGCGGCCACCGTGCACTGCTTCAGCGCGGCACCGCCGGCCAGCACCCTGACATGAGCCAACCCCGCCCGTGCCAGGGCCGGCTTGAGTGCTCGAACCTGCGGGATGACGCTGGAGATGAGGCCGCTCACGCACACCGCCGCCGCCCCGCACTGCGCCGCCGCGCTGATGACGGCCGCCACCGACACGTCCTTGCCGCAGTCGATCACATGGAAGCGGTTACCGGTCAGGACGATCTTGAGGATGGCCTTGCCGATGTCATGGATGTCGCCTTCCAGGACGGCCACCACCACGTTGCCGCGCACGGCCGGCAGCGCGGCATCGTCTGGAAAGAGCCGGCGGATCACGGCCATCACCGCCCGCCCGGCCAGCATGATCTCCAGGAGATTGAACTGCTCGGCGGTACACTTCTTGTCGAGCGCCGCCATGGCCTTCTCGATGCCGCCGGTGATGATGTCGACGGAGGGCATCCCCCCGCTCACGAGGTCGGCGACGATCCGGAGCGATTGCTCCCGCTCGCCCTCGGTGAGCGCCTGGACCAAGGATTCGAGTTCGGGTGGCATCGTTTCTTGCGATGATACCGCGTCCCTGGTGGGGTGCCTATCAGCGACGCTAGGCTGCGCGGAACGGTCCGACATTCGCGCTCAGCGGCGGCGCGGGCCGTTGAAGGGCTCCGGCTGGGGTGTCGGCGGAGGACAGCCGGGCCCGCCTGGGCTCGCCTGGAGTGCCTTGATCGACAGGCCCATCCGCTTGCGTGCGAGATCTACGGACAGGACCTTCACTCGCACCCGATCGCCGACCTTGACGATTTCGCCGGGGTCCTTGACGAAGCGGTTGGCAAGTTCGCTCACGTGCACGAGCCCATCCTGATGAACACCCACGTCCACGAACGCCCCGAACGCAGCCACGTTGGTGACGAGGCCATTGAGCGTCATGCCTTCCTTCACGTGAGCGAGCTCGGTCACGTTGGCATCGAAGCCAACCTCGCGGAACTCCGCCCGCGGGTCTCGCCCCGGCTTCATCAGCTCCAAGACGATGTCTCGTAGCGTCGGCACACCGACGCCGGCCTGCTCGTCCACGTACGACTGGATGTCGATGCGTTGCGCGAGCGTGCCATTCCCGACCAGGTCTCCCCGTGGCACCCCCAGGTCCTTCGCCATCCGGGTGACGACGGCGTAGCGCTCAGGGTGGACCGCGCTCGCGTCGAGCGGCTCGGTGCCATGCGGCACGCGCAGAAAGCCCGCGCACTGTTCGAACGCCTTGCTGCCGAGCCGCGGCACCTCCTTGATGGCAGCCCGCGTCTTGAAGGGTCCGTGGCTCGCCCGGTGCGCGACGATGGCCTTGGCGAGCGCGGGACCCAAGCCCGCCACGTAGCGCAGCAAGGTCGGCGATGCCGTGTTCAAGTTCACGCCAACCTGGTTCACGGCGCGTTCCACCACGCGGTCGAGCGACGCCGCGAGCGCCGCCTGGTCGACGTCGTGCTGGTACTGACCGACACCGATGCTCTTGGGGTCGATCTTCACCAGCTCCGCCAGCGGGTCCTGCAATCGCCTGCCAATCGAGACGGCGCCTCGCAAGGTGACATCCAGCTCGGGAAGCTCTTCGCGCGCCAGCTCGGAGGCAGAGTACACCGACGCTCCGGCCTCGCTCACCATGAGAACCTTGACCGTGCCCGGCAGGGCAACGAGCCTGCGAATGAAGGCCTCGGTCTCCCGCCCGGCCGTCCCGTTGCCAATGGCAATCGCCGCGGGTGCTTGGGTCCGGATGAGCCCGGCGAGGGTTGCCACCGCGGTCTGCTCCTGGCCGGTATGTGGATAGATGGTCGCGAGCGCTTTCACGTCGCCCTCCGCGTTGAGCGCCGCCACCTTGCAGCCGGTCCGCAGGCCGGGGTCGATGGCGAGGACCGGGACGGACCCGAGCGGCGCCGCGAGCAGCAGCGCCTCCAGGTTCTGCGCGAAGACACGGATGGCTTCCTCGTCGGCGCGGTCCTTGAGCTTGCGCCGCAGCTCGCTCTCGAGCGAAGGCAGAAGCAGCCGCTCTCGAGCCTCGGCGAGCGCGAGGTCGAGCTCATGGGCCAGCACGGGCGGCGCGCCCTTGCGCACCACGCGTGCCCGCACTGCCGCTGCCGCATCGTCGGGCGAGATCAGAACGCGAACGCGCAGGACACCTTCGGCCTCTCCCCGCTCGGCCGCGAGTACCCGGTGCGACGGGGCGTTCATGGCGCGCTCCCGGCGGCCCAGGTGGTCGCGGTAATGGGCGAGCTCGGGGGCCGCTGATCTTCCGCGGGCCACGTCCACCGTGAGCTCACCCTTGGTTTCGAGGAGCCGACGTACCTCGGCCCGGACGTCGGCGCGCTCGGCTACCTGCTCCGCGACGATGTCCCGCGCGCCCTGGAAGACCGCGTCCAGGTCAGGCAGCTCCTTGGCAGGAGCGACGTAAGGCGCGCCGAGTGCTTCACGGCTCTGTGCCTTCGCACCTGGCGCCTGTTCGAGAATGAGCGCGGCGAGGGGACCGAGGCCTCTCTCCCTCGCCGTCTGCGCCCGCGTCCGGCGCTTGGGCTTGTAGGGCAAGTAAACGTCTTCCAGCTCGGTGAGCGTGGCGGCGGCGCCGACCGCACGCGCGAGCTCGGGAGTCAGGATGTTCTGCTCACGCAGCGACTCGAGGATGCTGGTCCGGCGGGCTTCGCGGGCATCTACCCGGGCGGCGTGGTCGTGGATGCGCTGGATCGCCCCGTCGTCGAGGCCGCCCGTGACCTCTTTACGGTAGCGCGCGACGAAGGGGACGGTGGCCCCGCCGTCGAGCAGTTCGAGCGTGCGGGCCACCGCGGCGGGCGGAAGGGAGAGCTCGCGCGCGACCATGGTGGCGCGGTCCGCAACGGCTGCGTGGGTCATGGGAAACACACTAGCGCTTTCGCCTCCTGAAGCCGGAGGAGGCTGTCGCTTGAAGAGGCGCGTCAGGTATTCGTAGGTGAACCTCCAGATTCCCGAACGGAGGCGCTGCAGGGCGTCGAGCTCAGCGAGCCGCGTTCACGCGGTGCGCTACCACGGCTCTTCGCGCCACACGCCGGGCTCCGCAGCCGCGTCGTCCCCGAGTGACAAGTGGAAGGAAGCGATCGACCGTATGGAGGGGGTTGGGACGGAGGTCCCTGGCGGCAAGAAGCTGGCGGCCCTCCTCGACTACCTGGAGCGCACCCACGGGCCGGACAGCCCGGCACCCGCCAAGAAGTAATACACCAGACCGGCGCCGCCGCCTCGTCCGGGGGAACAAACTCCGCTTACGCCCCGGACTGACCGTGCCCGCCCACGGTCGGTGCAGAACCTTGTGCTCCTCGGCGTTCGCAGAGACGGAGGTACGGCAATGTCGACTCGGATCGGTCTCCGACAACTGCGGTCGTGGGCCGTCCTACTTGGATTAGGCACCGCGCTTGGCGCATCGGCCCAATCGAAGCAGCCCGAGCCACCGAAGGTGCCGTTCGGAAATCAGCCCTGTCAGTCGCTCTCGTCGAACGACCAGACTGCGTTGAAGATGTTCACCCCCGTCCACGCGAACGCCTCCCGCGCGCCCGGCACGCTGACGTTCGACAACGTATGCGACTACGTCCACGGCGGGACCCGGCAGGTGCAGGTCGGTTACATGACGAAGGGCGACTACGACCTCAACAGCCACGGAAACCGGAGTACGGAGAAGCAGGCCCCCGGTGACCTCCCCGGCGGGTTCTACGACGCACAGGGCGGGCTCTGGTTCGCCAAGGGCGGCTACTACGTTGTGGTGGCCGGGAAGAGCGCGTTGCGAGAGCCCGTGGCGCGACTGATCGCAGGGAAGCTGTAACTTGAATACTTGGTCTCGCTGTCTCCACCAGCGTCACTGCTGTGGAGTCCTCCGGGCACCAACCGCAGGTTTACGTCCGTTTGCATCCGCCTGGAGCCGTTCTTCCGGGCCCACCATGACTGGAAGCTCAGGTTCTGGGAGAACGCCAAAGCCTCGCTCTGGGCGGAGGCCGTCATGTCGGCGCCGTGACGGTAGGCGCTCAGGTCAACACGGGGCGCGGCGAGGACTTACGGAGATCCGGTGATGCTCCAACTCGCCGCGGCGGCACAGCGAGTACACCGTCGCGGTCGATACGCGGAGGCGCTCGGCGACGGCGCCCACGGTGAGCTCGACCTCTCCGAAACGGGCTCGGAGCACAGCCTGGACCGTGGCACCAAGGGTGGCACCAAACTTCGGGCTACTTGCTGCGGCTTGCTGCGGCCGGTGCGGGTCGGGCTTGTCGCCCAATGCAGTAGTTGCGGGCCCTTGCGGCCGCGTGCGGCCCGGTGCGGGAGGTGTTCTTCGCCTTCCCAAGCTGAGGGTCGCCGGTTCGAATCCGGTTTCCCGCTCCAAGTAAATCCAGGGGTTCCGACGCGAGGCGGGGCCCCTTGGCTCTGGGCAACCGTCTGGGCAACCTTTTTTCGTGATCGCGTTCGCTCCCGGCCGGCTGAGCGGGTTGCGCGTCTACCGCGCTCGCGTTCACGATTTGTGCGGTGCCTCTCGCCGGCGGCAGGCCGATGGAGACCACGTTCCGCGCGCGCGCCAGGCGCTCGGGCACCATGTGCTGGTAGAGCCGGGTGACGCTCTCCTCGCTGTGGCCGAGGACCTGCGCGAGGAGCCCGATGTCCGGCTGCCCAGCGAGGAAGTGAGACGCGAACGTGTGGCGCAGCGTGTGAGGCCCGCCGCGGAGACCCGCAGCCTTCCGCGCGCGGTCGAACTGCAGCTTCGGCCAGCAGGTCCAGCGCTCGCCGGTGCTGCACGGGAACACCCACTTCTCCGACCGGCGCGGCCCCGTGAGTTATGGCCAGAGCGCGTCGGAGATCGGCACCTCGCGAGGCTCGTTGTCCTTGGGCTGCCACTCGTCCGACGGCCAGATCAGGACCTGGCGCCCGGCGACGTCGATCTGCGGCCACGTGAGCGCCAGCGCCTCGCCCTTGCGCATGCCGGTGTTGAGGAGGCAGACGACGATGGGGAGCAGCTCGGGCGACTCGTCCCTGACCGCGGCGAGGAGCAGGTCGATCTCCTCGCGCGTCCAGGCGCGCACGCGCCGCTCGCTCTCCTCAAGTAGCCGGATGTGAACGTCCGCGATCGCCACCTTGCGCTCGCGCGCGGCGAAGTTGAGCACGATGCGCAGCACGCGCAGCTCGTTGTTGATCGAGACGTTCTTGAGCCCATCCTCGCGGCGCCTCCGCTTGTAGTCGTCGATGGCTCGCGCGTGGATCTCGGTGCGACTCGAACCGCCGGATGCGGATCCGCACGTCCGGTGGTGTGGGAGGGGAGTAGCTGGACGAACCGGCTACCCCCTATCCCGATCACCTCTGCGCCTCACTCCGGCACAGGGCTACTCGTCGGTTTGAGGCCGAGCGCGAAGCGCGAGGCTTCGCTAGTGATTCTTGAGCGCGTTGCAAAGGCTGAGCGCCAATGCCTTCCGGCTTGGGTTCCCGGCGAGTTGGCTGCTGTTTGCAATGCCAGTGCAGACATCGCTGAGAGGCGTCTGAACGGCTGGTGCGACGACGGCGGGGTCATTCGTGAAAATGGTGCCGTCAGCGAGCTCGGGGCGGATGGGGCCGAAGAGGTTAAAGACGGTCCCACCCTGGCTCCAGGTGCCCTTTCGGTCATGGCACTCGGCGCAACCCAAGTTCTTAGCGGGGGACATCGTGTCGGCAACCACCTTGAAGCTAACCGCGGTGTCGACATCCGCCATCTTCTGGACGAATGGGAACGCTGCAACCTCAGGGTCGTCCGACCCGGTCTTCTTGCTCACATCCTCGCCGATTTCGATGTGATTGATGACGCCCCCCGTCGTGCACAAGCTGAAGGACGGCCGGAACCGCTGATCCTGAGCAATAGAGCCCGCGCAGCTGAAGATCACCCGCGGAAGCCTGGTGCCGTCTCTCAGCGTGCACCCTGGTTGCGCGCTTTCCTCGCTCAACGTCCAGGTGACGTAGCAGCCCGAAGGAACGCACGCCACAGCGTCGGCGACTGTCCTGGGTGTCGGGATCGAGGCCAGACAGGTGTCAAATGAGGAGAGACTGTTACCCGGAGCGGTCAAAGCGGCGGAATTGGTGCTCTCCGTGGCGTCGGGTGCCTGCCCCCCGCACGCCAGCAGCGAAGACATCACACCCGCGAAAGCGACATTCATCACATCTTTCACGAACAACTTCATTTCGTCCTCCCAACAGCTTACCCCGAGGGTCACTCGGAGGCAAAGGGACTGAGCTCTTTCACTACCCCGGACTCCTCCTGTCGTCTCTTGCCTCCTTGCTCTCGAATGCACCGACGGCAAACACAGCGATACGGGCGACCGAGGGTACGGACCAGCACAGCCGGCCGCGTTGCACTGTTGGTTCAATGCTTAACGCTTGCTTCCTTCCGATCGAGGTCAGCACCGTGACTGCCCGCCGAAGAAGGCCACGGCAAGGTGCACAGCTCGTGAGGCGCGGCGTTCGGGAACTGATATGGCCTAGGAGCAGACGACGCAGCTCCTGCGCGGCAGAAATGAAGGGGTGCCTGCTAGTGGGGACCGCGCGCGGGTTTGGCAATCACGATTGGATGATGACCCAATTCGTGCGATCCGGATTGGGTCGCGGCGCGTGCAAGAGACGGCGGCTCAGGACGCCAGGCGCTCCCTGAAGGGTCATCGCGTCAGATCGCTGCTCCCCGCGAGTCCCCATGACCAGCGCGATCCCGTGACGAGCTCCTCGGGCCGTCCCACGGGAGGCGTTGTGCATCGACGCCTACCACGCGTGCACGGTCGGTGGAACGCTGAAGTGCTGCCAGGGCGCCTGCGACGTGAGCGGCGTCTGCCCGCCGCCGACGGGGTAGCGGCTCCGGGGCCAACTCCGGCAGCATCTGGACGCCGGTTCAGCGGGTGCTAGGATGCCCGCGTGGTCGTCCTCGGCATCGATCCCGGCTCGCGCCGCTGCGGCTACGGGATCGTGTCGCGATCCGGGTCCGCCCTGGCCCGCCTCGACTCGGGCGTGCTCGTGCCCGGCCCGCTCGCCACGGCCTAGCGCCTCGGGCGGCTCTTACGGCGAGCGCGGCGAGGTCGCGTTCGTCCCCGCGAGCGCACGACGGCCTCCTCGAGGCCCATGTCCCGCCTGGCGCTGAAGAAGAGCGGCGCCCCGTAGGCGGTCAGCGTCGGACGCGGATCCTTCGAGTGGGTTGCCATCCTCCCGAGATCATAGCGGCTGGACGGCACCTTGGCTCCGGCCGCCCAGACCACTCCGGTCGAGGCGACCGGTCTCGTCAGTTGGCCTTCACTCGCAGTACCTCATGAGCAGGCCGCCGCCGGCGATGCGTTGGGCAACCTTTGGGCAAACCTTTTTCCCCGGAAACCGCGTTCATCCCCTCCCAACCGCTGCAACCGCCCTCGTGATTTCAGGAGCTTGGCTCCTCGCCATCCCCGGGCTGCACATTCCCAAGCTGAGGGTCGCCGGTTCGCATCCGGTTTCCCGCTCCAGTTTCCGAGGTGATGACGAGGGCTTCCGGGGCGACCCGGGAGCCCTTCGTCTTTCCGGCTCCCTCGAAAACCTTGCCCGGTATCTCGCGAGCCTCGCGTTCTCGGCGAAGTCACAAAGGATTCCGCCGTGACCTTCAGCTTCCGAGAATCGAGGCCCGCCTCCCCGCGCCGGGAACACAGACTCGCGGGCGGCGGAGCGAGCGGCGCGCCGCGAGGGGGCCGATGCTGGCGATCAGCCCGGCCGCAGCCGCCGCGGCCAGGATCGACCAGGAACCAGCGGCACCGGGCTTGACCGTCATGAGACCCAGGATCCCGACGCCTAGGGCGATGCGGAGTCGGAGCGACGCGGTCAGCGCCTGGCCGGACCGGAGCGGGAGCTCCGACGGTGGCTCGGCCGCGAGGGCTGCGCGCAGCCGCCTCGTGCGCCGGAGCGAGACGACGCTGGCCACGGCCATCCCGACGAGCCCGACGAAGGCGCTGACGAGCCAGGGCTGAGGCCCCCAGCTCACGGCCATCATCCAGATCCCGGACGCGAGCGTTGCGGACATGGGGATGGGACCGAGGCGCCAGGGGAGCGCGAGCAGGCTCATCCAGACGCGGGCGTCCGCGGGCGTCGCCGCCCGCTGGAGCCTTCCGAGCGAGACGGTCTCGATCGCGATCGTCGCGAAGATGCCGACCGCGCCGATGACGTGGACGAAGACGATGAACGGATAGGCGGTCATGACGTCGCGCCTCCTCCGTCGGCCACGCCGTACCCAAGCGGATGGGTCCTCCTGCGGCCGGCGCGCAGCGCCCGCACGAACCGGAGGGACGCCAGACCGGCGAACGCGGCCGGGATCACCTGAAGCACGCCGGAGATCTCGAACCAAGCGTCGTTCGGCATCTCGTAAGTCGGAGGCGGGAACATGTGCAGCAGCAAGCCCCGAGGGGCGCCCGCCAGGAACAGCGCGTCCTTGGCGAGGTGGTTGTACACGCCCTCGAAGGCGCCGATGACGAGCACGGGGAACGCCAGGACGCCCGCAGCGAGGGCCCAGCCTGCGGCGCGGCCGGCCGGCGAGCTCGGGCGCCGCCGGTACGTGAAGTAGAGGGCGAGCAGGGCCGGGCTCATCCCGAGGGCCACGACGGCCCCGTGGAGACGCCAGGGCGTGTCGTACCGGATCCCGCCGTAGGCATGGTGGGCGGCGGTGAGGCCGAGCGTCGCGAGCGCGCCGAGCAGGAGCGCTCGCGCGTGCGGGTTCGGAGCAGCGGGGTCGCGCATGGTGCGTGTTACCTCTCTCTCCCGTGCGCGCTCGCGCGGGATGCGCGCCGCGACGGGCATGCAGATGAGCTAGGTTGTGCGTGTGGTGCACGCTAGATACATCCACGCACAATACTTATGCGTGGAGCGCATCGACGAGGCGAACGGGAGGCGCGATGGATCGGCTCGGGAACATCGAAGCGTTCGTGGAGGCCGCGGAGCTCGGCAGCTTCACGCTCGCCGCCGAGCGGCTGCGGCTCAGCCCATCGGCCCTGAGCCGGCGGGTGGCCCAGCTCGAGGAGGAGATCGGCGTGCGCCTCTTCAACCGGACGACGCGGGCGGTCCGGCTCTCCGAGGACGGGCGGGCCTTCTTCGAGCGCTCCCGGGGTGCGCTACGGGAACTCAAGGAAGCGCAGGACGCGATGTCGCGCCTGCGCGACCGTCCCGCCGGGCTGCTGCGGGTGGAGGCCCCCTCGATCCTGGGACGCCACGTGATCGTGCCCGCCCTCGCGCGATTCGCCTCCCGCTACCCCGAGGTTCAGGTCGAGCTCTCGCTTCGCGACCACCCGAGCGACCTCGTGTCGGAGGGAATCGACGTCGCGCTGCGCCTCGGCGCGCTCGAGGACTCGGGGCTCATCGCGCGGCGGCTCGGGCGGACCCGGATGCGCGTCTGCGGCGCGCCCGGCTACCTGCGCCGCAGGGGCACGCCACGAACGGTGGAGGCCCTCTCACGCCACGACCGGCTCGCGCTCTCCTTGCACGGCCGTGTGATCGCCTGGCGGCTGCGGGACGGAACGAAGGTGCGCGAGCTGTCCCCGAGCCAGCGGATCGTCGTGAACAGCGCCGAGGCGCTGATCGACCTCGCGGTCGGCGGCGCCGGGCTCGCCTGGGTCTGCGACTTCATGATGGCCCGGGGGCAGGCGTCCGGGCAGCTCGTCGAGGTGCTCAGCGATGCCGGGTGTGAGGAGCTCCCCATCCACGCGCTCTCGCTCCAGTCCCGAAACGTCCTCCCGAAAGTGCGCGCCTTCGTTGACTTCGTGGCGGCGGAGCTCGCGAGGAGCGGGGTCGAGACGTGACCCGGCGGTGGGTCCTCTTGTCCGGCGATCCGCCACAAGAACCTGCGCCGACCGGAGCAGCCCGATCCCGACCGTAAGCGTGGCGTACACGACGAGCGTCGCGCTGGCGTAGAGGATCGCGCGCAGCGCGGGCAGGGGGCGAGGGCGACGTCCGGCCGTCACGCGCCGACCTGACAACGCGCAGCGAGCCGAGCTCCTCAAGCTTGCGACGCAGCGCGGGGAGTAGGGGTTCTCCTCGGTCATACGTGAGGCGCTGGAGCTCTACATCCGGCAACATCGCGCCAAGAAACAGGTCGTCGCGCAAGCCCTCGAGCTGGCGCGCTGTGCCGCGCGAATCCGCTGCGCAGCGAGCTCGGGTCGCGCCTCCTCTTCCACATCGGGCTCGAGGCCGGCTGGCGCTTCCGCGGGCACCAGGGTGTCTCGATCGTCTGGGAGCACCTGTCGAACAGCAGCTTCGCGCGCCCCAACCAGGGGATCGACAGGTTCGGGATCTGCCACGGTACCGGTTCAACTGAGGCCTCACGCTCCGCTTGCTCGCGCCGGCTTCGCCGGCGGCAGCAGGAGGTCCTCGAGGAAGAACGCCGACAGCTCGGCTCGGCCGGAGAGCCCCGCCTTGCGGTACACCGTCAGCGCCTGCTGGCGGACGGTCTTCTCGCCGGTCCCGCGGAGGTCCGCGATCTCCTTGTGCGCGAGGCCCTTCAATAGCAGCAGCGCCACCTCGCGCTCCGCCGACGACAGCTCCCACCGATCGAACTGCGCGTCGATGGCGGCGCCGAGGCCGCGCATGAGGTCGTTCGCCTCGCGCTTCCAGCGCTCCGCCTCCGCCTGTGCCCGATCGAGGTCCCCCGCCAGCAGGCGTTCGCGCCGGCGCGTCGCGGCGAACCGGGACCAGAAGATCGCGCTCGCGGCGACCGCGATCGCCATGAGCGTGAGCTCGATCGCGGCGTGCAGGCGCACGTCCCGCGCGTGAGCGTCCGCCAGGTAATCGGCGCAGACGAGCGCGGCAATGAGGAGGAACAGCCCGCCGGTCAACGCTGCGACCCACGGCCGAGCCGCTGCGGCATCCGTCCTGCCGCGAGTGTCGAACCCCACGCTTTTCCGTGGGTCTTTCTGATCGGGCATACGCCACATGGCGAAAGCGACGGAGGCCGGCGACGCTCTCCGCACGAACCTGATCGGAGACCCGCCATGACGACCGTACCGCTACACGCCGCCCTCGTCCACGTACCTCTCGGACTCGCCTTCGTCCTCCCGCTCCTGAGCGTCGGGCTCGCCCTCGCGCTCTGGCGCCGCCTCGTCCCGCGGAGGGCGTGGCTCATCGCCGCAGCCCTCCAGGCATGCCTCGCCCTGGGAGGAGTCGCCGCCCTGCGGACGGGAGAGCAGGACGAGGAGCGCGTGGAGCGCATCACCGGCGACGCGGCCATCGAGCGCCACGAGCGCGCCGCCGAGCGGTTCGTGTGGGGCAGCGCGATCGTCCTCGCAATCGCAGTGGCCGTCCTCGTCGTCCCCGCGCGCGCCACGGCGGCCGTCGCGGCCCTGGCGGCGCTCGGAGCCGTCGCCGTCGCGGGCCTCGCGTACCGGACGGGGAAGGCCGGTGGCGAGCTCGTCTACGCCAGGGGCGGCGCCGCGGCGTACGCCACCTCCCCTCGCGCCGCCAGCCTCACCGCCCCCGACGCGCTCGACCGCGGGCGTTTCCGAGCCCCCGAGGGCACCGCGCGCAGGGAGCACGACGACTGAATCACCCGCTGAATCACCCGACCCGATCCACAGGAGAAAGCCATGATCACGAGAGCCCTCGTCACCGCTGCCGTCCTTTCCCTCGTCCCACTCTCCGCGCGCGCGCACTGCGACACGCTCGACGGGCCCGTCGTGAAGACCGCCCGCGCCGCGCTCGACGCGAACGACGTCGCCCCTGCCCTCGCGTGGGTGAAGCCGAGGCACGAGCAGCAGGTCCGCGCCGCCTTCCACAAGGCCGTCGACGCGCGCCAGCGGAGCCCCGCGTCTCACGCCGAGTCCGACCGCCGCTTCTTCGAGACGCTCGTGCGGCTCCACCGCGCCGGCGAGGGTGCCCCTTACACCGGGCTCAAGGCCGCCGTCGAAGGCGTCGGTGAGGACGTGCAGGTCGCCGAGCGCGGGATCGAGAAGTCAGATGGCGGCGAGATGGAGCGCATGCTCGTCGAGGCCGTGCGGTCGGGGCTCCGCGATCGACTCGCGACCCTGGCGGCGCGGCAGCCGCCGGGGCAGGACGTGGCGGCGGGCCGCGCCTGGGTGGAGGCGTACGTCGAGTACATCCACCACGTCGAGCGTCTGGAGGCCGCCGCACACGGCGGGGGCGCGCACCCGAACAGGCCGGCGACTCTCGCCTCGAGCGGCAACGACCGAGGCCCGGGATCCTGCGATCCCGGGCCTCGCTCCTTCCGTGGAAATCCAGGCTAGCAACGGCCTCAATTGCTCGCGCGGGCCGGATCACGCCGTCCGCGTTAGTGGTTCAAGGCGTTTTGAAGGACATCGGGCCGGCCTGGGTTCCGGCCTTCTTCTTTCGGTCCTGCTCTCCGGTAGCAAGTCGGCAGCAAACCGCGCCACCTCGCGCCGCCCCGCACGGCGCAGCATCAGCCGATCGGGAATGGGGTCCCTGGGCCGCCGCTGCCCTGGCGTCCGCTGCGAAACGCCACAGATTTGGAGCGGAGGTCGACGTGGAATCGAAAGCTCGAATGTCTGCCGCGCAAGAGGACCGTTCACGGAGGACACCATGACGTTCAAAAATGAAACGCGGACAGTGGAGCTCGCACTGGGTGACCTGGAGCTCACCGGCGATCTCATGATGCCGGAGGGGGCGACCGCGATCGTCCTGTTCGCGCACGGCAGCGGCTCGTCGCGGCTGAGCCGCCGGAATCGCTTCGTCGCCCGCCAGCTCGCGGACGCCGGACTCTCGACCTTGCTGTTCGACCTGCTCACGCCCGAAGAGGAAGAGGAGGAGAGCCGTTCCGGCGCGCTCCGATTCGACATCCCGATGCTGGCCGACCGACTGGAGCGCGCGACCGAGTTCGTCCGCGGACACTCCGACACGCGCCACCTCGCGATTGGCTACTTCGGCGCGAGCACCGGGGCCGCGGCGGCGCTCATCTCCGCCGCGGCACGCACGGAGATCGTCGAAGCGGTCGTGTCGCGTGGCGGCCGACCCGACCTCGCCGAAGAGGCGCTCGATCGTGTGACCTGTCCCACCCTGCTCATCGTCGGGGGAGCCGATCAGCCGGTCCTCGACCTCAACGCGCGGGCATACGCTCGGCTCCGATGCAAGAAGCGCATCGAGGTCATCCCCGGCGCCACGCATCTCTTCGAGGAGCCCGGCGCGCTCGAGGAGGTCGCCCGGGTCGCGCGCGAGTGGTTCCGGCGCTTCCTCGTGGAAGAGACCGCACCGCGAGGGCTCCTCGAGGGCCCGGACCAGCACCCGTGACACGCGTCTCGCTCTCGCCACGCTCACCGTGATTCATTCCTGTTCACGTCCTCGCAGCGCTTCCTCGCGCTGTTTGAGCTCATCGAGCGGCACGTCCTGCAGGTGCGTGGAGATGTACCAGCGGTTCCCGCAGGGATCCTCCACGTCACCTTCCCGATCGCCGTAGAACCGATCGGCGGGCTCCCTCAAGGAGGAAGCACCCGCGCGCATGGCGCGCTGGTACACGGCGTCTGCGTCCTGTACGTAGAAATGGATGGCGCACGGCATCGGCTTGAGCTTGCCGTCTGCGTCCGTCATTTCAATGAACGAGTCGCCAATCTCCACCCGCGCGTGCGAGATCGTCCCATCCGGACGGTTTGCCCGGAAGATCTCACGCGCTTCGAAGGCGTCTTGTAGGAACTCGATCAGCTTCGCGGCGCCGTTCACCTGCAGGTACGGCGTCACGCTGTGGTAGCCCTGCGGTATGGGTGCTGTTGCCATGGTTCACCGCCCTGACCCAAACCTGCGGCAGCGACCCGGTCACCGCACGTCCTGGGCCGGGCGAGCGCACGAGCTGGCGTATCGCTCGTAGGCTCACGAGCGACGCCCTGCTTGGACCACCGCCCCCACACGGACATGCGCCAGGCGAGTGCTCCGGAAGGCGCTACGGAGGCCAGGGCTGGTGCGGACCCGAGAGCGTGCGCGCCGCGTTCACCAGCGCCACGTGGGAGAACGCCTGTGGGAAGTTGCCGACGAACCGGCGCGCGGACGTGTCGTATTCTTCAGCGAGCAGCCCGACGTCGTTGCGAATCGCGAGCAGCCGCTCGAAGAGAGCGCGCGCCTCCTCTTCCCGCCCGACGAGCGCGAGGCACCGCAGCGGAACTCGGTGTCGAGGACCAGCGTCTCGCCTCGATAGGCACGGGTGACGCCTCGGGCCGGGAGCGCCGGCCCGAGGATCCAGCGCCCGTGCTCGGGGCCGCCGAGCAGCGCCGCGAAGCAGGCGTCGGAGTCGAAGCACGGAAAGCACAGCCAGTCGATGGACCCGTCCTTGCCGACGAGCGCCGCGGTCTGCCTGTCGCCGACGATCGCGTAGTCCTCGAGCCGCAAAGCCATGGCGTCACCGATCTCGGAGCATCACCTCGACACAATTGCTCATGCCGCCACCGAGCCGCGTGCCCGACCGCCAGGAGACGCAGCGCGCGACCGGCGGGACGCCTCGATGACGGACGAGCGAGCTTCAAAGCACGCGGCCATTCGATGCGATGACGCTGGAGTAGAAGTGAGCGCTGGCCTTCGGCGTCCGACGCTGCGACGCGAAGTCGACGTGCACGATCCCGAAGCGCTTGGAGAAGCCGTGCGCCCACTCGAGATTGTCGAGCAGTGACCACACGAAGTAGCCGCGCACGTCGCAGCCTGCCACGAGGGCACGCCGCAGGGCGCGCAGGTGCGCGCGGAGATACTCCACGCGCAGGGGGTCCTCCACGACAGCAGCAGCCGGCGCTGGCACCGGGTCGGGAAAGGCCGCGCCGTTCTCGGTGACATACAGCGGCACGTCGCCATAGCGCTGCTTCACCCAGGACAAGGTGTCCTGGAGGCCCTGGGCGTACACCTCCCACCCGGTCTCGCTGTAGGTAGCCCCTGCCTGCCGTACCGCCGAGGCCCGCAGCGGCCAGCTCTCCGCGTCGGCCCGCATGACACTGCGGGTGTAGTAGTTGACGCCGAGGAAATCGACGCGTGCGCGAAGGGCGGCCACTTCCTCGGGCGGCCAGCCGGGCCAGGCCTCGCCGAAGACCTCCTGGAGCTCCTCGGGGTATCGGCCCTGGAGCGCGGGGTCGAGGTACTGGCGATTCATGTAGGCGTCGGCGCGCTGCGTGGCCGCGGCATCCTCCGGGCTCGGCGAGGCGGGATGTTTCGGCTCCAGGTTGACGACGAGGCCGATCTGGTGCCGCCCCTCGGCGCGGTACGCCGCCACCGAGGCCGCGTGCGCCCGCAGGAGGTTGTGCGAGGCGCGCGGGGCCTCGTAGGGGCTCTGATGACCGGGCGCCAGCACGCCGTGCAGATAGCCACCGTCGGCCACCACCCAGGGCTCGTTGATGGTCGCCCACAGGCGGACGCGATCGTCCAGCCGCCGGAACACCGCGCGCGAGTATTCCGCGAACCACTGCGAGCTGTCCGGGTTGAGCCAGCCGCCGCGGTCGTCCAGGGCAGCGGGAAGGTCCCAGTGATACAGGGTCGCCATGGGCTGGATCCCGTGGGCGAGCAGCTCATCCACGAGCTGCTCGTAGTGGTCGAGCCCTCTGGAATTGACCGCGCCGGTGCCCCCCGGGAGGACGCGCGCCCAGGAGATGCTGAAGCGATACGCCTTCAGCCCCAGCTCGCGCATCAGCGCGACGTCCTCTCGAAAGCGCCGGTAGTGGTCGCAGGCCACGTCCCCGGTGTCGCCGTCGCGGATTCTTCCAGGCGTGTGCGCGAAGCGGTGCCAGATGCTTGGCCCGGCCCCGCCGACCAGCGGAGAGCCCTCGATCTGATACGCCGAGGTCGCCGCGCCCCACAGGAAGTGCTGCGGAAAGGTCTCGTGGTCGTCCACGGTCAGCTCAGCTCCACGCGCAGGACGTCGGGTGCATCCGCACGCTGGTGCGCGGCCCACTCTTCCAGCGGGATCGCAGCACCACCGGCGCGGTACGGGTTGTCGACGCGATCGAAGGTCAGGCGCCGCCCGTTGAGGACGACGACCTGCGGGGAGTACCCGTTCCGGTCGACCTGGTACTCCACCTGCACGCGTCGGCCCAGCACGGACACCTCGGCGCGCAGTCCCCTCAGCTCGGGCGCGATCACCGGGTCGATCACCACCGCGCTCCCTTCGCGGCGCACGCCCAGCAGGTTGGTCACGACGACCGAAAGGGCAATGCCTGGACCGCTCGAGTACACCCGCCAGCCGCCATCCAGGGCGACGGTGCCTGCGGCCACCTGCGCGTAGCTCCGCTGGGCCTCGTAGCGATCGCGAAACGCCGCATCGGAGCTGGAGAAGTAGCAGTTCGCCTGCCGCAGGCTGGCTCGAGGCAAGCGATCGCGGAGCTGGATCGGGTGCGCCAGGGCCAGCGACTGCAACAGCCCGCGGGCATCGCCCACGTGCGCCTGCATCTGCGCGTAGCGGAGGTGCGCGTGCATGTACATGACGCCGACCTCGCGCCCGAAGAAGGCGCTGGTCTCGGCGCGCTGGAACAGGCGCTCGATCCCTCCGCGGTAGGGCAAGGGGCGATCGAACAGGCGCGCGCCATCGGGAGCCCACAGGTGCTCGCGCATGAGGGCGAGGTGCGCCGCGGCCTCCTCCGGCGTGCACAGGTCCTCCAGGATGGCGTGCATCATGGGCAACAGGCTGTAACGCACACCCGTCTGACGGTCGCGCGGGTGGAGCAAGGGCTCGGGCGCAGCGCCCGCGGAGAAGACGACGTAGCCCACCAGGACTCCGTCCACCATCAAGTGCTTGCGAAGATCACGCTGGATGCGCCCGGCCTCCGACTGCAGCGACGTCGCTCGCGCGGCATGCCCGGCGAACTTCATGGCCCTCGCCAGAGTCGTCCATGTCTGATGGTGCAGGATCACCGTCCAGGCGCTGCACAGCCTGTCGCGCATGGACGGGTCGGCGGGTTGCAGCGAGTCATTCCAGTCCCCGTGGCCGTATGCCGCCAGCGCGGTCCCGGGCACGCGGCGCCGGCTGATGACGTCGAGCGCACGGTCCACGTGCCCCAGGACCGTCGCCGACGATCTCGTGCGACCCGGGGCGCAGTGGAAGGGCACCTGCGCATCGAGCAGGGACGTATCGCCCGTGCTCAGCACATGGCGCGCCGCGGCGAGCAGCGGCCAGAAGACGATGTCGCCATGCGAGTCCCGCGCCCGCTGCTCCCGCTCGCGCTCGATGAACTGAAACCACTGCGGCCAGTCGCCATCCTCGTTCTGTGCGGCGAACACGCGCAGCAGGAGATCGCGCGCGGCTTCGGGGCAGTCCAGCGCGAGCAACATCTCCAGCGGACCCTGGCACACATCGCGGGTGCCCCAGCCCCCACCGGAATACTGCTCGAGCCCGCGCGGGGTGAGGTAGTGCACCTGCGCGTTGTTCAGCCACCACGGGAGCATCTCCGCGAGCCGGCCCACCTCGGCCGGAGCAGCACTCTTCCCGGGTGCGTTCAGCGTGGGCAAGGGCGGGGGCAACGATGCGGAGTGCACGTCGGGCAAGAGCCTGCCGAGCAGCTCCAGGCCGAAGGCGGTGCACGCCGCACCTTCCAGGACGAGGAATGGCAGCCCTCGTGTCTTCCCGTCCGTGAACAGGCGCCCGTCGCCGTGCACGCCGGCCAGGACGGTGTCACCGAGCGGCGCCACCACGAATGCCCCCTCCGGGAAGCGCGCGTGCAGGTCACTCCCTTCAGGCACCTCGAGGACGACGTCCTTCCCGTTCATGCGCCACACGATGGGCCGGGAAGCATTGCCGTCGTCGCCGGCCAGCGCGACGTGCAGCGTCGCGAGCCACGGCACGGGCGGACCGTCGAGGACGCGCGCCCGGAGGCTCAGGGCATGCGCGCCGTCCTGCGCGGCGCTGGTGAGCTCGATGGCGCCGTGGGCGTGTCGGTAGATCCATCGACAGGAGCCGGGCTGCATCTCGAATGCGGAGGGCACCCCGAGGAGCTGCCATCGGCCGTCCACCTGCACGAAGACCCGCAAGCCGTGAGAGCGGAACAGCCCCAACCAGCTGTGCGCGGTGGACAGGAAGCGGTTGATGCTGACGTGGCCCTGCGTGACCATGGAGTGGAAGACGCCCGACATCCACACCGTGGACGTCAGCGAGGATTCCTCGGGGACCCGTGCCTGGCCGGTCCGGAGGATGTGGCCGTGCGGTCGCTGCGTCCGCGTCTCCTTGGCGCGCAGCACCACGTGGCCGTGCTCGCCGCAGAAGAAGGACAAGAGCCCGGCGCCGTCGCGCTCCTCGTGCCGCCACGAGGATCGGAAGAGTCGCCGCAGCTCCGCCTCATCCAGGTCCTGACACTCCAGCAGAGGCGCCATGCTGAAGAGCGTGGAGTCGACGGAACGGCCGCCCCTGCCGGCCCGGCTGGCGGAAGGCCTCTCGAGAGAACCGGCCCACGACAGCGCCGCGTCCACGGCTGCCAGGTCCTCGGTGGAGGTGGCCCGGGGATGATCGGGTTCCAGGGCGACGAAGAATCCACCGGCCCAGACGGCACCGGGAGTCAGCGTGACCGCCTCATCCTGAACGGCGGCCATGGCGTGCTCGTGCTGCAGCCGCTGGGTGGGCAGCCCATCTCGCACTCCGGCGGGCATGCCGCCCAGCCGCTGAGCGAGGCCGAAGAGCTGCAGGCCGTCGGTGGCGAAGCCGGTGGCTCGCCGCAGGGAGCCGACGACCGCCCAGGGGTGCCGCCCGCCCTGCTCGAGGTTCTGCCGCGCAGCCACCACCCAGCCGCAGCGCGCATGCTCCATGGGGCTGAAGTCGATGTAGTGGCTGACATAGTGCTCGTTCAGACGCACCGCGCCAGGGCTCGCGAGCGCGAGGTCCTGGCCGTACAGCAGGTCGACGGCTCGCTCCTGAGACGAGCGGTTCTCGAGCCGTACTTGCCAGCACCAGGCGGCCTCCTGCTCGCCGAGCACGAGGCGCAGCGCGATGCCCATACCCTGCCACTCGCCACGGCTCTGGAACCCACCGCTGCTGCCCCGGGACGCGCGCGCCCGCAACGGGGACTGTGGCCCGAGCAGGGGCACCGCCTCCACGCCGTTGGCGCGGTGCAACCGCAACCAGACATTGGTGGGCCCCGGCTCCATGCCATTGCCCATGAAGAGGTTGACCACATCGTCCCGGAACTGGATACGCCGCACACCGCCGTCAGGGTTGAGCTGCAGGCTCAGGCCCGCCGCATTGACCAGTTGCGTGGGGGCGCCCCTCATCATGGAAGCAGGAGGATCGTTGCGGGCCCGGTCGGCAGGACGAGCTCACGGCCCACCCAGCCGAGCTCGCGGCCCTGGTGCTGGGCACGCGGCAGCGGCCCCGGCAATGGCCAGGCGAGGCGCACCCCGCCCGCGGGCGGCACCACGCCCCCGGCCAACTCCAGGACGTGGCCCCCCGCGACGGTCGAGAGGCGGTAGGTCAGCGGACCATGAGGCGTGGACAGGTTCTTCACGGCGACTCCGGCAGCCGCCCATTCCTCGCTCAGGCCTGCGCCCAGGACCAGCACGTCGTCGTCCTCGCGCTCGTAGGCGAACATGTCGAGCACCGAGCGGAGGTAGTCGGAGGCCACCCAGGCGTGCGGCATGTCCCCGAGGAAGTGCGGTTCCCGCGCGTCGGCCATCACGACCTCGGCCCACTGGTTCCATCCGTCCGGCCGGCGGAAGCGCAGGAACCACTGCAGCATCCCGTTCGCCCGCCGCGGCCTTCCGAGCCGCACCAGCGCACCCACCGTGCGCAGCTCGTAGGGTGTGTAGTCCTTCCATGGGCGCGCGCCAGAGCGGCGCTGCTCCCCGTCCTCCCAGTACCGGTCGAAGGTGCGCTGCAGGAGCAGCGGTGGGAGCCGCGCCTGGGCGGGATTGAGCGCCGCGGTCGTCGAGGTGGGGTCGAAATCGCCGCGGTCGGCGGCGCCCGCGACGGTGTCCATGCCGAACCGCGCCGCGGTGGCCTCGACGGAACGCGCCAGATCGTCCTGAAGCTCGTCCCGCCACTGCGCCCACTCCGCCGCCAGCTGCAGTTGGCCCAGCGCCCGCGCGATGTGGACCGCGTCCTTGTATCCGCGCACCGCCCAGAAGTCGTCCCAGTAGGAGTAGGCGGGCTTGTCCGAGTAGCCCTCATGGCTGATGGAGGGGGGCAAGAGGCCCCGGAGGTTGGCCGGCTGCGCGGCCCTGAACTCCTCGGTGCGGGTGCTCCTCCGCAGGCTCTCGAGGTGCGTCACGACGCGCTGCACGACGGCCCAGTGGCGCGCGAGGAAGGCCGCATCCCCGGAATGCTGCCAGACCTCGGCCACGGCATGCAGGTACTGCCCGTGGCTGTCGTTCTCGGCCACCGGGTCGGCGCCGCGGGCGTCCACGCAGCACGGCACCTTCCCCGAGAGGAACACGTACGGGCCGAACCAGTCCACGAAGTCGCGCGCGACGTCGACCTCGCCCATGCGGACCAGGCCGGCCACCATCATCGCGCCGTCGCGAATCCACGAGCGCGCATAGGAGCGGGTGCCGGGCTCGAGCGCGGCACCGTCGCGCGACATGAGGATCTGCGCCAATGTCGTCCGCAGCGTGTCGGACACCTGCTGCGACGACGCGGGCAAGGTGAGCTGCATCCGGTTCAGGCGCGCGCGCCAGCCTTCGGCCACGCGATCGAGGCGCGCGTCGACCGTCTTCGGAGTATGAGGGGGCTGCGGCTTCATCGCGGCCCCCTCATGTGAGGCTGAGCCGGAAATGAGCGGCGCGGTCCAGGTCACCACGCGCGTCTCGCCTGGCGAGAGCCTCAGCTCCCATTGCAGCAGGGCCGAGGCCTGGCCCTGCGCATCCGAGAGCTCTCGCAGGGCCGCGGCATCGAGCAAGGCGTGCAGGTCGACCCCCCCGGCCCCGGGCAGCGCGGTGACGCGGCTCGGCACCTCGTCGAAGCATGGCCCCACGGCGCCGTTCACGGAGAGCCGAGGCGTCTGCCACTGCAGGCGCTCGATGCGGCGTGCACCTCCGGGCGTGTTGAGGAACTGCTGCGGGGGGTTCACCTGCCAGGGACGAACGGCCAGCAGGAGCGTGAAGGCGCGTGCCGCGCTGCCCGTGTTCGTCAGCGCGTACCGCACCAGAGCTTGCGGCGCCCCCGCCTGCCCTTCGGCCGCTGCCGCGACGTGGAGCGCAAACCCGTCGTGCCGCCAGCGCACCTCCGGCATGGGCAGGTAGCCGTCCCGAAGGGAGTGGCCGATCTGCACATCGGCCCAGGTCACGAGCTGCCCCCCATCCGTCAGGACGGCGGGCTCCACGCTGAAGCCCCCGCGCCCGAGCTCCAGCGCCCCATCCTCGCTCAGCAGCGCCGAGCGCTCGCCACCCCCATCCACGCCCACCAGCGTCCAGTAGTTCTGCTCGCCGAGGAACGCGCGCGGGACGTGTCCGCGCGGCGCGTGCCGGGCGAGCTCGGACAGGGCTGCATTGAGGTCGGGCCACTGCTTGCTGTCGCGCAGCTCCGCCCGAGGCGCCGCTCGCGACTCCCGCAGGCGGATCCTCAGGTGACGGGCCTCGCTCTCCGGGAGGAAGAGCGCCTCGAACCCGCCCGAGCTCCGCTGCACCCGCCGCAAGAGCCTCCAGCGCTGGGCGTCCTCCGAGGCGAGCACGTCGTAGCTCTCCGGCCGCGCTGGCCCGGGCCACTGCAACGTGAGCCCGTTGAACTCGCGCGGGCGGCGATAGTCGAGATCGAGCGTCCCCGCCTGCCTGCGCACCAGCGGCTCCGGCCAGACCGCAGGGTCGGCTTCGCGCTCCTGCACGCGCACGCGCGACACGCACAGCGCCCCCTTGCCCCCCTGGCGCCGTGCCACGACGAGCTCCAGGGTCTCGGTGCGCTCCAGCGTGCGATCCGGGGTGGGCCCCCAGGCGAAGCTGAAATGTCGGCTCCGGAAGGTGACGTCGGTCAGGGAGCGCGGCAGCGGGAAGCCCGGCCGGTTCACCCACCAGACGTTGTCGCCGCTCGCGTCCACCAGCTTGACCTGGAGGTCGTTGACGGAGCCGCGCCCCTTCAGGCGCAGCTGCAGGGCGAAGGCGGCGGGCCATTGCACGGGGAGGACATGCCTCAGGACCGCATAGCCCGACACCGAATGGAAGTCGTACTCCAGGCAGACGCTGCCGTCGGCGTCCCGCCGCAGGACAGCGCCGACCTGCTCGGACGCCTGGGCCTGCCAGGCGCCCATGTCGCGAAGATCCAGGACCACGCGCCCGCTCGGCGCAGCCTGCGCGCGGCCCGCCAGCGCAGCCAGGAGCAGGGCGATCCCCTTCATCCCTTCACGCTCCCCACCAGCAGGCCCTGCATGTAGTAACGCTGCAGGGCCAGGAAGAGCAGCAACACCGGCAGCACCGTGATCACGGCCCCGGCCATCATCAGCTCCACGTCCTGCACGTGCTCGCGCGAGAGCGCGGCCAGGGCGACCGGAAGCGTCTGCACGTCGTGGTCGGTGAGCACGATGAGGGGCCACATGAAGTCGTTCCACGAGCCGAGGAAGGTGAGCACCGCCAGCGTCACGACGATGGGCTTGAGCAGTGGCAGCACCACCGAGGCGAAGATGCGCAGCTCGCCCGCGCCGTCGATACGCGCCGCCTCGAGGAGCTCGTCGGGGATCGTCAGCGCGTACTGCCGCACCAGGTAGATGCCGAAGACGCTCGCCAGCCAAGGTACGAGCGCGCCGGCATAGCTGTTCACCAGCCCCAGCTCCTTGAGCATCAGGAAGAGAGGCATCATGGTCACCTGCGCGGGGATGACCAGCGCTCCCAGCAGCAGGCGAAAGATGCGCTCGCGCCCGGCGAACCGCAGCTTGGCGAACGCGTAGCCCGCGCTCAGGTTGAATGCCAAGGACAGCCCGGTGGCGAGCAGCGAGATGAGCAGGCTGTTGGCGGCCTGCCGGACGATGCCGTGCTCCGCGAACAGGAGCCGATAGTTCGCGAGCGTCGCGGCGCGCGGCAGCATGGGCGGCGGGTAGGTGCTGGCCTCGCCAGGCGCCATGAGCGACGCGCACACCATCCAGACCAGCGGAAAGAGGGTGAGCCCGGCGGCGAGCGCCAGCGCCAGATTGACCGACAGGAAAGCGATCGGACGCCTCATGACGACCCCGCACGCCGGGTGACGCGCGCCTGCAACAGCGTGAACCCCAGCATGAACACGAAGAGCACGAACGCCACCGCGGACGCCGAGCCCAGGCTCCACCACTTGAAGCCATCTTCGTACATCAGGTACAGCACCGTGACCGTGCGCTCGGCCGGTCCGCCCTGCGTCATCACGTAGGGCTCGGCGAAGATCTGGAAGTGGCCCGCCATGGTGAGGACGCTCACCATCAGCAGCATGGGCGCCAGCGCAGGCACCGTGATGTGCCGGAACAGCGCGCCCGCCCCAGCGCCATCCAGCCGCGCGGCCTCGTACTGATCGCCCGGGATCGCCTGCAGGCCCGCCAGCAGGATGATCATGTTGTAGCCGAAGTTCTTCCACACCGAGAGCAGCACGATGGCCGGCATCGCCCAGCGCGGATCACCCAGCCAATCCACCGGACGCAGGCCCAGCCACGCCAGGCCGTAATTGAGCAGGCCGTAGCGGGTGTGCAGCAGGAAGACCCACACCACCGCCACCGCCGCGAGCGTGGTGACCACCGGCGCGAACAGCGCGGTGCGGTAGAAGCCCTGGAAGCGTGCCAGGCGGGAGTGGAGCAGCAGCGCCGCTCCCAGTGAGGCGGCGATGGACAGCGGGACGCCGATCACCACGAAGAACAGGGTGTTGAGCAGCGCTCGCCAGAACAGCGGCCGCTGCAGCAGCTGGAGGTAGTTATCGAGCCCGATGAAGCGCACGTTGCGCAGGTCGGCCAGCCCGTAGATGTCGAAGTCGGTGGCGCTCATGAGCAGGGCGGCCGAGACCGGCACCACGAAGAATACGGCAATCGCCAGCAGGGCCGGCGCGACGAACAGCCAGCCGGCGCGCGACGGCTTCATCCATGCGCCCTTCGGTCGAGCATCCAGCGGCGCTTCTCGAGGATGCGGTCCGCTCGCGCGTCGAGCTCCTCCGGCACGCCCTTCGCGGTGACATCGCCGCGCACCACCTTCTCCATCATCAGCCTCAGCTCGGTGGCGATGCGCTCCCACTCCGGCACCTGCGGCACCGGGCGCACGCGTTCCAGCTGGTCACGGAAGGCCCGCGCATGCGGATCCTGCGCCAGGCCCGCGTCGGCCCAGGCGGACCGCCGTGCTGGCAGGTTGCCGGTGAGGCGGTAGAATTGCTGCTGCACCTGCGGGCGAGAGAGGAACTCCACCAGCTTCCAGGCCGCGGCCTTGCGCGGGGAACGCCGGAAGATCGCCAGGCTCGACCCGCCGGCGATGGATGCGCCGGGGCCCGTGGGGCCAGGGAGGGGCGCCGTCATCCAGGCCGACTGGAGCCCGGGAGGCAGCCGCCTCTTGAACTCGCCGATCTGCCACGGCCCGGAGATGTAGAAGCTGAAGTAGCCGCGGGCAAACTCGTTCCAGACGTTGGCGATCTCGTTGTGCGCGATCGGTGGCGCCAGGCGCCGCTCGTACATCGCCAGGTAGAACTGCAGGGTGCGCGCGAAGCCCTGGCTACGGAAGTTTCCCCGGCGGCCGCCGTCACGCAGCAGCGGCTCGCCCTGTTGCAGCCAGAGCGCCACCATCGGCTCGTACTCGTTCAGCGGCAGCAGCAGCGCGTAACGCTCGGGCCCCACGCGCTGCTTGATGGCACCGAGCATGCGCATCCATTCGTCCCATTCGCGCGGCGGTGCGGCGTAGCCCGCCTGAGCGAGCAGGTCACGCCGGTAGAAGAGCACCCGGGTGTCCACGTACCAGGGCACGCCGTATTGCCGCCCCTCCACCAGGTTGGTGTCCACGATGCCGGCGTCGTAGTCGGCGAGATCGACCTGCCGCGACCCGCGAATCCTCGGGTCCAGGGGCTCCAGCGCGTCCACCGCGACGAATTCGGGGAGCCAGGTGTTGCCCATCTGGGCGAGGTCCGGCGTGGCATTCCCGGCAAACGCGGTGAGCAGCTTCTCGTGGGCCGCGCTCCAGGGCAGCTGCTCCACCCGGACGCGCAGGCCGCTCTCGCGCTCGAACGCCTTCAGCAGCTGCGTCGCCACCTCGCCCTCGCGCCCCATGGCCCAGAAGCGCAGCAGGCGGTCATCCTGGCGCACGCAGGCGGTGGCACACAGGCCGGCGATCGCGCGGAGGAACCCGCGGCGTGACCAGGAGGGCGTATCGCTCGCTGCGCTGCTCATACCCGGAGGAAGTGTGGATTCAGTCGTCCTACCCGACGAGGGCACGTCGGGCCACGCGATCAACTCGAGTCCGAGATGGTCAGGTAGACCATCGTCTGGTTCAGCAGCTGATAGGCGATCTCACCGAATGTGATGGGTCCGATGATCGCTCCCGTGCTCCGGCCCTCCAGCGACGAATGGACGAAGTTGAGGACGCAGTTGCACGAGAACGCGATTCGATTCTCGAGCCCGGCGGGTAGCGCGGAGACGAACGCGTCCACGTAGTCGGGGACCGGCCGGGCGTGGTGGTAGCCGATGCCGGCGAAGACCGGAGCGTAGAACCGAACCTCGCCCCCGGGCTGACCGACGGCGAGGAAGCTCACGTTGATGCGGGCGCCACAGTAGTCGGCGACGAGGGGCAGGCGCGTGTCGATGCCGGTTTCCTGGATGTACTCGGCGAAGTTGCGCGGGCGTCCGTCGATGTGGGCGACGGTGGCGGAGAACCCTGTCCTCGGGAAGGTGATCTCGGCGCCGTCCCCCTTCTCGAAGATGTTGAGGATCCCGAGCTCTGCCGTCTTCCCAGGAGGGAAGCAGACGTGCATCACCACGGCCTCCTGCTCCAGCGCCTCACCCGTGGTGCCGTCGAGCACCTTGGGCGTCACCTCACCGATCTCGGACAGGTGGACGCCCGAGATCCACCCGAAGAGCGGAGCGGTCGCGAACTTGTCATACCGCGGGGCGTCCACCGCAAACGAGAGGTGCACCCGGCTGCCGCTCGGGACGATGATGATGCCCATCCCCTTGGCCGGTAGATCCGCGTACACCCGCGCGATGCCGCCCTCGTCGTAGCGGCGAATGCCCGCGTACTCGAACCGCTCCGGCAGCTTCTCGACGAAGATCCGGCGGCGATCGACGACGCCGCCCTCGTCGCTCATGAAGTACGGGATGGTGCCCGCGATCCATCTTCCCCTGGGCAGCCGGCGCAGCAGGCTCTCGTCACCAGCCAGTAGCAGCGCCTCTCCCCGGCGAATCATCGCCGCGACCTCGTCGACCTCCAGGAGATGCCGCAGCATGCCTCGCCTCAGTATATCTGGCGTGAGCTTCCATTTCCGCGCCCGACGGGGATCGCGGGTGGCACTGCACGCCAGCCGCCCGGCGCGTGTTCTGCCCTGCTGGCGCTGGCCGATGGGGCGCTCGCGCGCCGCCACGGATATGGGTGGTGGCGGCCAGGCCCCTGTGCGTCCACCTCCGAAATGAACCTGCTCGCCGAACAGCTCCGGATCAGCGCGATGCAGGTGGAAGCCACTCGCTTCCAGCGGTTCGCGCGGGACGCTCCCATCGGCATCGTCTTCATCAGCAGCGACGGCCGGGTGCAGTTCGCGAATGACGAGTACCTGCGGATCATCGATCGCTCGCGCGAGGAGTTCGAGGCGGAGCGGTTTCGCCCGGGTCCGGGCGGGGTCCCCAGATGGTTGCGCCCCGAGCTCGGCGCGCGACACGAGAGCGAATACGTCCGGAGCGACGGTACCCGGGTCCCGATCCTCGTCGGCCTTTCGAGTCAACCGGACGGCCTGGCGGCGTTCGTCATCGATCTGACCTCCGAGAAGTCGGCGCAGCTCGCGCGGCAGGAGAGCGAGGAGCGCTACCGCGCGATCGCCGAGAAGCTCGAGGAGGCGGATCGCCGCAAGAACGAGTTCTTGAGCGTGCTCTCGCACGAGTTGCGGAACCCGCTCGCGCCGATCCGGAACGCGCTGCATCTCCTCGCCCGCGCGCCGGACGACCTCGCGCGAACGGCGCGGGCTCGCGACGTGATCGCCCGACAGTTCGGGCACCTCTCGCGGCTGGTGGACGACCTCCTCGACATCACCCGCATCACGCGCGGACGGATCGAGCTCCATCGCGAGCCGCTCGATCTCTCGCGGCTCGTGCGCGACACCGTCGAGGACCATCGCGGCGAGCTCGAGGCCGCGGGGCTCCGCCTCCTCCTGGAGGTGCCGACCGCGGTCGTCCCGATCGACGGCGACGCGACCCGGCTCGCCCAGGTCCTCGGGAACCTGCTCGCCAACTCGGCCAAGTTCACGGCGCGCGGCGGCACGGTCGCGGTGCGCATTGGGGAGGAACCTGGGGGCGCCGCGCTCATCGAGGTCCGCGACACGGGCGAGGGCATCGAGGCCGACGTGCTCTCGCGCCTCTTCCAGCCGTTCTCCCAGGCGGACCGCAGCCTCGCGCGCTCCCGCGGCGGGCTGGGCCTCGGGCTCACGGTCGTGAAGGGCCTCGTCGAGCTGCACGGCGGAACGGTCGCCGTGACGAGCGGCGGCCGCGGCGCCGGGACGAAGGTCGTGGTCCGCCTGCCGCTCGCTCCGGCGCTACCGCCGCCCGGGCCACGCGCCGACACCGCCCCGTCCATCGCGCACGTCCTGATCGTCGAGGACAACGTCGACGCGGCCGAGACGCTGCGGGAGGCGCTGAAGCTCGAGGGGATGGCAGTCACGGTCGCGTATGACGGCGATGCCGGCCTCGATGCGGCCCGGCGGAACGTGCCGGACCTCGTCATCTGCGACATCGGCCTGCCTGGAGACCTCGACGGCTACGGCGTCGCGCGCGCGATCCGGGCGGACCCGGCGCTGCGCCACACGCCGCTCGTGGCGCTGACCGGCTACGCGGGGCCGGAGGATCAGGCGCGCGCGCTGGAGGCGGGGTTCGACCGGCACCTGGCGAAGCCGATCGGGATCGAGGACCTGCTGCACGCGATCGCTCCCCTCACGCGGCACTGATCGAGCAAGCACGGGAGCGGCCGCGCCCACTAGAACTGTGGGGTGCTCGAACACCGACGGACACTCTGCGTCGCGGCCGTCGTCCTGGCCATGGGCTGCGCAACTGGGGAGAGACGAGATCTCCCCCAGGTGCACTCGGTGCGAATCGAGGGCGCGAGAAAGGTCCAAGAGGGGGACATCAAGAAGCACATCCTCACCACCGAGAACAGCTGGGTCCCTTTCTCGCGGAGACAGTACTTCGAGGAAGATGCGTGGAAGACGGACCTCCGCCGCATCGAGAAGTTCTACCGGGCGCAGGGCTTCTACCAGGCGAAGGTGACCGGAGCGGAAGTGAAGGCCCACGGGCAGAAGGAGGTGGACGTCTTCGCCACGGTGGAAGAGGGCGACCCGACCCGCATCAGCTCGGTCAACATCCAGGGGCTGGATGACCTCCCCGACGGGGACCGGAAGCAGCTCCTCGAGCAAGTCGAGCTCAAGGTGGGGCAGATCTTCATCGTGGAGCGCTGGGACGGGCTCAAGGAGAAGCTCCTCCACACTCTTCTGGAAGAGGGCTACGCGGCGGCCACGGCGCAGGGGGAGGTGAAGGTGGGCCTCGATACGCACGCGGCCGAGGTCACCGTCAGCGTCGACCATGGCCCGCGATACCGGTTCGGCGCCGTGTCGGTGAAGAAGTACACGCCTTCGCGAGTGTCGCCTTGGCGCATCACGGAGCAAGCCACGGCGGAGGCTACGCCGGGCGACTGGTACTCCTTGAAGGCGCAGAGCGAAGCGGAAGCGCGCGTCTTCAAGATGGGCGTCTTCGGAGCGGTGAAGTTGAAGCCGGCGGAGCCCGATCCAGGGACCCTCACCGTTCCCTTGCAGGTGGACGCCCAGGAGTCGCGCTTTCATACCGTCAGCGTCGGAGGCGGCATCGCGGTTGACCAGACCCGGCAGGAGCTCCGCGCGACGTCGCGCTATATTGACCGGGATTTCTTGGGCGGCCTGCGCAGGCTTACCCTCAACGCAATGGCCGGCTACGCGTGGATTCCGACTTTCTACGCATCGACCGCGTCGGGCGCCCAGCGCGGCGTGGTGGGCAGCCTCAGCGGGGAGCTCGAGCAGCCCAGGCTCCTCTCCTCCCGCGACCTCAAGCTCGATTCCAAGCTCACGCTGGAGCGGGGGCTCGAGCCTGCCTATAGCTACTACGGGGGACGCGCGAAGCTGGCTGTGGTCTACGCGCCGACGAACCACCTCACGATCACGCCATCGTACAATCTCGAGTTCTACCGACTCGAGTCCGGGTCTGCCCAGCTCACCGGCCCAGCACCGGCGCTCCTCTTCGGCTGCCCGGAGAACTGCGTGCTCTCCTACGCAGAGGAGCTCGTCGAATGGGACATGCGAGATGACCGCCAGGAGCCCCACCGCGGCTATTACCTCGCCCTGTCGCTCCAGGAGGGCGGCGGGATACTGGGCGGAAGCTTCGGCTATTTCCGCATCGTCCCCGAGGCTCGCGGCTACGTTTCGTTCCTCGAGCAGGACAAGCTGACGTTCGCAGCGCGGGTGAAGGTGGGGACGCTCATCCCCGGAAACGGGAACGACGCGTCGAGCCCCATCGTCTCGCGGTTCTACTCGGGCGGAAACGACATGCGCGGCTTCAACAGCCGGAGGCTCTCCCCCGAGTTCGTCGTACCTCAGCCTGGGTCGACGACGCTGGGTTACACCGTCCCGGTTGGCGGAAACGGCTTGTTCGAGTCCTCCTTCGAGGCCCGCTACAACCTTACCGGCGCCCTGGTGCTGGCGGCCTTCGTCGACACGGGCTTCGTCACGCGCGAGCGCCTCGACGCGAGGGCCTTCCGCGACGACATCCTGGTGGCCTTCGGTGCCGGGCTCCGGTACCGGACTCCGGTCGGGCCGATCCGTGTGGACTTCGGCTACCGTCCGGACATCGGCCCTCCCCTGGCCGTGACTCAATCGCCCGGCACCTCGCTCACTGCGCCGACGAGATCCAGCTGCTTTGGGCTCGGGAGCGGAGGACCCAGGGCGGGCGCCCCCGAAGGCCCCTGCGTCCTCCACATTTCGATCGGCGAGGCCTTCTAGCCCTACACACGCATGCCAAACGGACGGGCCACCAGGTGCTCGCCGTGCGGTTCCAGTCGCGATTCGGCGCCCTTACCTATGAGGAGGCAGCCCTCTTTTGGGCAAGGGGTGCGTCATGGCGTCACCGAAGTCGAGCGGTGGCGGGAGCCGGAGCCCGAAGTGGCACAAGGGGCTGAGATGGCTCGCCATCGCCGCGCTGTCGCTCGTCGGGCTCGTGCTCGTCCTCGTCCTCGGGACGCTCACGTACGTCGCGACGCCGTCCGGCGGAGAGCGGCTCCGCAAGCTCGTCGTCGAGAAGGCGAACGCCACCATCGAAGGAGCCATCGCGGTTCAGAAGCTCTCCCTGCGTGGCGGGCACCTGATGCTCGAAGGCCTCGAGCTCCGTGACCCGGACGGCGAGATGGTCGCGAGCGTCGCCGCGCTCGAGGTCCGACTTCGCCTCACGGCGCTCGTACGAAAGCGCCTCGATGTCATGCTCGTCCGACTGGACGGGCAGGAACTTCACCTCGAACAGGACGAGAGCGGGAGCAACCTCGAGCGCGCGATCGCGGAGCGGAACCCGACGCCCAAGCTCGAGAAGGCGAGCGAGAAGGGCGGCGTGGGGCTCATCCTCGAGGACATCGAGATTGCCCACGGCGTCGTCGACGTCGTGCAGCGCTCCGCGGGCACCTCGCGCCACATCCACCTCGATGACCTCGTGGCACATGGCTCCGCCAAGGCGGTGGGGGATGCGCTCGGAGCGCGGCTGGACATGACCGGGAACTTCGCTGCTCCCTTCGAAGGCCCCTTTCACCTCGGCCTCGTCGCTGCGGGCGCGGGTGAGCGCAAGGACGCGCGGCTCGCGCTCGAGCTCGGGACGGCGAAGCTCGTGGCCACGGGGCACATGGAGGACGAGAGCCGCGCGGATGTCAGGATCGAGTCGCTCCTGGTCCCGCCGGAGATTGCTCGGGCGTTCTCGTCGAGCTACCCGCTCCGTGCGGTGGCGTCGCTTTCGGCGGAGGCCAAGCGGAACGGTGATGAGCTCTCTCTGCGCCTCGAAGCCAAGGCCGCCTCGGCGACCGCACAGGTGGACGGGGACTTCAACCTGGCCACCCAGCGCACCCATCGGACGACGGTCGTCGTTCGCCACGTGGATCTGAGCGAGCTGACCGACGACGGTCCACCCTCCGACATCGCCTTGAGCCTGGAGGCGTCGGGGGGAGGGAACTCGCTCGACGATCTCGTCGGCCGGCTGGAGATGAGTGTGCCCTCCTCGCCGATGGCGGGCGAGACGATGGGTCCGGTGCACGTGCTGGCGACCGCGAAGGATGCCGAGGTGCAGCTGCCGGAGCTCCTGATCAACGTACCAGGCGTTCGAATCGAGGCGCGGGGGCGAGCAAGCAAGGACCGACTGGCATTGGGTGGGAAGCTCCTGGCGAGCGATCTCCGCGCGCTCAGCCGGACTCTGGGCAAGCTCGCGGGTCCCAAGGGTATCTCCTTGAAGGGACAGGGGCAGCTCTCCTTCGCGGTCGCGGGCTTGGTGGAGCATCCCTCGCTCGAGGCGGACGGCAGCTTCCCCGTCCTCGCGTACCAGAAGAACCGGGTGGGCGGCCTGGCGCTGCACGTCGATACGCCGGACCTGAAGGTGCCCACCGGTACGAAGGCGCGCGTGACGGCGAGGACGCTGGCGCTCGCACCCAGGAAGGTATTCCGCGCGGTGCTCCTCGAGGTGGACGGCAGCGGCCGGGAGCTGAGCCTGGACGCAGCCGTGCACGGCTACGCGGAGCTGGCCCTCCGGGCGCAGGCCACGCTCTCTCCGGACGGTCACGCGGGGACGCTGAATGCGCTGTCGTTGCGTTACCCCGAGGCGCAATGGACGCTGGAGGCGCCGGTACAGATCGAGTCTCGCCCAGGCCTGCTCGCGCTTTCACCCTTGACTCTGCGGTCGGGTGAGGAGGCCGTCTCGGCGAGGGTGCTCGAGCGCGGGACGAAACTCGACGCGTCGCTCGGGCTCCGTTCCTTCGACCTCGGGAAGCTTCCGCGGGCATTCGTCGATCCGGCGCTCGCGCTCGGAGGGATCCTGAATGTCGAGGTACGCGCGAAAGGCTCGAGCGGGAAGCCGGACGTGGTGGCCAAGGTCGATCTCCAGGGTGGCCGGTTCAAGAAGTATCGGAACGTCCAGCTCCGCCTGGACGCGTCCTACGCCAAGGACGAGGCGAAGGGAACGATCGCTGCGAACGGCGAGGGTATCAAGCTGACCGGTGCCTTCGACCTGCCCGTGAAGGCGCTCAGGCAGGGGCGGCACGTACCGGTGAAGATGGAGCTCGAGGTACCCGAGTTCCGCCTGGATGAATCGCTCCGGCAGCTCGGACTCGAGAAGCCCATCTCCGGGCTCCTGTCGGCGCAGGTCTCCTTGAGAGGGACGGCGGATGATCCGCGGCTCGAGGCCGCGTTCAAGGGGCGCAGGCTCCAGGTGAAGCAGCTCAGGCCTACGGACATGGACGTCGCCCTGGCGAGCGCAGACGACGGCCGGCTCGGGGCTCGCGTGGACCTCACGCTGGAAGGGAAGAAGAGCTTCGTCGAGATGAGGACGCCGTTCACAGTCGGCCAGGTAATCCGCAAACCGCCAAACCGGGCCGCGCTCATGTCGGCCGAGTTCGTGCTCGAGGCGGACGTCCGAGAGCTCCCGCTGAAGCTCCTGTCCGAGGCAGGCTTGAGCGACGAGCCCCTGGATGGCGCGTTGAGCGCGCGGGCGCATGTGACCGGCACGGCCATGTCTCCCGCCGGCGAGGTCTCCGTGAGCGGGAAAGGGATCGCGACACAGGGCTTGAAGGCTCTGGACGCGAGCATCCACCTCCGGGCGGCAGACGATCTCCGTGTGGACATGCGCGCCGAGCAGCGCGGAAAGGCCATCTTCACGGCCAAGGCCCGCGTGGGCGCCGGCCCGAAGCAGCTCAACGAGCCCGACCGCCTGGCTCAGGCTGCGCTCTCGCTCGATGCGAGCGTCGGTCCCTTGTCCCTGTCCGAGCTGCAAGCCGCACTTCAGCCGACCGATGTGGATCCAGCGCGGGCGCCACCGAAGATCCGTGGCACGCTCGCGGGTCAGCTCGCCGTGGGCGGCACCCTCCAGGACCCGCGGGTTGTGCTCCGGACGCGTGTGGACGGGCTCGGCGCGGAGAGATCGCCAGACGGACGGGTGGCGCTCAACTTCGATTACGTGAACGCGAAGGAGACGCTCGACCTCCTCTTGAAGTCGCAGAACAAGGGCGAGCTGCACGCCGCGGCGGCCGCCCAGGTCGACCTCTCGTATCCGGCCGTGACCCGGACCCGGGGGCTCGACACCACACCGGTGGACGCGACGCTCACGGCGAAGGACTTCGACCCGGGCTTCCTCTCGCACCTGACCGGCGCAGTGGCGAAGGTGGGAGGGCTCCTGTACGCCGACGCCCGCCTGACCGGGACGATGCGATCGCCCGCGGTGAAGGGCCGGCTCGAGTGGAAGGACGGCCTCCTCTCCACTCACGGAAACGGTGACTTCACGAACATTCACCTCCTCGCGATCGGCGACAACGACCGGATCGAGCTCAAGGAGCTGAGCGCGAAGAGCGGAAGCGGAACGGCCAAGCTCTCGGCCCTGGCGACGCGGACCGGCAGCAAGGAGTTCAAGCTTCACGCCGCCGCGGAGATGAACAAGTTCCCGGTGATGTCCCAGGGACAGGTCGCGGCGACGCTGTCGATCCGGAGCACCGCCGACGGCGCTGCCTCCCCGACCAGCGTGAGCATCAAGAACCTCGACATCCCCGAGGCGCACGTGCAGCTCCCTGACGTGCAGCGGAAGGACGTCCAGAAGCTGGATGATCCGCCGGACGTCCTGTTGACCGTCAACGGCAAGCCGATCCGGGGCACGAAGGCGAAGTCGCCGGGGGAAGCGAGCGCTGCCGCGGAGCCGGGTGACAGTGGCTCCGGAAGCGCCGAGCCTGGCTCGTCCGGCTCCGAGCGTGCGGGAGCTCAGGTGACGGTGCTCGTGAATGCTCCGAGGAACCTCTGGATCCAGGGCAACGACATCAACACCGAGATCGGCCTCTCCGACGGCTTCCGCGTCGAGTACGCCACTGCGCCGAAAGTATTCGGCGACGTGAACGTGCTCCGGGGACGACTCGACGTCTTCGGGCGGCGCTTCGACCTGCAGCGGGACTCCAAGATCTCCTTCACGGGTCCGGCGTTACAGCCCGATCTGAACGTCACGGCGACGTACAAGAACGAGATCGAGCAGGTGACCGTCTATCTCAAGGTACAGGGGGAGGCGGAGAAGCTGCAGCTGCAGCCGACCTCGGAGCCGCCGCTCCCCGAGACCGAGATCTACACGCTGCTCGCGACCGGCCACACGTCTCTCCATCACGGCACCGGGAAGTCGTCGCCCGCGGGCGAGGCGGCGTCGCTCGTGGGTTCGGCGGCGGCGTCCCAGCTGAAGAAGACGCTCTCCGGCAAGCTTCCGCTCGACGTCCTCTCCATCGAGGCCGGGGACAGCGGCATCGCAGGCTCGAAGCTCGAGGCCGGCACCTACGTGAACGACCGGTTCTACGTCGGCTTCACGGGCCGGATCGGTGCAGACCCCATGCGCGGGGAGAACTCCAACGAGGTGGAGCTCGAGTACCAGCTCTCGAAGCACTGGAGCGTCAACGGCAGCTACGGGGACGCACGCGCGGGCGGAGCCGGCGTGAACTGGCGCAAGGACTACTGAGCTCGCGCCGACACGGCGCGCAAGCGCGTCGCCGCCAGGCGTGCGTCCGCTCCGCCGCGTGCATAGCTTCGGAAGCATCCGGAGGTGCAATGTGACAGGCGCCGTCGTCCACCACGCTTGGTGCCAGGGCCATGACCCGGGGCCGGAGCACCCGGAGGGCGCCGATCGCCTGGAGGGCATCCTCGGCGCGGTCCGGGCCGACACGGCCCTCCGCGGCGCGGTGCGAGAGGTGCAAGCCCGGCCGGCGACGCTCCAGGACCTGCTGCGCGTCCATGCGCCGGAGCACCTGGCGCTCGTGCGGAAGGCGGCGGAGGAGGCCAGCTCGGCCGGAGGCGTCCGCTGGCTCGATCCCGACACGGCCGTCTCCGCGCTCTCCTTCGAGGCGGCGCTCGCCTCGGCGGGGTGCGCCATCGAGGCCGCGGAGCTCGTCGCGCGAGGCGAGGCAAGCGCCGCGTTCGCGTGCTGTCGTCCCCCTGGCCACCACGCCACGCCCGACCGCGCGATGGGATTCTGCCTCTTCAACAACGTGGCGGTCGCTGCCCGGCGCCTGCAAGCGCGCTTCGCGATGGAGCGGCTGCTCATCGTCGACTGGGACGTCCATCACGGCAACGGCACGCAGGAGATCTTCTGGGAGGACCCCTCGATCTACTACCTGTCACTCCACCTGTACCCCCACTACCCTGGCACCGGCGCCGCCTCGGAGCGCGGCGCGGGTGCAGGCGCGGGCACGACCCGGAACGTCCCGCTCGGCCACGGGACGACGGCCGCCGAGTACCGCGATGCCTTCCGCGAGGCCCTCGACGCCACGCTCGAGGAGTTCACGCCGGAGATGGTGCTCGTCTCTGCCGGGTTCGACTGCCTCGCCGGCGATCCGCTCGGCGGAATCCTGCTCGAGCCCGCGGATCTGCACGCGATCGCCTCGGACCTGCTCGAGCGCACCCGCTCCGCGACCGATGGACGCATCGCTGCGGTGCTCGAGGGCGGATACGTCCCAGCGCGCATGGGCCAGGCCGTCGCGGACGTGCTGCGGTCCTTCTGCGGCCTGCCCGCCTCGGCAGGCGAGGCCACGTCGCCGTCGCCCGCGGCGCCCTGACGGACGATCGGCGTGCCCCCTGACGCACGCCACCGCCGCGACTCTCACCCACGGAAGAGATCGACGCTCAGTCGAGGCTCGACAGCGCCTCGGCCACCCCGACCAGGTCATCCGCCGAGATGTCCGGCGGCTCCATGGCGGGGTGGTAGCGGCGCTCGAGCCGGGAGGCCCAGGCGGTGACGAGCCCGGCCCGGCGAGCACCCTCCAGATCCCATGCGTGGACGGCGACCATCGCGACGCGACCGGGGGCGAGCCCCATCGTCCGGGCGGCGTGCAGGTAGATGTCCTTCGCGGGCTTGTAGCGGCGGATCTCGTCGACGCCCATGACCCTCGCCACGAGCGGCAGGAGGCCGCATCGGTCGAGGAGGCCGCGCGTGGTCGCGACGCCGCCGTTCGAGAGCGTCGCCACGGTGACGCCTCGCGCGCGCAGCAGCTCGAAGGCCGGCCTCACGTCGGGGTGGGGCTCGAGCGTCCCGAACGCATCGAGGACCGCGTCGAGCCCGGCACGGTCGGGCGCCAGGCCGTGCTGGGCGGCGAGCACCTCGAGCGCGCCGCCGGCGATCTCACGAAACGGCTTGAACGTGCCGCTCGCGTCGAGGGCAAAGGCGTCCCGCAGGATGCGCGTGAAGAAGAGGTCGAGCGCATCCGGGAGGCCCAGCGCCGCGAGCTTCGGGCGCAGGGGCGCGAGCGGGAAGAGCGTCTCGATGACGTCGAAGACGGCAGCCGCGGGGCGGGGCATGCACGCTTGGCTAATGGGGAGCCGCGTCCGTCGCCGCCACCATCGAGCCGAGCCACCCACCGGTGAAGCCGGCCCTCCTGAGCCCGGCGGTCACGTCGGCGTTCTTCTTCAGGAGGTCCCACACGAACCCCGTGCGGTGGTTCTCGATCATCAGCAGGATGGGTCCCTGGTCGATGGCCAGGTACTGATCGTCGAACCAGCCCTGCCCGCCGGACTTGTCCGGATAGGACAGGTTGAAGGCGTCCGTGAATCCGTACTTGCGGTACAGCCGGTCCCCGAAGCGGTCGCGCAGGTGCATCAGGGTCGGGATGGCCACCTCCGGAGCGAAGGGGACGGAGCCACCCGCCGCCGTGGGCGCGATGGTCCCATCGTCCGCCGTCGGGTCCGAGCCGGCCCCTCGCGCCCAGTAGGCGTGGAAGGGCGTCGACCCGCGTCCGTCGCTGGCGCCGTTGAGGGGGCCGTCCGACGCCGTCAACCCCCACACCAGCTCCCCGTAGCCCTTCCACTGTCCCGGATTGGCGATGCAATAGGCGCGGTTGGCGTAAGTGGCCTGCACGGAGTTCGCGAAGTAGTCGCTCCGCTTCGACAGCATGAAGGGATCCTGGATCCCGCGGAAGTCGATCCAGACATGGGAATACTGGTGCCCGAACAGCGGGCCGAACGTCACGTGGGCCGGCCCCTGGGCGCTCTCCCACGGGTAGGAGCGCGTCCACTCCTCCCACGCCTGCGGATCGATGGGGTGAGTCGGCGAGCCGATGGCGAGCAGGTACAGGAGCATGCCTTCGTTGTAGCCGCGCCAGTCGATGTCGATGAATCCATGCTCCGGGCTCCAGCCCATGCTGAGCAGCGGCTTGTGCCGGGGCGAGTACGCCCACGCCCAGTCGACCCGCTGGTACAGGCGGTCGGAGAGCAGGCGGATGGACCGCTCCGTCTCGTCCTGCCGGTCGAAGTACGCCTTGGAGGTGAGGACGCCGGCCATCAGCAAGGCCGTGTCGATGGTGGACAGCTCCGACTGGTCCGCGCGGACGCCGCGGCGGCTGTCCAGGAAGTGGTAGAAGAGCCCCCTGTAACCGGAGACACCGTCGGCAGCAGGACCCTGCGGCGCCCGCCACAAGGTCTCGAGGGTGGCCAGCGTCCGCGCAGCGGCCTCGCCCCGGGAGACGTACCCCCGCTCGACCCCGACCAGGTAGGACGTCAGCGCGAAGCCGACGGCGGCCACGCTGGAGACGTCCGACCCCGGAGCGCGGTCGGGCGTGAGCCCGGTGCCCGACGGTGACGCGTCCCAGAAGAACTTGAACGTGTCGCGCTGGAGCTCGTCGAGGAACGCCTGCTGCTGGGGCGAGGGCCGATACGGCTGCGCCGCGGCTGGCCGAGGCGCCGCATTTTCGTCACGCGCCGGCACGGTCGCAGGCATGAGGCCCAGCAGCACCGGCCCAGCGTACAGCAGCACACACGCGCTGGTGCGGACGAGCCTCGAACGTCCGTCTGGTCGTCTGTCCATGCGGTCGCTGAAACCGGCCGGATGGCAGACGATATTCCCCCTTCAGAGGGCTCAGAAACTTGCGGGGGCGAAATGGGCCGCTGACTACCCAGGATTGCTGTCCGGCCTCATCGTGAGCAAAAGCACAAATGGCCGCAATCCCAAGACGAAAATTCCGACCAGCTCTGCGCTGGGAACCGCTGCTGCTGGCCACGCTCGGGACGGGCTTCGCGATGGCCGCTGCGGCTCAGGGAGCGGCCGAGCGCCCGCCCGATGGGGGCTCGCCCGCCCAGCCGGGCATCGCCCGCAGCGGGTCGTTCGACGCCGAGACGGTGGTCGGGCTGGCCCGCGCCCTGGCGAGGTCCCCCTTCGTCCCACCGGTCTCGACGGTTCCCGAGTCTCTGGCGAAGCTGCAGTACGATCAGTATCGAGACATTCGCTTCGACCCCGCCGCCAGCCTCTGGGCCCAGCCGGGCCGGAAGTTCCGTCTGCAGCTCCTCTCGCTCGGGTACCTCTTCACCACCCCGGTCGAGATCGCGATCATCGCGGACGGCAAGGCTCAACACCTCGCCTACCGCGCGGACATGTTCACGATTGGTAAGCTCGTCCCGGTGCCCCTGCCGACGCAGGACATCGGCTTCTCGGGATTCCGCCTGCTCTACCCGATCAACGACCCGCGACGCTTCGACGAGGTGGCGGTCTTCCAGGGCGCGAGCTACTTCCGCTCGCTCGGTCGCGACCAGGCCTACGGCTTGTCCGCGCGCGGGCTCGCCCTCAAGGTCGGAGACGCGACGGGCGAGGAGTTCCCGACGTTCCGCGCGTTCTGGATCGAGGAGCCCAAGCCCCGGAGCTCCACCGTGACGCTGCACGCGCTGCTCGACAGCCCGAGCGTCACGGGAGCTTTCCGCTTCGAGGTCCGCCCTGGCCGTGAAACCACCATGCTCGTCGAGGCGGTGCTCTTTCCCAGGGTCGAGCTGAAGGAGGTGGGGTTCGCCCCGGGCACCAGCATGTTCATGTTCTCGGCGAGCGGCCGCATCGGCGTCGACGATTTTCGCCCCCAGGTCCACGACTCGGATGGGCTCCTTGTCCTCAACGGTCGCGGCGAGCACCTGTGGAGACCGCTGGCGAATCCGGCCAAGCTCCAGCTCAGCTCCTTCGCGGATCAGAACCCACGGGGGTTCGGGCTCATGCAGCGCAACCGGAATCTCGCCGACTACCAGGACTTCGGTGCGCACCACGAGCGCCGCCCGAGCCTGTGGGTCGAGCCGGTTGGCGACTGGGGAGAGGGTGACGTGATCCTGACCGAGATCCCATCCGACGCGGAGATCCACGACAACGTCGTGGCCTTCTGGCGCCCCCGCAAACCTCTGGCTGCGGGATCCGAGTTCCACGTTGCGTACCGGCTGTCCTGGGGTGACGAGCCGAGCGCCGCCCAGGACCGCCTCCGCGTGCTGGCGACCGCCTTCGGCCGGGCGGACGTCAAGGCCCCCACGACGGTGCGGCGGTTCGTCATCGACTACTCGCCGGAGCAGCAGGAGGGCCGCACCGCGCGCGCGCCGCCGAACGCCACCGTGACGGCCTCGGCCGGCAAGGTCCAGGACGTGGTCGTGAGCGACAACCCGCTCACCCGCGGCTACCGGGTCACCTTCACGCTCGACCCGGAGAAGTCGGAGGTGTGCGAGCTGCGCCTCGAATTGGCTTTCGACGAAGACCGGTGTGCGGAGGTCTGGCTGTACCGATGGACGAAGCCTTGAGGGAGCTCGGTCACAACGCCATCTCGATCGACCGGGGCGCGGGGGGCATGCCGCCCGAGGCTCCGAGCCCGATGCCGTCGCAACCCCTCGCGCGGTTCGACGAGCGGTCCCGGCGAACTCTGCGGCGCGCTCGGCGATTGCGCTCGAGCTTGCGGAGGCTGCTCGTCCTCGGGACGTCCGCGGCGCTGGCCGCGGTCGCGATCGACGAGATGCGGCTCGCCCTGGCGGTCGGCCACGTGACCGTCCTCTCGATCGTGGCCCTGACGCTCTTCGCCATCAACATCGCCTGGATCAGCATTCCGTTCGTGGTGTCGGTCGTCGGCTTCCTGCGGGTGGTCGGTCGCCGCGGCAGCGCACCGCCGCACGGCGGCGCGCTGTCGAGCCGCACGGCGCTCCTGATGCCCACCTACAACGAGGATCCCGCCCGCGTCGCCGCGGCGCTCGACGCGATGGCGCACGACCTCGTGGCCCACGGCGAAGGACACTCGTTCGACGTCTTCCTGCTCAGCGACTCCACGCGCGGCGACATCGCCCTCGGCGAGCAGGAAGCGGTATGGACCTTGCGCCGCCGTCTCGGCGACGGCATCCGCATCTACTACCGCCGGCGCGCCGAGAACACCGCGCGCAAGCCCGGCAACATCCGGGACTTCTGCGAGCGCTGGGGGAGAGCCTACGACCACCTGCTGATCCTGGACGCCGACAGCCTGATGGACGGCGCCACCCTCGTGCGCCTGGCGCAGCGCATGGAGGCGGACCCGGACGCAGGGCTCATCCAGACGTTGCCGCGCCTCCACCAGGGGAAGACGCTGCTGGCCCGGCTGCACCAGTTCGCCGGGAGGCTCTACGGCTCGATGCTGGGGGAGGGCCTCGCGTGGTGGGCCGGGGACGAGGCCACCTTCTGGGGCCACAACGCCATCCTGCGGACGGAGGCCTTCATGACCTCCGCCGGTCTCCCGGTGCTCCCGGGCGAGCCGCCCTTCGGCGGACCCATCCTGAGCCACGACTTCGTCGAGGCGGCGCTGATCCGGCGAGGCGGCTGGAGCGTGTCGATCGCCGCCGACCTGGAGGGTTCGTACGAGGAGTGCCCCTCCTCGCTCGTCGACCAGGCGATCCGCGATCGGCGCTGGTGCCAGGGCAACCTCCAGCACGTGCGCGTCCTGACGGCGAAGGGCCTGCACTGGGTCAGTCGACTGCACCTCGTCGCCGGCATCATGTCGTACCTGTCATCGCCGTTCTGGCTGCTGTTCGTCGTGTCCGCGCTGGCGCTCGGCGTCCAGTACGAGTTCGCACGGCAGCAGTACTTCGCCCACACCCCCACGCTCTTTCCCCTCTGGCCGCGCATCGATCCCGAGCGGGCGATCCGACTCTTCGGCCTCACCATGGGGATCCTGCTCGGCCCCAAGGTGCTGGGGTGGCTCTCGGTCGTCGTGAGCCCGCGGCGGCTGCGCGAGAGCGGTGGGCTCCTGCTGGTCTCGCTCGGCTTCCTGCTGGAGCTGCTGGTCTCGGCGCTCATCGCTCCCATCCAGGCGCTGATTCACTGCGGGTTGGTGGCGGACGTGTTGCGCGGCCGGGACTCGGGCTGGCGGGCGCAGCACCGCGAAGGAGCCAGCTTGCCGTGGTCCCTCGTCCTCCGCCGCCACCGCTGGCACGCCGTCGCAGGCGTGGCGCTGGCGCTCGTCGCCTACGGCATCTCGTGGCAGATGCTGGCCTGGCTCGCGCCAGCCGTCGTCGGGATGGTGCTCTCGGCACCCTTGTCCAAGCTCGTCGCCTCCTCCGGCGTGGGCCGCCGCGTCCAGCGCCTCGGCCTCTTGCGAACGCCGGAGGAGACACGGGTGCCGGCGATCGCCCGGGCCGCCGACGCAGCCTTCCCGCTGTATCGCGAGGCCCTCGCCCGGACGCCGGACCTGGCCGGCGTCGCCGGCGACGCCAAGCTGCTGGAGCGCCACCTCGCCCTCACCGACCGGGCGCCCCCGCGGCCGAACGGGAACTTCGACGCGGTGGAAGCGCTGGCGGAGAAGAAGATCCGGGTCGCGCGCAGCAGGAGGGAGGCCGTCGCCAGCCTCACTCCGGAGGAGCGGGCTCGCGTCCAGGCGCTGCCTCCGCTGCTGAGCTTGCTCTCCCGGCTCGTTCCCAACGAAGAACTCAAGTCGTGAAGGCTCGTCGCCGCCGCGCCTACAGTCGCTCACGTCTGCATTCACGGTAAGTAGACGTGAACGGGCAGCGCGTTGACAGTCGCCCTCGGAGATCCGTACGGTTCCTTCTGCGGCAATAAGCCGCGTCCGCGGCAATCAGCCGCATGAGCCGTCTCCTCGGATCTCCGGGAACCGCCGATGGCCGAAGCATTCCCCACCGACGACGGTGCAGCCGGCCGGCACCTCCCATGAGCACGCCATCCCTGTTCGACGGGCTGTCAGGAATCCGCGGAGCAGTGACGGCCGACCTGCGCGGCCTGCGACTGCGCGGGCCCACCGGCGCGCCGGAGCTACCCGGGCACGACGCCCACGCCACGGCAGCCGCCATGTCCGAGCTCATGGCCGCCGGCATCGCCGCGGGACTGACGCGCCTCGACCTCGTCTCGATCAAGGGAGACCGTTCGTCCACCGTGACCGCGGTCCGGCCCGACGCGTTCATCGTGGTGGCGCTCGATCCGGCGAGCCGGACGATCGGGCTCGAGAAGGCGCTGCAGGCCTGGACGCCGGCGGCCAGGTCCAGCTCGCCCGAGCGGAGCCCAGCGGAGCCGCGTCCGGCGTCGATCGCGCCGGCGCCCCCGTCGCCAGAGGCTCCGCAGGTTGCTCCGGCCCAGCCGGCCGCTGCTTCGGGCGGGCCGGCCCGCGACGACCCCTGGGCCTGCCTGCGCTGGTCGCTCGTGCGCGGTCAGCTCACCGAGGCGGCCTCGCGGCAGCGGGACCTCGGCGCCGCCGAGGAAACCGGCCGCCCTGGCGCGGAACCCCTGGAGGCGGCCGAGCGCGACTGCGCGATGCAGGCCCTGCTCGAGGGGATCGGCGGCGTCATGGCCGGCGATGGCGTGGGTGGCGCGCGCAGCCTGCGTGACGTCGCCAGCCCATCGCAGCGCAACCTCTCCTTCCGCTGGCTCGCGCTCCACTGGACGGCGCGCGCCGCCCTCGAGGGCGGCGGCTTCGCCGCGGCGCGCCCGCACGTCAAGGAGGCGCTCGCACTCGCCCAGCAGCTCGACGTCGAGACCCGCGCGGTGAGCCAGTGGACCGCCGCCGAGGTCCTCGCGCGCGGCGGCGATCACGACCGGGCGCTCGCCTGGCTCGGCGAGGCTCGCGCGCGCTTCACGCGGATCGGAGACCGGTGGGGACTCGCGCAGACCTGGCTCTGTCAATCCCGGATGCTGTCCTCGCTGCAGCGCGAGGAAGAAGCGGCCGAGGCCGCGCGCCAGGCGTGGGCGGCCGATCCGAGCGGGGACGAGCCGCCGATCTTCCTGGCGCGCTGCGCCCTGTTGCGCCAGGACGTCCCCGAGGCAGAGCGGATCCTGCGCTCCGTCGCGACTCCGGCGGCGGACCGCGTTCGGACGCTCATCGCGGCGCTGCGCCAAGGCTTGGTGAACCAGGCCGATGCGAGCGAGTTCCTGCGCGAGCACGCCGCGCCTCCCACCGCCGCTGCCATCGGCGCGCTGGAACGGATCGCCGGAACGTCGCCCCGCTTCCTGCAGGCGCGCGAGTCGCTGGCCTGGATGCTGCTCAAGGTGGGGCGCTACGCCGAGTCGAGCACCATCTTTCGCGGGCTCCTGGAGCAACCGCTGACCCCCGGGGATCGATCGTCGGTGATGCTCGGGCTCGGCTGCATCTCCAACGCGCAGCAGGCCGGGGCGGCGCAGGCGGCGCCTCCCCCGCTGCCACGGACGCCCGGCCCGGCCGCACCGGCGGGGCGGCGGCCCGCCGAAGGGTCCGGCGCCAACGCGATGTTCTCCGGGCAGCTCAGCATCTTCGCGCTGCCCGACCTGCTCGAGTTCCTGCGGAGCGCGCGGCGCACGGGGCTCCTCGTGTGCAGCTCGGCGGCCGGGATGGGCAAGCTCCGCCTCCGCGATGGCCGCATCACGAGCGCCGTCTCGCCGGGGGGCACTCCCGGCGTCGGCCAGCTCCTCCTCCACGCCCGGAAGGTCTCGCCGCTCGCGCTCACGGCCATCGCCCCGAAGGACCTGGCGGAGCAGCCCGACCACGTGGTCGGCCAGCGGCTCGTCCGCGAGGGCCTGGTGGAGGCCGCCGACGTGCACGCGGCGCTGGAGCGCCGGGTCGAGCTGACCGTGCGGGAGCTCCTCGCGTGGAAGGACGGGGAGTTCGCCTTCAGCCGCGACGGCGAGGGCGAGCCTGAGCGGACCGAGCTCTCGGTGGAGGTGGATCCGCAGGTGGTGCTGCTCAACTTCTTCAAGGAGCAGGACGAGTACGGCCGCGCTGGCGCGGCCGCCGGAGCGCAGCGCTAGCCGCTCCCTGCCATGAACCGCTCCGCATCCTTCCCGCTGCCCGGCGCACCGTCCACCGCGGACCTGACCCACCTGGTCGGCGTGAAGCTCGGCAATTACCGGCTGGAGCGCTTGATCGGGCGCGGCAGGATGGGCGTCGTGTACCTCGCCAACGACGTGGCGCTGCTGCGGCCGACCGCGGTCAAGGTGCTGTCGTGGAGCGCCGCCGAGGCCCAGGGCCAGGACCCCGTGCAGTGGTTCCTCGCGGAGGCGCGGCTCGTCGCGCGGATCAACCATCCGCGCGTCGTGCAGATCTATGGGGCCGCGCGTCACGGCGGCTACTGCTACATCGCGATGGAGTACGTGCCCGGCCAGTCGGTCGAGGCGGCGCTCGCCGAGTGCGGGACCATGCCGCCGGAGCGCGCGACCGACGTCCTGTTGCAGGCGGCGTCCGCGTTGCACGCGGCGCACCGCTCGGGCGTGGTCCACCGCGACGTGAAGCCGGCGAACCTCCTCATCGGCAGCGACGGCGTCACCAAGCTCGGGGACTTCGGGATGGCGTTCGGCGCGGCGGGCGCTCCCGTCGGGCAAGCGCGCGTGCGGGCCGGGACGCCCTATTACACCGCGCCGGAGGTCTGGCGGGGAGAGCCCGCCACCGCCGCCTCGGACATCTATTCGCTGGGTGCGACCTACTTCGAGCTCCTCACCGGGCGCCCGCCGTTTCCTGGCACGGACGTCGCGGCGGTCGAGCAGGCGCACCTGCGCGCGCCGGTCCCCGACCCGCGCGAGGTCGCGCCGGGCCTCCCCGCCTCGTGCGCTGCGCTGCTCCAGCGCGCGCTGGCGAAGTCGCCGCGGGAGCGCCACGCCTCGGCGCAGCTGCTGGCGCAGGACGGGCGGCAGGTGCTGCAGGAGCTCACGGCGGCAGGCGAGTCCGTGGCGGGGCCTCGGACACGCACGCCGCCTTCGCCGCCGGCGCGCCGGCCCCTCTCTCCCGTCGAGGGGCTCCTGGCGAGCGAGCTCGGCTTCGCTCACCGTCCGTTCTTCACGGCCGACCCGTCGGCGTGCGCGCCGCTCGCTCGCGAGCAGGTCCCGGCCTACGTCCGGAGCTGGGTCGAGGCGACGCTCGCGCCGCACGCGGCGCCCATCGTCTTCTCTCCCGACGCGCTCCGCTTGATGGCGCTCCGCTCCGAAGGCGCGCTCCCCCAGCTCGACTGCATCGCCGAGAACATGCTGGTGCTCGCCGCCGCTGGACATTGCCGCACGCTCACGTCCTGGCACGCCTGGGCGGCCTCGGACCGGGAGCGCTGGTCGGTGCAGCCGCCGCCCACCGCGCTGCCGACGCGCCCCGCCCACTGGCCCCCACCGGACGTGATCGCCGTCCTCGATGCGTGCCGCCGCGGCGCTGGCGTCCCGCCCTGGCCGCGGGCGAGCCGCGCGGTGGACGCCGCGGTCGCGGTGGTCGGTAGCCCGCAGATACCTTCTGTAGCGACGAGACGAGGTGACCCGTGATGCCGGCGAGCGCTTCGCAGCGGTCCAGCGTGTTCCAGGGAGCGAGCCCATGTTCGATCTGGCGTTGATAGGCGGAGTACCGGGGGTGAGGAGCGCCGTGCTCGGCGACCTCTCGGGTGGATACCTCGACGCGCTCCGCGAGCCGGACGGCGAGGGCGTCGCCGCGGTGATGGGCTTCCTCTCCAGCGCCATGACCCAGGCCGGCGACCAGCTGGGGTTGGGCGACCTGCGGCGGATCTCGTTTGCCGGCGAGGGGACCGCCTGCGTGGTCGCCTTCGCAGGAGCTTCCGTGATGGCCGCCCGGATCGAGCCCGCCCGGTCCCTCGCCGCTGTCGAGAAGGCCCTCGAGGCCTCTCTGCTTGGGAAGGGATGATCATGGAAGCCATCCTTCAGGAGCTGCTGGACCTGGCCGGCGTGGGCGCGGCCATGGTGTTCGACGGCACCGGTCGGCTCGCCGGACACCGGGGACGCGCCATCTACGACCGCACCCTCTGTGAGCAGGTGAGCGGCACCCTGGTGAAGGCGATCGACTCGATCCAGCTGCAGCAGGCCGACTGGGACTCGGTCACCGCGCAGTTCGCCGACGGCAAGCTCATCCTGCGCAATCTGGGCAGCCCCGGCGGGCGCGCGCACACGCTGGCCGTGGTCGCGGACGCGACCCTGAACTCGTCCTTCGCCACGGTCGCCATCCGGGTCGCCGCCAACAAGGTGCGCAAGTCGATCGTCGAAGGCGGAACCCCAGCGCCGACGGCCGGCGCCGTCCCCGCCGCCGCGCCAGCCGGGGCACCTTCTGCGTCCTCTCCTCAGCTTCCCGGCGAGTCGAAGCCCGCGCTGGGGAGCTCGGGCCTCAGCTGGTCGAAGGTGTCGAGCGTGGGCTTCTCGACCATCGCCGTGGCGGACCCCGCCTCGTCGGCGTTCCTCACCAGCTGCGCCAAGAAGCTCGCCCGCCACGTGGGCCCGATCGCGAAGGTCTACGTGGAGGAGGCGGTGCGGCGAGTGTCCCCGGACGCACCGTTCTCCGTGTCGATCGGCGGCCGGCTGGTCCAGGACCTCGCCGGCCAGATCGAGGACGCCGACGACCGAGCCCAGTTCCTCGCCTCAATCGAGAAGGTCTAGACCCACGGTCTCGCAGTCCAGGAGGTAGACGATGTCCATCGTTCTCGCGGTCCGGAAGAGCCTCAGCGCGAAGACCGCGCTGACGCTCGCGGTCGTCCTGCTCGTGCTGACGGCGATCGCCGCCAGCGTCATCACCACCCAGCAAACGCGACAGATGGAGGAGCTGACGCTGGAGAAGGCCCGCGTCGCCGCGGCCATCGGCGCCCGCCAGTACGGCGACGTCTTCGACAACTCGATCGACGCCGGCGTGCTGACCGTCAACGACGTCTTCGACAGGAGCTACGTCGAGATCAAGGGGTACAGCTGGGGCGGGAAGCCCAAGTTCCACACCCGGTACGACCAGGTCACCGACCGGGCCATCCTCGTCTTCCAGGACAAGTTCCTCGAGTACGAGGACTTCGTCTTCGCGGTGGGCGTCGACGAGAACGGCTACCTGCCCACGCACAACACCCAGTTCCAGAAGCCCCTGACCGGCGCTCCGGAGCAGGACCTCGCGGGCAACCGGACGAAGCGCATGTTCAACGATCCGGTCGGGCTGGCGGCCGCGAAGAACGTCGAGCCGAGCTTCCTCCAGGTCTACCGGCGGGACACCGGCGAGACGATGTGGGACGTCTCCTCGCCGATCTTCGTGAAGGGGAAGCACTGGGGCGGGTTCCGGGTGGGGGTGTCGATGGAGCGGATCGAGGCGCGCAAGCGGGCCCTCATCCTCTCGCTCATCGCCACCTTCGGCTGCTTCGTCCTGGTGACGATCGTCACCATGTTCGTGGTGGTCCAGCGGGCGATGAAGCCGGTCGTCGCGCTCACCCTGGCGGCGGAGCAGATCGGCCTGGGCGAGGAGCTCGAGACCCCCATCAAGTCGGAAGCGGTCGACGAGATCGGCCAGTTGACCAAGACGATCGATCGCCTGCGCGTCAGCATGAAGGCGGCGATGAGCCGCCTCAGCGCCTAGCTCGAGAAGGAGATCCCACCATGACCCGTCCATTCCACAGCTGCTTTGCGATCCTGGCGCTGGCGTCCGTCGCTCTCGCTCCCGTCGCCGCTCGAGCACAGGCGAGGGCGCCCGCGATCATCCCGGCCGACCTGCCTGCGCAGGAGCGGGAGATGCTGGTACTGGCCCACGACTTCGCCAGGCGCTGCGCCGACGCCCTGGAGAAATGGATCGCCAGCAAGGAGGTCACCGAGGAGAAGCTCTTCAGCTCCCTGTACTATCCGATGCCGAAGACGGACCCACCGAAGTACACCACCGACTGGGACCGGCTCTCGGACCGCGACATCCTCCCCATCGAGGAGAGCATCCTCGCCAGGTCGCCCACGATCCTCTTCACGGTCATGGTGGACAAGTTCGGGTACCTCCCGACGCACAACCAGCGCTACTCGCTGCCGCTCACCGGTAACGCCGCCGCCGACCTGGTCAACAACCGCACCAAGCGGATCTTCAACGACCGGACCGGGCTGGCGGCGGCGAAGAGCCAGGCGCCCTTCCTGATCCAGCGTTACCAGCGCGACACCGGGGAGACGCTGGTGGACCTCTCGGTGCCGCTGTTCGTGCGCGGCGCGCACTGGGGTGCCGTGCGCATCGGATACCGGCCCCTCGACGCCCGCTAGGTCGCGGGACGGCTGCGGGTCTCCACAGTAGCGCCGCGGGTCCCTCCCTGTGCAAAGATGGCACCGGGAGGGACCATGGTCGGTCTGTGGACGAGCCTCGGCATCGCTTCGGCGCTGGTCCTGCCCCTGGCAGCGCTGGCCGAAGCTGCGCCCATCGTGATCAAGTTCAGTCACGTGGTGGCGACGGAGACGCCGAAGGGCCAGGCCGCGCTCCGCTTCAAGCAGCTCGCGGAGGAGGCCACCCAGGGCCGGGTCAGGGTCGAGGTCTATCCGAACAGCGAGCTCTACAAGGACAAGGAGGAGCTGGAGGCGCTGCAGCTCGGCGCGGTCCAGATGCTCGCGCCCTCGCTCGCCAAGTTCGCCCCGCTGGGCGTGAAGGAGTTCGAGCTCTTCGACCTCCCGTTCATCTTCGACAGCTACGAGCAGCTGCACAAGATCACGCAGGGACCCATCGGCCAGAAGCTGCTCGACAAGCTCGAGCCCAAGGGCATCCAGGGCCTCGCGTACTGGGACAACGGCTTCAAGGTGATGAGCTCCAACAAGCCGCTGAGGACGCCCGCCGACTTCAAGGGTCAGCAGCTGCGCATCCAGTCCTCGCGGGTGCTCGACACGCAGATGCGCTCGATGGGAGCCATCCCGCAGGTCATGTCCTTCTCGGAGGTCTACCAGGCGCTGCAGGCCGGGGTCGTGGATGGCACCGAGAATCCACCGTCGAACCTCTACACGCAGCGGATGTACGAGGTGCAGAAGTACGTGACCCTCTCCAACCACGGCTATCTCGGCTACGCCGTCATCGTGAACAAGTCGTTCTGGAGCGGCTTGCCGGCAGGCATCCGCGGCCAGCTGGAACGCGCCCTGAAGGCCGCCACCGCCTACGCCAACGAGATCGCGAAGAAGGACAACGAGGACGCCTTGGCCGCCGTGAAGAGCTCCGGCAAGTGCCAGTTCGTCACGCTGACCGCCGAGGAGCGCGCGGCCTGGAAGGCGACCATGGATCGGGCCCACCAGGAGCACGTCGGCCGGATCGGCGCAGCGCTGATCGGCGAGGTCTACCAGGCGACCGGGTACCAGCCGAGCTCCAGCGCTCCAGCCATGCCGAGTGGACCCGGGAGCTTGCGCCTGGGCGAATGACGCAGCGCGCGAGCGGGGTCGGTCGGCGCACGTGTGGTTTTCCACAATAGCGACCTCCGCCTGGAACCGGGCAGAGTGGTTCTCGCTGCCATCCAACGGGACCGAGAGACCAGCGACACGCGTTCCACGTGTCGCGCGCCGCCGACATCTTGCCAATTTCACGAACCGTGAACCTTTTGAGGGAGCGCCCATGAAGCGCAACGTCGTCGAGGATGAGGCCGCCCGGAAGCTCGCGGCGGGCGAGGACGCAGAGCTGCCCATACACGTCGTGGACGCCGCGGACGAGAAGCCCCTGTCCGTCGGGGGGCGCCTGAAGCGCTCCGCGTCGAAGCTGTACAACTGGGTGGCGCTCATGATCGTGCTGGGCGCCTTGCTGGGGCATTTCTTCCCTGCGGCCGGCGTGGCCATGCAGCCCGTCGCCGACGGGTTCATCAACCTCATCAAGATGCTCATCCCGGCGGTGATCCTGTGCACCGTGGTGCTGGGGATCGCGGGCTCGGGCAGCATCAAGAAGGCCGGCCGCGTGGGCGGCAAGGCCATCCTCTACTTCGAGGTCGTCAGCACCTTCGCCCTGGTGGTCGGCCTGGGCATGGGCAACTTCTTCGGGCCGGGGAGGAGCTTCCACGCCGATCCTTCGAAGCTCGATCCCAAGCTGGTGGCGAACTACGTCACGCAAGCGCAGCACATGACGGTCAAGGATCACATCCTCAAGATCATCCCGAAGACCCTCTTCAGTGCGTTCACGGAGGGCGACATCCTCCAGGTGCTGCTGATCTCGGTGCTCCTGGGGTTTGCTCTGGCGCGCCTGCCCGAAAAGTACAAGACGCCGCTCATGGGCTTCATGGACAACGTGAGCAAGATGCTGTTCGGCGTCATGCGGATCATCCTGTACGCCGCGCCGATCGGCGCCGGCGCCGCCATCGCCTTCACCATCGGCAAGTTCGGACTGAAGTCGTTGCTGCCGATGGGGGAGCTCATCCTGCTCTTCTATGCGACGTGCGCCGTGTTCGTCCTGGTCGTGCTGGGGGCCATCGCTGCGGCGTCCGGGTTCAACATCCTGAAGCTGCTGCGTTACATCAAGAGCGAGCTGTTGCTGGTCCTCGCGACCAGCTCCTCCGAGTCGGCGCTCATCCCGCTGATGGAGAAGCTGGAGCGCATCGGCCTCTCGAAGTCGGTCGTCGGCCTGGTCGTGCCGACGGGCTATTCGTTCAACCTGGATGGCACCAACATCTACATGACGCTCGCCTCGCTCTTCATCGCCCAGGCGCTGGGCATCGAGCTCACGCTGGGTCAGCAACTGGGCATCCTGGTGGTGGCCATGATCACGAGCAAGGGCGCGACCGGAGTCACGGGCTCCGGATTCATCACGCTGGCCGCGACCCTGGCGGTGGTCCCGGGCATCCCGGTGGCCGGCATGGCGCTCATCCTCGGGATCGACAAGTTCATGTCCGAGGCGCGAGCGATCACCAACCACATCGGAAACTGCGTGGCGGCGGTGGTGCTCGCGAGCTGGGAAGGCGAGATCGACTGGCCCAAGTTCCGCGAGGCGATGAAGAAGGGCAGCCAGGCGTCGATCTGAAGCGCCCGTGCTCCGCCGTGGAGGAATGGGGGCCGCCAGCGGCGCCATTCCTCCACTCGGGCCGGGGCACCTGACCGTCGCACCCCGGTGCGTGTAGAATCGGCGTCCAGCACCGTGTTCCCCGCTCCTCGCGCCATGCCCGACGACCGCTCCAGGGCCACCCTCGGGTGGCGCTGGGTCGCGCCTCGCGCCGGCGTCCTCCTCATCGTCGCGGCGCTGCTGGGTCTGGTGTGGATTCCACTGCGGCAGGAGCAGGAGGAGAACCGGGCCGGCCTCATCCGCGACGTCCTGTGGCTCGAGCAGAACATCCAGTTCAGCCTGACGAGCGACGCGGGCCAGCTCTCGCACCTCGCCCAGGACTCCACCGTCAGGGACCTCGACCAGCGCCAGCTCGAGCTCCGGGTGAAGCACCTCCTGCCGAACTGCCCGGGCCTGGTCCAGATCGTCCTGCTCGACCGCGACGGTGCGCTCCGGGCGAGCTCGCCGGTAGGAGTCCCGGCTCGAGCCACCCAGCTCTGGCCTGACTCGGTCAGCGAGCCCGCCTATCGGCTCGCCAGGAGCACCGGGAAGCCCGCCTACGGCCCCCCGCACCCCTCGCAGAGCGACCATCAGTTCGAGATCTTCGTCCCGTATCACCGTGACGGCTCGAACGCAGGTACGGTGGTCGGCGTCTACAGCCTGAGGTCCTTCCTGGCGGGCATCGTCCCCTGGTGGCTCGCCGAGAAGCACCGCGTCACCATCCGGGACGCGAGCGACGGCGTGCTCGCGGCGAAGTCCAACGTCGCGGCCTCGGGCCGGCCCGAGCTGACCCACCAGACTCCACTCGATCCGCCCGGGTACGGGATGTTGCTGCACGTGGAGTCTTACGGCTCGCACACGAAGCTCTTGCGGAACGTGCTGGTGGTCACGATCCTGAGCCTGGCGGGTGGAGTGTTCTGGAGCCTGTGGTCGCTGCGGCGCCACATCGCGCGGCGCCTCGTCACCGAGCAGGAGCTGCGCGAGGAGCACGCCTTCCGCAAGGCGATGGAGGACTCGCTCGAGACGGGCATGCGCGCCGTCGACCTCGACGGGCGGATCGTCTACGTGAACCCCGCCTTCTGCCGGATGGTCGGGTACTCGGCGAGCGAGCTCATCGGCCATGGGACGCCCCCGCAGTACTGGCCGCCCGAGGTGCGCGAGCACAACGAGCGCGTGGTCACGGCGGCGCGCACCATCGCCGGGCCCCGGGCCGGCATCGAGCTCGAGTGCGCGCGGCGGGACGGGCAGCGCTTCGACGCGTTGCTCTACGAGGCGCCGCTCGTCGACGCCCACGGCCGGCAGACCGGCTGGATGGGCTCGATCCTCGACATCACCGAGCGCAAGCAAGCGCGCGAGCGCGCGCGCCACCACCAGGAGAAGGTCGCCGCGACGGCCCGGCTCGTCGCGATGGGCGAGATGGCCTCCTCGATCGCGCACGAGCTGAACCAGCCGCTCTCCGCCATCGCGAGCTACAGCACCGGGTGCCTGAACGTGCTCGAGAGCGGCGCGGCCTCGACGGACGAGGTCAAGGACGCGCTCCGGAAGACGAACCAGCAGGCCCAGCGCGCCGGCCGCATCATCCGCCGCATCCACGACTTCGTCCGCAAGAGCGAGCCCTCGAGGACCCGCGTGCGGCTGAACGCCCTGCTCGTGGAGGCGGCCGAGTTCGCCGAGGCCGAGGCCCGCAAGCGCCGGGTCCGGATCCGGTCGGAGCTGCCGGGCGAGGACCTCGAGCTCGACGCCGACCCGGTCCTGCTCCAGCAGGTGCTGCTGAACCTCCTGCGGAACGGGATGGACGCCATGGCCGAGACCGACGCCGAGCGGCGCGAGCTCCTCGTCTACACCGAGCGGAACGGCTCGACCATCACGGTGCGGGTGGCCGATCGCGGCTGCGGGCTCTCGCCGGAGGTGGAGCGGCAGCTGTTCGAGCCGTTCTTCACCACCAAGGCCGAGGGGATGGGGATGGGGCTCAACATCTGCCGCTCGATCATGGAGCTCCACCGGGGCCGGATCTGGGCCGAGCCCGCGCCCGGCGGCGGCACGATCTTCTCGTTCTCGTTGCCGCTGGAGGCCGCGTGAGCGACCCGACCGTGCACGTGGTCGACGACGACGCCGCCATCCGCGACGCGCTCTCCTGGCTGCTCCGGTCGCGCGGCCTGCGCGCCCGCAGCTGGGACTCGGGCGAGGCCTTCCTCGCCGCCTGGTCGCCGGACATGGTGGGCTGCATCGTGCTCGACGTCCGCATGGACGGGATGAGCGGGGTCGAGGCGTACGACCAGCTGCTCGATCGCGGCTGCGCGATGCCGGTGCTGTTCCTCACCGGCCACGGCGACGTCCCGCTCGCGGTCGAGGCGCTGAAGAAGGGCGCGTTCGACTTCGTGGAGAAGCCGTTCAACGACAACCAGCTCGTCGATCGGCTCCTGGAGGCGCTCCGCTCGGACGAGGCGCTGCGCCGCGCGCGCGAGGCCCAGGCGAGCGTCGCCGAGCGGCTCGCCCACCTCACCCCGCGCGAGCGCGAGGTCATGGACCGGATCCTGGCCGGTGAGTACAACAAGACGATCGCCGACGGGCTCGCGATCGCCGTGCGGACGGTGGAGGTCCACCGCGCCCGCGTGTTCGAGAAGATGGGCGTCCGCTCCGCGGTCGAGCTGGCGCGCCTGGTCGCGCGCGAGGGCTGAGGGGCGCTCGGCAGCTCGGATCCCCGACGGGCTGCGAGCTGCCCGCGAGCTGCCGACGCCGGCGCACGGCGTTAGACGTGGGGGCTCACGAGGCATCCCCATGACGTCGCAGGACGCGGGTGGACGGAGCGGCACACGAATCGCGGCGCGCGCCGACGCGGAGCTCCTCATCGCGCTGGCGGAGGAGCTCAACCAGGACGTCAACCTGACGCAGGTGATCGCGACCGCCTTGAAGCGAGGCGTCGAGCTGCTCGGCGGCGTAGATGGGGCGCTCTTCCTGCTGGAGCGAGACCCTCGGATCCTCCGCGGCGCCCAGGAGCTCTGGCCGAAGGGGCGTGCCGGCGCCGTCCTCGAGCTGGAGCGCCTCCCCACCACCGCGACGGCGCTCGAGGCGGAGACGCCGCGCTTCTGCACCCGCGCCGAGGCGGTCGGGGACGAAGCGGCCTGGATGGACGCGATCGGTGTGTGCGCGTCGCTCGTCGTGCCGATGCTCGTCGAGCGCGACTGCGCCGGGTTCGTCTTCGTCAACTACTCGGATCCGCTCCGGTGCCCATCCGCCGACGAGCTGCGCCTGGCCAGGTACCTCGGGGGCCAGTGCGGGCTCGCGATCGCGCGCGCCCAGGTCTACGACGCCGAGCGCGTCGCTCGCGCTCGCGCCGAGGTGCTCGAGCGCGAGGCCCAGCTCGCGACCGCGCGCGTCTCCAGGCTCCAGGATTTCACCGCCGCGCTCTCGTCCGCCACGACGATGAAGGAGGTGGCCCGCGTCCTGTTCGAGCAGGGTCTCGAGCAGCTCGGGGCGAAGGGGCTGGGGATCGTCTGGATGATGCGCCCCGGTGAGCTGCAGCTCGTGTTCGGCCGCGGCGTGAGCGAGCCGGAGTTCCGGTTCCTGGACGCGGCGGCGCGCGCCGGCAAGCGCCTCCCCATCCGCGACGCGCTCCTCGGGCGACGCTCCGTCTGGCTCGAGAGCGCCGACGAGATCCGGGCGCAGTATCCAGCGCTGGAGCCGCTCCGGGCGCGGCGCGGAGAATCCGGCTGCGCGGTCGTGCCGCTGGTCGTGGGCGCTCACTGTCCCGGCGTGATCGCGTTCACGTTCGCGCAGGGCCGCCGCCTCTCCTCCGCCGAGCGCAACTTCGTGGAGACGCTGGCCCAGCTGAGCGCGCAGGCGTTCCACCGGGCGCGGCTCTTCGAGGCCGAGCAGGAGGCGCGCCGCGAGGCGGAGCGCATCGGCCGGCTCCAGGAGCAGCTCGTGGCGGTCGTGGGCCACGATCTGCGCACCCCGCTCTCGGCCATCCGCCTGGGGGCGGGGCTCCTGCTGGAGAACGGTGGGCTCTCGGCACACCAGGCCGCGACCGTCACCCGCATCTGCCACAGCGCCGAGCGCATGAGCGCGATCGTTCGCGACCTGCTCGACGTCAGTCGCGCCAGGCAGGGCCTCGGGATCTCCGTCCGGTGCGAGCCCGCCGATCTCGGGGAGATCGCGCGCCGCGCGCTGCTGGAGTTCTCGGACGCCGAACACGACGGGCGGCTCTCGCTCATCGTCACGGGCGACGCGATCCTCGAGTGCGACGAGGCGCGCCTCGTGCGGGTCATCTCGAACCTGGTCGGGAACGCGCTCAAGCACGGTGCTGGCGCGCCCGTCCTCGTCGCGATCGACGCTGGCGAGGCCGAGGTGCGCCTCCGGGTCCACAACGACGGCCCTCCGATTCCGGCCGCCGAGCTGGCCCACCTCTTCGAGCCCTTCACGCGGGGCGACGAGCACCGCGCGAACGACGCTCAGGGTGGAGGGATCGGGCTCGGCCTCTTCATCGTGCGCGAGGTCGTCCTCGCCCACGGCGGCACGGTGGGCGTGCAGTCGCAGGAGGGGCAGGGGACGACTTTCACCGTCGCCCTGCCCCGCCGGCGCACGGTGCGAGCGCCCTGAGCCGTCCCAGGGCAGCAGCCCGGCGTGCGTGCCCTGGGATGCCCACCCCGTGCGCCGTAGCCGGCGGGGACCTAACTCACCATCGGAAAGGAGGCTCTCCATGCCTCTGCGAATCGGCGACGAAGCACCCAATTTCACGGCGCAGACCACCCAGGGCCCGATCGAGTTCCACCAGTGGATCGGGAACCAGTGGGCGATTCTCTTCTCCCACCCCAAGGACTTCACCCCGGTGTGCACGACCGAGCTCGGCTACATGGCGCGCATCCAGCCCGAGTTCGAGCGGCGCAACACGAAGATCCTCGGCCTGAGCGTCGATTCGGTCGAGGACCACGCCAGGTGGGCGAACGACATCCAGGAGACGCAAGGCACGGCGCCGAATTACCCGATCATCGGCGACTCGGACTTCAAGGTCTCCAAGCTCTACGACATGCTCCCGGCGACGGTCAGCGGCGAAGCCAGGTCGCGGACGCCGGCGGAGAACCAGACGGTGCGGACGGTCTTCCTCATCGGACCCGACAAGAAGATCAAGCTCATCCTGATGTACCCCATGACCACTGGCCGCAACTTCGACGAGGTGCTCCGCGTCCTCGATTCGATCCAGCTCACCGCCAAGTACAGGGTCGCGACGCCCGCCAACTGGAAGCGGGGCGAGGACGTGATCATCGCCGGGTCCGTGACCGACGAGGAGGCGAAGAAGCT
>DASPZP010000035.1:0-16496 GCA_035636195.1 Anaeromyxobacteraceae bacterium
GCCGAGCACCGGCGCGTCATCGAGCGGCTGCTCCAGTTTTACGAGAAGCGGCAGGCCAAGATCCGCGACGCGCTCGCCAGGTGCCCGCTCACCGGCTACGAGCTGACCCAGGCGCTGTTCCCGTGGGCGCGCCCGGGCGACCTGTTCCTCGTCGTCTCGGAGACGGTGGCGAACGTCGAGGTGCTGGAGGCCCGCGGCGAGGTGAGCCGGAGCCTCGACGGCGGCGTGTATCGCTTCGGGCTAGCGGCGTGAAGCTCCCGAAGATCTCACCGCTCGACTGGCTGCTCGTGTTCTTCCCCGTCGCCATCGCGCTGCGCGTGCTCGCGCCCGAGCGGCCCGTGCTCGTCTTCGGCGCCGCCTGCGTGGCGGTGGTGCCGCTCGCGGGCCTCATGGGGCGCGCCACCGAGGTGCTCGCGGCGCGGGTCGGCACCGCGCTGGGCGGCTTCCTCTCCGCCGCGCTGGGCAACGCCGCCGAGCTCATCCTCGCCCTGGCGGCGCTGCGCGCGGGGGAGCTCGAGGTGGTGAAGGCCTCCGTCACCGGGTCGATCATCGGGAACCTGCTCCTCGTCTTCGGCGCCGCGGCGGTGGCGGGGGGCTGGCGGCGCAAGAAGCAGAGCTTCAACCGCACCGCGGCCAGCGCCGGGAACGCGACCCTCTTCCTGGCCGCGGTGGCGCTCGTCCTGCCGGCGCTGCAGCACCACGGCGCCGATCCCCACCCCGAGACGCGCGTCCCCACCTCGGTCGCCATCGCGGTGGTGCTGCTCGTCCTGTACGGGCTGTCGCTCCTCTTCACGCTCCGCACGCACGCCCACCTCTACGCAGCCGAGGCCGAGGCGGAGCACCCGCAGCACTGGCCGGTGCGCACGGCGGCGCTGGTGCTCGTCGGCGCGACGGTGGCGGTGGCGGTCGCCTCCGAGATCCTGGTGGCGAGCCTGGAGGGCGCCTCGCACGCGCTCGGCTGGAACCGCGTCTTCGTGGGCGTCATCGTCGTCGCCATCGTGGGGAACGCCGCCGAGCACTCGACGGCGGTCCTCATGGCGCTGCGCGACAAGATGGACCTCGCCCTCAACATCGCGGTCGAGTCGTCGAAGCAGGTGGCGCTCTTCGTCGCCCCGTTGCTGGTGCTGACGGGTCTCCTCCTCGGGCAGCCCATGGACCTCGTCTTCTCGCCGCTCGAGGTGATGGCGGTCGCGATCGCGACCGGCGGGGTGACCCTGGTCGCGCTCGACGGCGAGTCGAACTGGCTGGAGGGGGCGATGCTGCTCGCGGTGTACGCGGTCCTCGGCGTCACGTTCTACTACGGGTGAGGTAACGGCCCGGGAGGAAGGTCCCGCGGCGGGGGATGAACCCTCAGGATTTGGTCACATCTCCAGTGCGGCAGCGCAGCCGCTGGGGGTACGGCGCGGCGATCAGTCGCCGGGCGGACCACTCGCAGAGAAGCGGCCGCCGCGTGGGCGGCGCAGTGCTGGGCGGCGGAGCGCGGCGGCGGCCGGTCGTCGACGAGGCGTCGCGGCGCGTCCGCGGCGTCTCCGCGTGATCGGCTCGCACACGCCGCCTACGACCGCCTTCGCGAGCGGCGGCGGATGCGCGGGCGGCGCGTGGCGTCCTGAGTGGCGTGATGAGTGACTGTCTGTGACGTCCTGCCGTGATGCTCACGCCCTCTTGGGTAGAGAGCAGATTCGCCTTGACGTGCTCAGCCGCGGAATCGCCTGCGCGGCAGCGGGTTGCGCAAGAAGGCCTCCCTCGCCGCGCCAGGCGCGCACCGGAGCACGCGAGCGCCGACCCGGGCCGGACGCGACCGCTCGTTCCGCGAACGCGCTCCGTGCGCCCGCCAGGCGCATCCGGCGAGGCTCCGAAATCGCATGAGAAGATCTCCTCATGCACGACGCGCACGACCTCACGACCCACCTCGCCGAGCTGCTCCACTGCGAGCACGCGGCGCTGGCCGATTTCCTCATCGCCCTGGCCGCCTTCGACCGCGAGAGGCGGTGGCTCGAGCTCGGCCACACCAGCCTCTTCTATTTCTTGCACCGGGAGCTGGGACTCTCGAAGGGCGCCGCCTTCTACCGGAAAACCGCCGCCGAACTCGTCCAGCGCTACCCGGAGGTCATCGAGCCTCTCCGGCAGGGCAAGCTTTGCATCACGAGCGTGGTGGAGCTCGCGAAGGTCATCACCCCCGAAAACCGGGGCGAGGTGGTCGCCCGCTTCTTCCACGCCTCGAAGCGGGAGGCCAAGGCGGTCGCGGCGGAGCTGCGACCGTCCGAGGCGGCTCCGCATCGGGAGGTGGTCACCATCGCGCGACCGGTGACGTCGCCGCGGATGAGCATCGCGGCGGGCTCCTACCGCGCGACGGACCGTGCAGTTCATCCAGACGAACCTCGCGGTGACGCCCCCAGCCCGCCGGCCCCGCTGCCGCGTCCGGCGGCCCCGATGCGCCAGCCAGACGAGGCCGAGCCGCTCACGGCCGAGCTGCGCCGGTACCACATCACCGTCTCGAAGCGCTTCCTCGCGAAGCTCTCGGCTGCGCGCGACGCGCTCTCGCACAGCCACCCTGGCGCCGACACCGAGACGGTGCTCGAGGCCGCCCTCGACCTCCTCCTCGCGAAGCACGACCGGAAGAAGGGCCTCGTGAAGAAGCCCCGGATGGCGCCGCCACGCCCGTCCGAGCGGCCGCGGCACATCCCGGCTGAGGTGAAGCGGGCGGTCTGGACCCGCGACGGCGGCCGGTGCCAATGGTCGGTTGCATCCGGCGGAGTGTGCGGCTCGACCCGGCGGCTCGAGCTCGACCACATCGTGCCGGTCGCGCGCGGGGGAGCGTCGACCATCCCCAACCTCCGGGTGACTTGCCGGTTTCACAATCAGCAGGCGGCGAGGCAGGCGTTCGGCGATGCCTGGATGGACCAGTTCACCGCGAGACCGTTGCCCGGTCCAGCGCAGGACCCTGCTTCCCCGGTCGCGGAGCCACGACGTGACGAAGCATGAGCGCTGGGGGAGAGAGGGGTCGAGAGCGCGCTTCTTGTAAGCCGATCTTGCGGCGACCGTCTCCGTCGCGCGACGCCGCCTCGCGCGCGACGCCCGGCCGACAGCAACGTTCGGCCACGAAGCAGGCGCCCGCCGTTCGCGGCCGTTCACTTCACTGCCTGAGACCCTCCGCCGGACTGCGTCGCGCGACCGCGGGGAGGCTGTGATGAATGATGGCGGATGAACCCCCGCCCAATCTCGTGCGTAGGGCGGGGGCCCGTCCCCCGCCGTATGGTTCGCGGGTGACCCTCGTGCTCTACGACGGCCCCTGTGGCCTCTGCGGCCGCGCGGTGCGCTGGCTCGCGCAGCGCGACCGCCGCGGCGCCCTCACCTTCGCGCCGCTGCAGGATGAGGCGAGCGCCCCGTACCGGAGCGCCGCCGGCATGCGCGGCGCGTTCGACGTGCCGGACACGGTCGTCGTCGTGGAGCGGACGGGAGACGGGGAGCGCGTCAGCACCCGCGCTGCCGCGGTAGCGCGGGCGCTGCGCGCGCTCGGTGACGGGTGGGCGCTCGCCGGGGCGCTCGTCGCTGCCGTCCCAACCCGGCTCGCCGACGCGTCCTACGACGCGGTCGCGCGCTGGCGCGGACGGGGGTGCCGCCTCCGGTGAGCGTGCTATGAACGCCGCCCGTGGCCGACCTCGCGCTGCTCCTGCTGACGCTCGCCTGGGGGACGACCTTCCTCCTGGTGAAGAACGCCCTCGCCGGCACCTCGACGGGCGTCTTCCTCCTCCTGCGCTTCGCCGTCGCCGCCGGGGCGCTGGCGGCGGTGGTGGTCTGGCGCGGCGAGCGGTCCACCCGCGCCCTCTTCCGCCACGGCGTCCTCCTCGGCCTCACCATGTTCGCCGGGTTCGGGCTGCAGACGCTCGGGCTTCGCGGGACGACGCCGGCCCGCTCCGGCTTCCTCACCGGGCTGTCGGTGCTCATCGTGCCGTTTCTGGCCCGCTTCCTCTTCGGGCGGCACGTCCGAGCGTCGGCCTGGGCAGGCGTGGCGCTCGCCGTGGCCGGGCTCCTCCTCCTCACCCGTCCGTTCGGCACCGACCTCTCGGCCGAGATCCGGACGGGCGATCTGCTCACCGCGGGATGCGCCATCGCCTTCGCGCTGCAGATCATCTACGCGTCCGAGTGGACCCGCCACCACCCGGTGGCGCTCCTCACGCTCGTGCAGGTGGGGACGACCGTGGCGCTCGTTCCGCTCCTCCTCCCGCTCGAACCCGTCCAGCTCGCGGCGACCCCAGCCCTCTGGGCGACCGTCCTCTACACCGGCCTCGCGATGACCGCCGGCGCCTACTTCGTCCAGAACTGGGCGCAGCGCCACACCACCGCGGTGCGGGCTGCGCTCATCTTCTCGCTGGAGCCGGTGGCGGCGGCGCTCTTCTCCCACCTCGTGGGCGGCGAGCCGCTCGTCCCACTCGACTGGTGGGGTGGAGGGCTCATCGTGGCCGGGGTCGTGATGGGGGAGGTGGGCGGCGTGGTCGAGGCGCGCTCGCGCCTGGCGCGACCGCCGACCAGCCCCGCCGTGGACCGGTGACCCGTGTCGGAGAGGTGGGGTAAGAAGGCGCCGGATGAGGCGCCTACCCATCGAGCTCTCGCAGGGCCAGCTGAAGGTCGCCGAGAGCGGCCTCTTCCTCGACGCCCATCGCAAGTCGGCCTGCGCGTTCGTCTCGCACGCCCATGGCGATCACATCGCGCGCCACGAGCGCACGATCGCCACCGAGCCCACCGTCGCGCTCATGCGGCACCGGCTCGGCGCGAAGGTGAAGAGCGAGGCGCTGCCGGTCGGGTACCGGCAGCCGTTCGGCCTCGGCGACCTCACCCTCGAGCTCTTCCCCGCCGGGCACGTCCTCGGCTCGGCGCAGCTGCGCGTCACCCGCGGCGGGGTCGCGCTCGGCTACTCGGGCGACCTCTGCCTGCAGGCCACCCTGACCGCCGAGCCGGCCGAGGTGGTCGAGTGCGATGTGCTCGTGCTCGAGTCCACCTTCGGCATCCCCCGCTACGTCTTCCCCGAGAAGGAAGAGGTGCTCCTCGCCATCCGGCGCTTCGTCGACGAGGCGCTCTCGGACGGTGCGACGCCGGTCCTGCTCGGCTACGCGCTCGGGAAGGCGCAGGAGATCCTGAAGTACCTGGGCGAGGCCGGCTACCCCTGCCGCGCCCACCCGGTCGTGCACGCGGTGAACCGCGTCTACGAGGCGCAGGGGGTGCCTTTGCCGAACGTGGCGCTGCTCGGGCCGGAGGGGCCGGCCAGGGGCGAGGTGGTGGTCGCGCCGCCGCACCTCGCCCGCACCTCGCCCATCCTGCGCATCCCGAACCGGCGCACGGCCGTACTGACCGGCTGGGCTATCGACGGGCGCGGCGGCTTCCGCGGTGCCGACGCCGCCTTTCCGCTCTCCGACCACGCCGACTTCCCGTCCCTGATGCGCTACGCCAAGGCGAGCGGCGCGCGCCGCGTCCTCACGGTGCACGGGTATGCGCGCGAGCTGGCCGGGCACCTGCGGCGGGAGGGCATCCGCGCCGAGCCGCTCGTGGAGCAGGAGCAGCTCGAGCTGCTGTGAGGGTGGCGTAGGGCGACGTCGCCGGCCGCGGTACACGCTCGGACGGTGTAGGCCCTCACGTCACGCAGCGTGAGAATATTCTTGCTACGACGAGCGGCGTCTGCGACGCTCCGTGCGACCTCGACGACGCCGGTCCGCGCTCGCAGTGGGGCGTCCAGGACCGTGCAAGGAGACGCTCGATGACGAAGCTCCCGGTCGCCGCTGCGACCTGCCTCCTCCTCTCCCTCTCCGCCTGCGCCGGCATCCAGTCCGTCAAGGTCGCGCAGCTCCCCCGCGATGCGGCCGCACCTCCAGCGCTCTCCGAGGGCCGCCCGGCGAAGGACGACGTGGCGTCGCGCGCCTACGAGGTGCCCGACAAGTCCGCCTTCTTCCAGCAGTGGTCCGGCGGCAGCGTCGGGTTGGGGGTCGCGCTCGGTCCCATCGGCGTCGCCATGAACATCGCGAACATCGACCGGACCACGCGCAAGATGGGCGAGGCCGGGGCGGTCTCCGGGCTGTACCAGATCGACGCGCGCGAGGAGGCGCGGGCCGCCATCGAGGCGCTGACCCCGCCCCGCGCGAAGGGGGGGATCGCCGCGCCGGTGACGGTCCAGCCGTACGTGACGTACCTCATCGCGGACGAGGGGGTGGGGTTGGAGACGCTGGTCACGCTGCGCGTCGAGTCGGCCGTGGGCGGCGAGCGCAAGCTGCTCGGCAGCTACACCTACTACCTCGACGGCGCGCTGCCGCTCGAGAGCTTCAAGAAGGCGCTCGCGGCCCCGCTGCTCGTCGCGCGCCGTGAGGCCATGCGGCGCGCGTATGCCGAGCTCTACCGAGAGGTCCTGGTGGACGTCAGCGGGAAGGCGCCCGCGAAGCAGGACATCGCCCGGGTGAAGTCGCGCGCTACGGGGGTCATCCCCCTGGGCGGGAACATCAGCCGCAACGCCGCCGGGCACCTCGTGGTGCGAGCCATCTCGGAGGGCTGGCACCCCACCTACACCGCCGTCGTCTTCGCGGCCGACGCCCAGTACACGTTCACCGACGGCCCCGTGGCGCGCCAGCAGAAGCCGGCGCAGGACGCGAGCGCGGAGGCGAGCGCGTCGGAGATGTGAGCAGCGCGGCGTGCGCTCGTAGTAGAACCTCACCGTGCTCGAGATGAAGGTCAGCGCCGACGCCGCCGGGCAGCGGCTCGACAAGTTCCTGCGCCGCGCCCTGAAGGACGTCCCGCTCAGCCACATCTTCAAGCTCTTGCGCACGCGCAAGGTGCGCGTGAACGGCGGCCGAGGAAAGGCCGAGCAGGTCCTGGCCGAAGGCGATGCGGTGGTGGTGCGCGCGGACGAGGAGCGGCTGCTCGGGCGCGCCGGGGGCGAGGCCGAGCCCGCGCCCGGCGCGGTCAAGGTCACCTTCTCCGTGCTCTTCGAGGACGAGCACCTCCTCGCCGTGAACAAGCCGGCCGGGCTCGCGGCGCACCCCGGCACCGGCATCACGGGCGCCACACTGGTCGAGGAGGCGCGGACTTACCTCAGGGTTCCAGCCGATCTCCCGTCCACCGAATTCAAGCCGTCGCCGGCGCACCGGCTCGACCGCGAGACCTCCGGCGTGGTGCTCGTGGCCAAGACGCGCCGGTGCATGGTGGCCCTGACCGGCATCTTCACGGAGGGCGAGGGGGTGCGGAAGAGCTACCTCGCGCTCGCCAAGGGGAAGATGCCGCGCACCGACGGCACCGTCGACCTCCCGCTGACGGAGCACGAGCAGACGGCGCGCTCGAAGACGCAGCGCGGGGTGAAGTTCCAGGAGGCGGTGACGCACTACCGGGTGGTCTCTTCGATGCGCGAGGCGTCGCTCCTCGCGCTCCGCATCGAGACCGGCCGCACGCACCAGATCCGGCGCCACCTCCAGGCGATGGGACACCCGGTGGCGGGCGACGGGCGCTACGGCGACTTCCCCTTCAACCGCCTGGCGAAGACGCGCTGGGGGCTCCGGCGCATGTTCCTGCACGCCCGCAAGCTCGAGCTGCCGCATCCCATGACGGATCGCCCGCTGCGACTGGAGGCGCCCATCCCCGAGGAGCTGCTCGCGGTGCTCTCGAAGATGAACCTGGCGCCGCCTCCCGGGGCTGATCGTTGATCCCTGCCCGGAGCGGGGCTTAGATTCGCCGCCGCATGAGCATTCCCCAGGGCCCGACGCCGAGAGAGCAGCCCCCCGCCCCCGCGTCGCCGGGGGGCGCGCCAGCCCGCCGCTCGCGCTGGACGGCCGTCCTGGCAGGGCTCTCGCTCCTCACCGTGCTCGCGGGCGTCGCGGCGCTCGTCGCCGCGGTGCTCGCGTGGCGGCACTACGCGGGCGGCCTCCCCGACGTCCCCACGCTCGCCGAGTACCGGCCGCCCATCGTGACCGAGCTCGTCTCGAGCGATGGCCAGCTAGCGGGCGAGCTCTTCGACGAGCGGCGCAAGGTCGTGCCATTCGCGCGCATTCCGACGAAGCTCGTGCAAGCGCTCCTCGCCTCGGAGGACAAGAACTTCTTCGAGCATGGCGGCGTCGACTGGGCGGGGACCTTGCGCGCCGCCGTGAACACCTACGTGCTCCGGCACAAGGTGCAGGGCGGCTCGACGATCACCCAGCAGACCGCCAAGTCGCTCCTCGTCTCCGCGGAAGGCTTCGAGCAGGGCACGAAGCGCAACCTGCGCCGCAAGGTCCGCGAGCTCATCCTGGCCCGGCGGCTCGAGGTGGTCTTCTCGAAGCAGGAGATCCTCTGGCTGTACCTCAACGGCGTCTTCCTCGGCCATCACAGCTACGGGGTGCAGGCGGCGGCGGAGAACTACTTCCGGAAGAACGTGGAGGACCTCACCCTGGCCGAGGTGGCGCTCCTCGCCGGGTTGCCGCAGGCGCCCTCGAAATACTCGCCCTTCAGCCACCCCGACTCCGCCAAGGCGCGCCGCCGTTACGTGCTGCGGCGCATGTACGAGGAGGGCATGATCACCGCCGACGAGCGGGTCGGCGCGGAGGAGACCGAGGTGAAGGTCTACCCGGTCGACGACGTCTTCCGCGAGACGGCGCCCTTCTACGTGGAGCAGGTGCGGCGGCAGCTCGTCGACCGCTACGGAAACGAGCGCGTCCTGCACGACGGCCTGCGCGTCGAGCTCGCCATGGACCTCGAGAAGCAGCGGGGGGCCCAGGCGGCCATGCTGGCCGGCCTGATGGAGGTCGATCACCGGCAGGGCTACGGCGGGCCGGTGACGCACGTGGAAGGGAAGGAGCGCGACGCGCTCCAGGCGCGGCTCGCCCGCGTCTGGCCGCCCGGCGTGCTCGAGCCAGGCGACTACGCGGTCGGGATCGTGACCCAGGTGGACGACCGCGCGGCGCTGGCGCGGGTGGCCGTCGGCGCGACGGAGGGGCTCCTTCCCATCTCCGGCATGCGCTGGGCGCGCAGGCCCAACCCCGAGCAGAGCTACCCCGACGCGCTCATCTCCCGGCCGTCGACGGCGCTCCATGCCGGCGACGTCGTCCTGGTGCGGCGGGTCGAGCGCGCCGAGCTGGTGAGCCGCGAGCCGGCCGAGCGGCAGGGGCTCGTCCCGGAGGCCCGGGTGCTCTTCGCGCTCGAGCAGGAGCCGAAGCTGCAGGGGGCGCTCGTCTCGATCGAGCCGTTCACCGGCTACGTGGCGGCGATGGTGGGCGGCTACGACTTCGACGCCTCCGAGTTCAACCGGGCCTTCCAGGCCTGCCGCCAGCCCGGCTCGGCCTTCAAGCCGATCATCTACTCGGCCGCCATCGAGAAGCTCAACTACACGCCCGCGACGCTCCTCACCGACGCGCCCATCGTCTACCGCGACGAGACCTCTGGCGTGTCGTGGAAGCCCGAGAACTTCGGCGCCTCGTTCAAGGGTGAGGTCACCTTGCGCGACGCGCTCGTCCACTCGATGAACATCCCGACCATCAAGGTGGCCTCGTCGCTCGGCGTCGACAACATGGTGAGCTGGGCGGCCGCGCTCGGGCTCGCCACGCCCGTCAAGCGCGAGCTCGGGAGCGCCATCGGCTCGTCCTGCACCACGCTGTGGAGCCTCGCCAACGTCTACGCGCTCCTCGATCGCTACGGGGAGAAGAAACCCTCCGCCTTCGTGAAGCGGGCGCTCGATCGGGATGGTCGGCTCCTCGAGGATCACAGCGCGCCGGCCGACGCGTGGGTGCCGCTCTCGACGCGACTCGCCGCCGCGGCGGCTGCGGTGACGGGGCCGCCGCCGGAGCGCGTCATGGATCCGCGCTCGGCCTACATCACCGTCTCGCTCCTGCACGAGGTGGCGACGGTAGGCACCGGCGCTCAGGCGGCCCGGCTCGGGAAGCCCGCCGCGGGCAAGACCGGCACCACCAACGACTCCTTCGACACCTGGTTCATGGGCTTCACCCGCGACCTCTTCGCCGGGGTCTGGCTCGGTTACGACCACAACGAGATGCCGCTCGGACGCTTCGAGACCGGAGGCCGAGCCGCGCTGCCCATCTGGCTCTCCTACATGCAGAGCGCGCTCCGCGACAGGCCTCAGCCCGAGTTCCCGGCCCCGGAGGGGATCGAGCTCGTGCGCATCGACCCGACCAACGGCAAGCTCGCCAGCGCCGAGGGGCGCGGCGTCCTCGAGCCCTTCAAGACGGAGACGAAGCCTGTCGCGGACGCGCCCGACAAGGCGCGCGTCGAGGTGCAGGACCTGTTCGGCCAGTGAGGGCTGAGCGCCCGCTTCCTTGATCCCCCCCCACGGGTCGCGTAGCATGATGCAGAGGCGCTAAGTCCCTGGAAAAGGGGCGTTTTCCCTACATGGGCGCCCCCGTGAGATCGCGCCACCATGCTCCAGCTCATCGACAAGCTCGGCCTGAAGCGGACGCTCTACGCGACCCTCGTCACCGCGCTCGTCCTCTTCGTGTTCGTGACCGGCTTCGTCGTGCAACGCATCGTCCGGCAGGAGCTCGAGGACGGCCTCCGCCAGCGGACGGAGGGCGAGGCGCGGATGGCGGCGGTGCAGATCGCGGCGCCGCTCGCCGCGGGGCGAGACAGGGAGGTGGCGGCCGGCGTCGAAGGCGCGCTGCACGACGCCCAGGACGCGTTTCTGGTGGTGCTGCGCGCCGACCGGTCCGTCGCGGCGCGCATGGTCAAGCCGGCCTTCGCCGACGGCCTCGAGAGCGTGCTGGCGGATCAGGCCCGCCACCCCGAGCGGACCTTCCTCGCCCTGGACGGGATGTACGTCGCGTTCGCGCCGGTGCGGGCCGAGGTGCCGGCAGCCCGGCCGACCGGCGCCACGCCGGGAGGAACCCTCGTCGGCTACGTGGTGAGCGGGCACGACACGACGGAGCTCGGCACCCAGCTCGCGCGCATCCAGCTCACCCTCTACTCTTTGCTCATCGGGGGTGCCCTCACGCTCTGTGGGCTCCTCTGGTGGCTCACCCATCGGCTCATGGTGCGGCCCCTCACGGAGATGAGCCTGGTGGCGGGGCGCGTCTCGGACTGCGACCTCAACGCCCGCGCCGAGAAGCTCTCCGACGACGAGCTGGGTCAGCTCGCCGATTCCCTGAACCGCATCGGTGAGAACCTGGCCGGGACCCTCTCCCGCGTGAAGGGCGTCTCCGAGGGCGTCGGCTCGGTCATCGAGCGGATCGCCAAGACGGGCGCGCAGGTGGCGGAGGGCACCGGCACGGTCTCGGCGCGGGTGGCGGAGACGGGCGCCTCGATGGGCGAGATGATCGCCTCGCTGAAGGGCATCGCCGACAACGTGGAGGTCCTGGCGCAGTCCGCGGACGAGTCGTCCTCCTCCATCCTGCAGATGGCCGCCACCAACGGCGAGGTGGCCGAGAACATCCAGGCGCTGGCCGCCAGCGTGGAGGAGACCACCGCCGCCATCGAGCAGATGACCTACTCCATCAAGGAGGTGGCGAAGAACGTGGAGGACCTCTCGGCGACGGCCGAGGAGACGAGCTCGTCCATGAACGAGATGGACGTCTCCATCAGCCAGGTCGAGACGAACGCCAACGAGACCGCCAAGCTGTCCGAGCAGGCCATGAAGGACTCCGAGCTCGGCACCGAGTCGCTCTCGCGCACCCTGGCCGGCATCGAGCGCATCAAGGGCAGCTCGCGCGAGGCGGCCGACGTCATCGACTCGCTGGGGAAGAAGATCGGCACCATCGGCAACATCCTGAACGTCATCGACGAGGTGGCCGAGCAGACGAACCTGCTCGCGCTCAACGCCGCCATCCTCGCCGCCCAGTCGGGCGAGCACGGCAAGGGCTTCGCGGTGGTGGCGGACGAGATCAAGGACCTCGCCGAGCGCACCGGCGCCTCGACGAAGGAGATCGCCGAGCTCATCCGCTCGGTGCAGGACGAGAGCGCCAACGCGGTGGCCGCCATGGACCGCGGCGTGAAGAACGTGGAGGACGGCGTGCGCCTGGGCCAGGAGGCAGAGACGGCGCTCAAGAAGATCCAGGCCTCCAGCATCAAGTCGACGCAGATGGTGAAGGCCATCGCCCGCGCCACCATCGAGCAGGCGCGCGGCTCGAAGCAGGTCACGATGGCCATCAACCGGATCGCCGAGACGGTCCAGCAGATCGCCACCGCGACCGCCGAGCAGGCGCGCGGCTCCGAGCAGATCATGAAGAGCTCGGAGAAGATGAAGGTCATCACGAAGCACGTCGAGCGCTCGAGCCAGGAGCAGGCGCGGGGCTCGAAACAGATCACGAAGGCGATCGAGTCCATCAGCGACATGGTGAACCACCTGAACCGAGCCCAGAAGGACCAGACCAAGGGCTCGGAGCTCGTGATGGGCGCGGTCGAGCAGATCAAGCAGGTGGCCGAGGCGCAGACCTACTCGGTGAAGGACCTCGAGGCGTCGATCATCGATCTCGCGCAGCAGGCGGACGTGCTGCGCGTCGAGGTCAAGCGCTTCAAGGTCTAGCGCTTCGAGGCCTGGCCGGCGCCCGCTCGCGCTCGTTCAAAACCGCTCCTTGCGCCGGAGGCCGCCGGTCTTGGCGATGACGGTGGCGAGCTGCGAGAGGTCCCGCCACTCGGCGGGCGAGAGCGGCACCACCGAGAGGCGGCCCTGCCGGAGCAGCAACGAGCCGACGAAGGCGGGCTCGAGCTTGATCGCCTCGAGCGGCACCGGCGCCGGCAGCGGCTCGACCGCGCGGACGTCGACCGCGACGAGCGGCGCGCCGTTCGAGGCGGGGACCTCGTAGGCGGTCCGCACCACCTCGGCCACCCCCACCGCACGCCGCTCGCCCGAGTGGTAGATGACCGCCCGGTCGCCCTGCTTCATGGCGCGCAGGTTGGCTTGCGCCTGCGGGTTCTTCACCCCGGTCCACGCGGTCGTACCGTCGCGCATGAGGTCGTCGAACGCGTACTGCTCCGGCTCGGTCTTGAGCAACCAGTAGGCCATCGCGCCCGCCACGTGGGTGAGGACGGCGGGGGACAAGCCCCCGCCCTACACCTCAACAGTAGGGCGGGGGTTCACCCCCCGCCGCAGGAAAGAGCCCCCGCATGGACGCAACGTCAGAGGCGGGTTCCCTCCGGCACAAACTGCGCCGAGCGCGTGTTATAGAAGCCGCATGTTCGGCCTCGGCATGGGTGAGATCGTCATCATCCTGGTCCTCGCGCTCGTCCTGCTTGGGCCCCAGAAGCTTCCCGACGCCGCCAAGCAGCTCGGCAAGGGCCTGCGCGAGTTCCGCAAGGCCACCGAGGACCTGAAGCAGCAGTTCGAGACCGAGCTGTACTCCGACCAGCAAAAGCCGCAGAAGCCGACGCTGGTGGGGACCCAGCACCAGCCCGTCGACGGGGAGCCACCGCCGGCGATGCCACCCGGGGGCGTGCCGTTGTCCTCGGGTGAGGTGCCGCCCGCGTCCGCCGACAACATCCCCGGCCTCGAGGCCGCGCTGGCCGAGCCGCCCGCCGCGCCACCCCGCGTCGACGCGGCGCCACCCGCCACCGCGCCGGCCCCGCCGGCGGAGGCAGCGCCGAAGGCTTCATGACCGAGCCCGCCAAGAAGGCCCTCCCCGCGCCGGATGCGCCCGCCGCGCCCGAGGAAGCCCGGCAGAGCTTCTTCGAGCACCTGCAGGACCTCCGCAGGCGGCTCGTCCGCGCGCTGCTCGGCATCGCCGTCGGCATGGCGCTCGTGGGGTACTGGTGCGAGCGCATCTTCCGCTGGGTGATGCAGCCGGTGCTGAAGTCGCTGCCCGAGGGGCAGCAGTTCCTGCACTACACCGGCTACATCGAGCCGTTCATGGTGTACCTGAAGGTGGCGCTGTACGGCGGCATCTTCGTCGCCGCGCCCTACGTGCTCCTCCAGGTCTGGCTCTTCATCGCCCCTGGCCTCTACAAGCGCGAGCGGTCGGTGGTGGTGCCCTTCCTCGCCTCGGCGACGCTCCTGTTCTACGGCGGCGCGGCCTTCTGTTACTTCCTCGTCATGCCGTACGCCTTCCCGGCGCTCGCCGCCATCGCCGGCGAGGACATGAAGCCCATCCTCACCATGACCGAGCAGCTCTCGCTCGTGCTCGCCATGCTGCTCGGCTTCGGGATCATCTTCGAGGTGCCGGTGATCATCGGCTTCCTCTCCATGGTCGGGCTCGTGTCGGTCGAGTTCCTCACGAAGTACCGCCGCCACGCCATCGTCGCGAACGTCACGCTGGCGGCCATCATCACGCCCACCGGCGATCCCTTCAACCTCGCCCTGATGGCGGTGCCGATGATCCTCTTCTACGAGATCGGGATCCTGCTCGCGCGCATCCTCGGCAAGAAGAAGCCGCCCGCCGACGAGCCTGCGTAGGAGGGGCTCGTCCTCGCCGCCGGCGGAGAGCGCGGCCGCTCACGTGCGCACCTTCAACCTCCTCGTCGCGATCTTCGCGCTCGTGCAAGCGGGGCGGTATGCCCGCCGCGCGCTGGTGTTCCTCCTCCCCTCCGTGCGGGTGACGGGCGAGCGGGACGTGCCGCCCCGCTCGGCGCCGCGCCTGCGGCTGGGCGTCGAGCTCGAGCGGCTCGGCTTCGCGCCGCTCGGCCTGCGCCACGAGCGCTCCGCCTTCGGCCTCTTCGCGCGGGAGGTCGACGCCTACGCCGACGCCTCACGCGGGACCTATGCCGACGTCTTCCAGGAGCGCGGCGCGGCCGGGGCGGCGCGGCTCGTCTTTTACAGCCCCTTCTCGGACGGTGCGTACGTCCTCACCGACAGTCACGCTCGACCGTCGCGGGCCGACCGGAATGCCCAGGTGGGGACGGTCCGAGGCGCGGCGCCGGAGGGGCAGCTCGCCGCGCACGAGATCGCGGTCGAGCGCTTCGCGACCCGGCACGGCACGCCGGCGGTGGCGCTCGAGCTCGACGCGAGGGTGGCCGCCGCCCGCGCCTGGTACGCCGGCGATGGGCGGCGCGAGCTCCGGCGCGCGGCGGCGCTCCCCTTCGCCATCGCCGCGTTCGCGGCGCTCCTCTTCGCTTCGGCCGTGAACATCCTGCTGCGCGGTCCTAGATAAGTCGCCTCCGGAGGAGCTCCCATGCGTTCCGCCACCTCGACCGACGTCGTCTTCCTCGCCGCCAAGCGGACCCCATTCGGGACGTACGGGGGCTCTCTCAAGGATCTCTCCGCCACCGACCTGGGGGTCCACGCCGCCCGGGCCGCGCTGGCGCAGGCGGGCATCTCGCCGGAGCGGGTGGACCACGTCGTCTTCGGCAACGTGGCCCAGACCTCCTCGGACGCCATCTACCTCGCCCGCCACGTCGGCCTGCGGGCGGGAGCACCGGTCTCGACTCCCGCGCTCACCGTGAACCGTCTATGCGGCTCCGGCTTCGAGGCGGTGGTGCAGGGGGCGCGCCTCCTCGCCGGCGGAGAAGCAGAGCTGGTGCTGGTCGGGGGCACCGAATCGATGAGCCAGGCCCCGCTCGTCCTGCGCGGCACGCGCTGGGGGTGGCCGCTCGGCAAGCCGCCGCCCATGGAGGACATGCTCTGGTCGGCCCTCACCGACAGCTACGCCGGGCTCCCCATGGCCATGACGGCGGAGAAGCTCGCCGAGCAGTACCGCATCGGTCAGGACGAGGTCGACGACTACAGCGTCCTGTCGCAGAAGCGCTTCGCGGCGGCGCAGGAGGGCGGGCGGCTCGCCGAAGAGCTCGCGCCCGTGGAGCTCGCGACGAGAAAGGGCCCGGTGATGTTCGGCCGCGACGAGCACCCGCGCCCCGAGACGACCGTCGAGGCGCTCCGAAAGCTCCCCAAGGTGTTCAAGAAGGACGGGGTCGTCCACGCCGGCGCGGCGAGCGGCGTCTCCGACGGCGCCGGCGCGCTCCTGATGGCGACGCGCGGCTGGGCCGAGAAGAACGGGAAGCAGCCGCTGGCGCGGCTCGTCAACTGGGGCTTCGCCGGCGTCGATCCGACCATCATGGGCATCGGGCCGGTGGCGGCCTTCCAGAACACGCTCGCCCGCGCCCAGGCGAAGCTCTCCGAGTTCGACCTCTTCGAGGTGAACGAGGCCTTCGCGCCGCAATACCTGGCGGTCGAGAAGGAGCTCGGGCTGCCGCGCGACCGTACGAACGTCGACGGCGGTGCCATCGCCGTCGGCCATCCCCTCGCGGCGAGCGGCGCCCGCATCACCATGCACCTCATCTATGAGCTGCGCCGGCGCCGGGTTCGCTTCGGCCTCGGCGGCGCCTGCATCGGCGGCGGGCAAGGCGTCGCGGTCGCGCTCGAGGTCCTGTAGAGGATCGGCGACGTTCTTGCGGGGTGGGCCCGCTCCCGGTACGTTGCTCCCCGTGGACCGCCCGCTTCCCACGTTCACCGGCATGAAGGTGTTCTCGACGACGCTCGCGCGAGATCGCGAGGCGCTCTCCGAGCGCATCACGAGCTGGCTGCGCGAGAACCGTCAGCTCGAGATCGTGGATCGGGAAGTGACGCAGAGCTCCGACAAGGAGTTCCACTGCCTCAGCATCTTGCTCTTCTATCGCGAGCG
>DASPZP010000036.1:0-12320 GCA_035636195.1 Anaeromyxobacteraceae bacterium
GAGTGGCTCGAGACGAACGGCACCGGCGGCTTCGCCATGGGAACGGTCGCCGGAACGAACACGCGGCGGTACCACGGCTTGCTCGTCGTGCCCCTTCGCCCGCCGGGCGAGCGCCACGTGCTCCTCGCGCGGCTGGAGGAAAGCCTCATGGCGGGCGGCGCGGAGGTCGCGCTCGCGACGAACCAGTACCCGGGGACGCTCCATCCCGAGGGGCATCGCCACCTGACCGGCTTCCGGCTCGACCCGTTCCCGACATGGACCTTCGAGGTGGGCGGCGTCGTGCTCGAGAAGCGGCTCTTCCTCGTCCACGGCGAGCAGGCCGCCGTCGTCCGCTACCGGACCAATCGCCCCGTGCACCTGCGCCTGCGGCCATTTCTCGCGTTCCGCGACTACCACGCGCTCGCCAAGGCGAACGGCTCCCTCGACCCGAGCGTCCGCGAGTCGGCGGGTGCGTCGGGCGGCGTACGCACGCTCACGGTTCGACCGTACGGCGGACTACCCGAGCTGCGCCTCCACCACTCGGGCGGAGCCTTCGTCAACGACGGCGCTTGGCACCGCGACACGGAGTACCTGGAGGAGCTCGATCGTGGCCTCGACTTCCGTGAGGACCTCTGGCGCATGGGCACGATCGAGATGGACGCCGACCCCGGCGTCGACGCGTTCGTCGTCGCCACGACGGGGCCGTGGTCGGCGCTCGATGGCGCCGCCGTGAACCGCGCCGAGCAGGCGGAGCGCGTGCGCAGGACCCCGCGCTCGCGCGACGCGCTCGCCGCGCGCCTCGACGCCGCCGCCGAGCAGTTCCTCGTCGAGCGAGCGGACGGAACCCCCACCGTGATCGCGGGTTACCCGTGGTTCACGGACTGGGGCCGCGACACGATGATCGCGCTCCCTGGTCTCCTCCTGGCACGCGGCCGCCTGGAGGCCGCCCGGGAGGTCATCAGCGCCTTCCTGGCGCACGCCCGGCGCGGCCTCATCCCGAACCGCTTCCCCGATCGCGGGGGGGTCCCCGAGTACAACACCGTCGACGCGACGCTGTGGCTCTTCCAGGCCGTGCACGCGTACCTCGTGGCGGGCGGCGACCCCGGCCTCGCGCTGGAGGTTTACCCCAAGGCGCGGGAGATCCTGCGCTCCCACCGCGAGGGTACCGAGCACGGTATCCGCGTCGATCCCGAGGACGGCCTGCTGATAGCCGGCGACCCCGGGGCCCAGCTCACCTGGATGGATGCGAAGGTGGGCGACTGGGTCGTCACGCCGCGCCACGGCAAGCCCGTCGAGGTGAATGCGCTCTGGTACAACGCGCACCGGCTCGCGGCGGGCTGGGCGCGTAGGGCGGGCGACGACACCGGGGCGGGCGAGCTCGACCACGAGGCGGCGCGAATCGCAGACAGCTTCGAGCAGCGCTTCTGGGATCCGGTTGCGGGCCGCCTCTTCGACGTGCTCCTGCCGGAAGGCCCCGACCGCCGGCTGCGCCCGAACCAGCTCTTCGCGGTGAGCCTCCCCTTCCCTCTCCTCGACAGACCGCGACAGCAGGCGGTGGTCCGGGTCGTGGAGCGGTCGCTGCTCACTCCCGTCGGCCTTCGCACCCTCGCGTCGGACGAGCGCGACTACCAGCCGCGCTACGGCGGTGGTCCGCGGGAGCGCGACGGCGCGTATCACCAGGGCCTGGTCTGGCCTTGGCTCCTCGGCCCGTTCATCCGCGCGTGTCTCAACGCCTTCGGCCGGTCGCGGACGACTTGGGCGTACTGCCGGTCGCTGCTGCGCGGTCTGGACCGCCACATCTCGGAAGAGGGGTGCCTCGGAAGCGTCTCCGAGATCCTCGAGCCAGAGCCTCCGTATCGGCCGGTCGGGGCGCCAGCACAGGCGTGGAGCGTCGCGGAAATCCTGAACGTGCTCGAGACGGAGCTGCGCACGCCCCCGACGGTGACCTCGACCACGGACGCGAGCACCCGCCCGGCCTCGAACCCGACCTCGACCGAGACGTCGACTTCGATCGCGACGAGTCAGGTGCTGCCGTGACCGCCGCCCTGCGCGCCCACTGGCCCGAGTACGTGATCGAGGCGGCCGGCCTTGCGGCCTTCATGATCTCAGCGTGCGCCTTCAGCGTCTTGCTCTTCCACCCCGACTCGCAGGCGTACGCGGCGCTCGGGACCGACCTCGCTCGCCGCGCGGTCATGGGCGTTGCCATGGGCACGACCGCGGTCGGGATCATCTACTCGCCGTGGGGACGTCGCTCGGGAGCTCACATCAACCCGTCGACGACCCTCACCTTCCTGCGGCTCGGGAAGATCGCTCGCCCCGACGCGGTGTTCTATGTCGCCGCGCACTTCATCGGGGCCATCGCCGGCGTTGCCATCTCGTGGGCACTGCTCGGCCGTCGCCTGGCGCATCACTCGACCCGGTTCGTGGCGACGGTTCCCGGCCCCTCCGGCGCGCTGACCGCCTTCGCCGCGGAGCTCGCGATCTCCTTTCTGCTCATGTCGGTCGTGCTGGCGGTCTCCAGCTCACGCTTCGAGCGGCTCACCGGGCTATCCGCCGGCTTCCTCGTGGCGCTCTACATCACCTTCGAGGCGCCGATCTCCGGCATGAGCATGAATCCGGCGCGGTCGTTCGGCTCGGCCGTGTTCGCGGGGGCGCTCGCCCCGCTCTGGATCTACTGCGTCGCGCCGCTCGTCGGAATGCAGCTCGCGGCCGTCATCATGCCCGCACGAGCGAAGCGCGGCTGCGCCAAGCTCGACCACCCTCCGGACCGGCCCTGCATCTTCTGTGGCCAGGGTCGCGCCGTCCCGCGTCCGACAACCGCACAGCTGCACCTCGCTCAGTGAAGGAGCATTCATGGCAGGGATCCGTCTGAACCGCTGGATCGAGGGGGGCCGGCGCGTCCTCCGCCTCCTTGGCACTTTCGACGGCGCCGCGGCGCGCGAGCTCCTGACCCAGATCCAGCTTGAGGCCGAGCGAGAGATCGTCATCGATGTCGCGCTCGTGAGCGGCTTCGACGAGGTCGGTGTGGCCGCGCTCGCTCGGCTCGCCGAGAGCAGCGACGAGCGCCGCATCGCGCTGCGAGGGCTCTCGACGCACCAGCTTCGCATCCTGCGCTATCTCGGCGCGGGTCTCTCGCAGGTCGGGGCGGGGACCCGGACATGAGCATCACCGCTCCGACGCTGCGCGCCGCCTGGACCGCGGCGAGCTCCCGTCCGTCACGCGTCCTGAGGCGCGCGGGTATCGGCCTCGTCGGAGGGCTCCTGGCCAGCGCCGCGCTCGTCGCGACCCTGCGGCTTGGCGCGGCCCCTGTCGCGCTGGGCGTGCTGGTGGGCATCGGCTATGGCGTCTGGTTCCGGTTTCCGCGAAGAGCGTACGTCGACAGCATGATGACGGCCGCTGCGCTGGGCATTCCGCTCTGGGCGCTCGTGAGCGTCGTGCTCTTCCCGGTCCTTTCAGGACAGCGCCCGATGTGGACAGCGGCGGGGATGCGTGCGCTCGTGCCGCATCTCGTCGGCTGGGTACTGTTCGGCGCCGTGCTCGGTCTCGCCTCCCAGGCCGTCTCCGACGCGGTGGAGCGCTGGCTTGGACCCGAGCCCGCCCCACCGTCGGCACCCGAACCCCACAAGCGTCGCATCGTCATCCTGGGCGGTGGGTTCGCAGGCGTTACCACGGCCGAGCAGCTCGAGCGTCTCTTCGGCGCCGATCGGTCCGTCGCGATCACGCTCGTCTCCGACACGAATGCGCTCCTCTTCACCCCCATGCTCGCCGAGGTGGCGGGCTCGAGTCTCGAGCCCACGCACATCTCGAGCCCCATACGAACGAGCCTACGGAGGACGCAGGTCCTCCGCGGCCCGGTCAGCAGCGTCGACCTCTCGGCGAGGCGCGTCGTCGTCGCGTCCGTCCCCCCCATCACGCTGCCTTTCGATCAACTCGTGCTCACGCTCGGGTCGGTCACGAATCACCTCGGTCTGGAGAACGTGGCGCGCCACACGCTCGGCTTCAAGACGCTCCGGGAGGCGATGCGCATCCGAAACCAGGTGATCGACTCCTTCGAGCGTGCCGAGATCGAGAGCGATCCGGAGCGCCGCCGCGAGCTGCTCACCTTCGTCGTCGCGGGCGGTGGATTCGCCGGCGTCGAGCTCGCGGGAGCGCTCAACGACTTCGCGCGCGGGATGCTCGCCGACTACCCAGCGCTCCAGACCGACGACCTCGCGATCGTCCTCGTCCACCCGGGCGATCGCATCCTGCCCGAGCTCTCTCCCCAGCTCGCGGCGTACGCGTTGGAGCGGATGGCCGCGCGCGGAGTCACCTTCCGGCTCGGCGAACGCGTCGCGGATGCGCGCCCGGGCGCGTTCGTCCTCAAGTCCGGCGAGGAGATCCGCGGCCAGACGCTCGTGTGGACCGCCGGCTCGACCCCGCACCCGCTTCTCACGGCCCTACCCTTCGAGCGCTCCAAGCGCGGCGCCGTGGTCGTCGACGAGCACCTCGCCATCCCCGGTCACCCGGGCGTCTGGGCCGCGGGCGATTGCGCGGCGATCGTCGACGCGCGCTCCAAGGAGCCGTGCCCTCCAACGGCACAGTTCGCGCTCCGCGAGGGGCGAACCCTCGCCGAGAACATCCACGCCGCACTATCCAGCGGCCGCCCGAAGCCTTTCCACTTCGACGCGCTGGGAGCCCTCTGCGTCGTCGGCCACCACACAGCCTGCGCCGAGCTGCGCGTCCCCTTCACGCGCCGGCACGTGCGCTTCTCCGGACTCCTCGCCTGGATGATGTGGCGCTTCATCTACCTGGTGAAGCTGCCGGGCCTCGAGCGGAAGGTCCGCGTGCTCTCGGATTGGACGCTCGAGCTCTTCTTCCCGCGCGACATCGCCCAGACCATCTCCGAGCCTGCTCCGGCAGTCGAGATGAGGGGGCCGCCAACCGCCGCAGCCCCCTCATGCTCCCCACTCGCTCCGGGGCAGCCTCATCCGGCTGCCCCTGCGCTCCTTCCCTGACCGAGGTGCCCCATGCCGAAGCTCTCCCACCGCGTCGGTGGCGTCATGTTGTGCGTGCTCCTCGGCGCCATCGGCGGCGCCGTTGGGCAGGGCCTCCTCTCGACGATCGACAGCGGCATCCTCCTCGGCGCGGGCTACGGTGCCGCGTTCGCGCTCCTGGCGGGCCCACGCGCCACCACCCCTGGAGCAGGGCTGATCTGGGGGCTCGGGTTCGCCTTCGTGCTCTGGCTCGCGGTTCCCGTCGGGCTTCTCTCGGCCGCCTCCGAGGGCATGCAAGCGATGGGCATGCTCGATGCGGCACGCGCCCGCTTCTCCCATCTCATCGCCTACGTCCTCTGCTTCGGCGCGCCGCTCGGGATCGGGCTCGGAACGTGGGGGATCCTGCGCCGCGAGGAGGGTCACCCGCGGTTCAGCTGGCCGCGCGCGCTCGTCGTCGGCGGCCTCGCCGGGGTCGTGGGCGGCTGGGCTTTCGGGAAGTGGATGGCGCAGGCAGGCTTCTTCCCGCTCATCGCTGGACTCGTCGGCTCGCAGTCGCGCATGGTCGGCGTGACGCTCCACTTCACCTTCGCGATCATCATCGGCGCGAGCCTGGGGGTTCTCTTCCAGCGCGACCTGCGCGGCTACGGCTCGAGCATGGGCTGGGGCATGGCCTACGGGATCCTGTGGTGGTTCGTGGGCCCACTCACCGTCATGCCGATCTGGGCGGGCCAGCCGCTCGACTGGTCCTGGCAACGTGGCGCCGCGCTCTTCGGCTCGCTCGTCGGCCACATCGTGTACGGGCTCATCGCCGGCCTCATCTACGCCGCGTTCGACAGGCTGTGGGTGGGGTTCTTCACCGAGTCGGACCCCATCCATCGCGAGCCCGAGGGTCCGGGCGTCAGCCTCCTGCACTCGTTGAAGTGGGGCGGGCTGGCGAGCATCGCCGGCGGGCTCGCCCTGAACCTCGTGCTCATCGCGAGCGGCTCGATGCCGAGCGTGCTCCGGGCCGCGAGCGGCGGCGCACCCGTGTTCGGGTTCGCGGCGAGCTTTGCGCTGTCGACCGTGCTCGGCATGAGCTACGGGCTGCTCTTCCACAAGGAGGCGCCGACCTTCGGCGCTGCGGTGGTGTGGGGGCTCCTCTTCGGGCTCATCCGGTGGTACGTCGATCCGCTCACGCTCCAGCCGATCGTCCTCCGCGGGACCTTCGACTGGTCTGCGAGCGCAGCCAGCGTGCTCCTCCCGTCGCTCGTCGGGCAGCTCCTCTTCGGCGCGGTGACCGCCTGGTCGTTCCTCGCGCTCGAGAGGCGCCACGCCGCCTGGCTGCTCCTCGATCCGCGCGTCGCCGCGCGCGAGGCGCGACGTCGCCGCCCCGAAGGTACGCCCGCCCCGGGCCTGTGGGTGTTCGCGCTCGGCACGGGCGTGTTATTGCCGATCTTGCTCGGCTGAGCCCGTGCGCGACGATTGGGCGCCACCCGTTCGGGGCTGTCTGGCCGCGTAACGCGCAGCGCTTCGCGGAGACTTTTCGCCATCGAGCCTCGTGGCGGTGCGCTGAACTGGGCGCGCTTCGCCCGCCGGCTCAAGCTGAAACGAGACACCGCTCCGCGCCTCGGGTGCACGTCGCCCGAGGCGCTCTCTTTTCCGACGCGCGTCCATCACGTTGTGACTCATCGCCACCCGACGCGTCCGCGCTGCGCACGTAACGCAACACCGCCTTCGCCCACTGATCGTCAGGAGCGAGATCAGAGGACGAACCCCATGGCCACCCCAATCCAGAGCGCAACGACTCCACGGCAGGCTAGCTTCCGGCACTTCGCGAGCGGCGCGATCGTGAACACCGGCTGCTTTCACGACATCAGCTGTCTTCCGGGTGGTGAGGACGTCGACCTGGAGCAGTGGGAGGCCGGATTCACGGACCGCGAAGGCCGTTTCTACAATCGACAGGAGGCCGCGCGGCTCGTCGGTCTGTTTGGGCGGCTCGAGTCCGAGAGCTACTTCGCCGGCGCGGCGAACCCGACGCTCGAAGCCGGTTACCGCGAGGCATGGCGCAAGCCGCAGCTCCGGCGCGCGGCGTGAGGTCGGCCATGGCACTTCGCATGCCCGAAGCCACCGAGGTCGTCGCCGAGAGGCTCGCGCGTAGAGCCCAGGCTCGCAGCAGCAGCGGTAGCCTCCTCGTCGCGCTGAGCGGCATCGATGGATCGGGGAAGGGATACACCGCGAACCTGCTCCACGGCGCGCTCGAGGGTCGAGGGGTCCACACCGCCGTCATTCACGCTGACGACTGGCTCACTCCACCCCACCATCGGTTTGGCAGGTCGCCCACGGCGCGTCACTTCTACGAGAACGCGTTCAGGTACGACGAGATGTTCGCGAATGTCGTCACTCCTCTTCGGCGCGACGGACACGTCGATGCGATTCGCGAGATCAGCGGGCGGTCGGGCTTCCTCCAGCGGCACACGTACCGGTACGCGGAGGTCGATGTCGTCCTGCTCGAGGGCATCTTCCTGCTCAGGCGTGAGCTCCTCCGCTCTTACGACCGGACGATCTGGATCGACTGCACGTTCCGGACGGCACTCGAGCGCGCCCTGGAGCGCAACCAGGAACACCTTCCTCCCGAGCAGATCGAGCACGACTACCGGACCATCTACTTTCCGGCTCAGCGCCACCACTCCTCGAGGGACGCACCGTGGGAACGCGCAGGGATCGTCGTGCTGAACGACGAACGGCTCGCGGCACCTGCGCGCCCAGGGGAAGCCGCCGCCTCTGCGGCCTGATTCCAGAGGCGAGGATGTCAGGGCAAACGCCATCCCGGTCATCATCGCGTCGGCGATCGCAGCGGCTAATCCACTACCCGGAACGCGGCGGCTTCAGAAGCCGTTCGGCATCGACGAGCTGCTCCAGGCGGTGGTACAGGCGGGCGGGAGGCTGGGGTGCGAGGCGTGCCCGGCGTGATCCACGTCGAAGGGCTCAACGCGATTCATTCCGGAACGGCCGCTCGGTGCCCTCGTGCTGGGTGACGTCATTCGGTGGGGTTGGGGCCGGGGCGCCCGGCGTCGTCTGGAATGCGAGGAGCAACAGGTATGGGGCGAGGGGCATGGGCTATCCGGTGCTGAGCGTCGGGTGATGGGAGCGTTCGCGGAGATGCTGATCCAGCGCCCGCCACACGCGTTCGCGTCCGCGGTGAAGCAGCAGGCACTGCCTGGTCGTGCTGAGGTCCAAGACCGCGCAGGTGTCCTCGGCGCCGAGCCCTTCCACGTCGCGCAGCGTGAGAACCGCTCTCTCGGCGAATGGAAGGCTCGCGATTGCTGCCGCAACGGCCGCCGTCACCTCGTCATTCATGAGAGATTGCTCATCCCATCGCGCCGGAGGGACGGTCCAACCGCCGGTGGGGTCGAAGTGTTCCGTGCCCACCTCATCCACTCGCGCACTCCGGCGCGGCGCAGGCACGTCCTCGTTCCGCCGCACTGCGCAACCTGCGACGATTCTCATCATCCAGGTCCGCAAGGAGCAGTTGAACTGGAACCGCCCGAGGCCGTCGAGGATCGCCGACCAGGAGGAGCTGACGATCTCCTGGGCCGCAGCCGCGTCGTGACCCCATGCACAAGCGAGCCGCAGGAACGACGCGTGATGCCGATCCAGCAGCTCGCCAAACGCAGCCGGGTCGCCAGCGAGCGTGCGGGCGACGAGTGCGCGGTCGTCCATGGTTCGCGTCGCACTCGCGAGTTCGCCTTTGCCCGAGCGGCCGCTCGGGGGGACTCCCGTACCGAATGCCCGCGATGACGGGTCCTCTGGGAATCTCTCGATGCTCAACTCCGACATCGCTCTCCTCCGCGGGACACCTACAAAGGATCGGCGGTCCTGACGTGTTCGGCAGCGAGTACGTCGTGCGGCCAGGGCCGGTTACTGTCCCGAGCGGGATGCGCGGCCTTTCGGGGCGTCATCGTGATGCTCGAGCGTTGGCGGAAGGACCTGGAAGCGTGGAGAGCGCCTCCGGCCGTGAGTCTTCTCCATCGCCGCGCACATGCGCGTCGACTGGCTCCGCGCCCAGGGCGCCTGCCGACCGAGACCCTCGACGAGGAAGGCCTCTCGGCAGCTCCGAGCGTTCAGGGCGTACGAGGAGCTGCGGAGGCGCCTCGGTGACCTCGTCGAAGAAGGATCGCCGTGACTTCCTGCGAGCGCATCCGCGCGGACGCCGCGGGCCTCGCTGCCCTGCCCGCCGGCGATACGGAGCGGAGGGAGGCCTTCGCTCATGCACGGGAGTGCTCCGCCTGCGCGCGCGTGCTCGAAGAGGCAGAGCGTTCGCCGCGGGAGCAGTCGCAGGTGTCCCGGCGCTTCAGCTGACCTGCCTGGCGCACACCTCGCTTCCACATCTCCTCGTATTCCACGTGGGCGGCGTGCTGCTGGCCACGGCCGTCGCGGGCTCGGCCTGGGAGCTCATCCGGCGCACCTCGAAGGCGTGAGTCTCGAACGTCAGCGCAGCGTCGCCTTCGATCTCGGCGGCGCTGCGCCCGATCGGTCAGGGGGTATCGCGCTTGGGCTTGCCCATCCACTCGTCCGCGGTGAGCTTTCCATCCTTGTTCTTGTCCATCCTGTCGAACATGGCCTCGTGGAACTTCATGAACTCCTCCTTCATGACGTAGCCCTTCTTGTCGCTGTCCATCGCGTGCATGACATCCATCGGCTTCATTTTCATGAGGGCCATGTAGCTGGCCGGGATCTTGTTCTCCTGGGAAGCGTCTCCCGCCCGGGCGACCGGGAGGAAGCTGACGGAGGCGACCACTGCGAACACTGCGGCTGCCGCGTGAATGGTGCGTCTGGCTGCGAGCATGCGAGCCTTCCTGTGTTTGAGGGGACCTTCTATCCAGGCAGGCGTCTCGCGACGCTGGCGATCGTTACAGATAGTCCTCTGCCGGTCTGATCCCGGTGAAGCTGGGGGAGTTGCGCGCCCGAGATGACGGAGGAGCGAGACGTGCTAGCGACGATCAGGTCGGCCACTCATCGGGACTGCGATGCCCTGACCGGGCTCATGAGCGATCAGTTGCGCGAGCACGACCTGCCCGTCGACGAGGCCGGGCTTCGCGACAGCGTGCGTAACGTGCTCGAGCGCCCGGAATGGGGTAATCTGTTCAGGTCGTCGTCCATCTCCGGTCTCCTCGCGGCATGCTTCCTCCGCCGGGGTCTACATCGTGGCAGCGCGGAGCTGCTGGTTCTCGAGCTCGAGCTCGGCGATGCGGCGGTGCAGCGGCTCGAGGATGCTCTCGACTGTGGCTGCGTCGAGTTTCACGGGAATGTGCTGGCGACAGTTGACGTCCCAGGCCTCCACCTCGAAGAGGATGGCGCGCTCCGGGCGCGCGGCGTACCCCGCGGGCGCGAGGCGGCCGAGCAGCGCCGCATCACCCTCGACCACCCGCGCCCGGCCCCAGAGCTTCACTCGCCGCCGCTCCGAATAGTCCATCGCGAAGAGGAAGGCCCGCTCGTTCTCGGCGAGGTTGCCGAGGGTGATGTACTGCCGATTGCCAGCAAAGTCGGCGAAGCCGAGCCTGCGCTCGTCGAGTATGCGCAAGAAGCCGCGCGGTCCGCCCCGGTGCTGCAAGTAGGGCTGGCCGGCGGCACTGGCGGTGGCGAGGTAGACGCTGTTGCGCTCGGCCAGGAAGGCCGCCAGCTCCGGCGTGATCCGGGTCTCCCAGCCGTCGCCCTCCTCGACGCGCCGGTAGCGGGCGCGCGAGCCGCGGCGGGACTGCTCGGCCTTGACGGCGGGGGTGAAGGCAACGTCGCTGGGCAAGCGGCGGGGCATAGGGGACTCCACTCGCTCAGGCAGCGCGGAGGCTCACCACCGGAAAGTCGATGTCGGTGGCGGCGACCTCATTGAGGTAGTTCGTGAGTGTCGTGAGCCCGACGTGAGCGACCACCTCGACCAGCTCGGCGTCGCCGAGGCCCGCCCGGCGCGCCTCGGTCACCGCGCGCTCGCCCACGTGACCGCGCCTCTCCACGATCTGGCGGGCCAGCCGGAGGGCGGCGGCGAGACGCGGGTCGGAGGCCTCGCCGGACCGCGCCTGCTCGATGTCGAGCTCGGTCAGGCCAGCAACCTTGCCGAGCGCGGCGTGAGCCGACAGGCAGTAGCTGCAGCCGTTGAGCTCCGAGACGGCCAGGGCGATGGCCTCGCGCTCCCGGGCGCTGAAGTGGCCCTTGGCCAGGGCCCCGAAGAGCCCCGTCAGCCCCTCGAGGGCAGCCTGGGAGTTGGCGGTTACGCGGAACAGATTGGGCTTGGCGCCGAGGCTGCGCTGGACGCCCTCAAGGATCTGCTGGACGGGACCGGGGGCGGCGGCGGGATCGACTGATGGGATGCGGCTCATGACAGTTCTCCTGGTCGTCGCGAGGCTGGAGTGGCTCGCAAGAGGGAAGCTAGGCGTCACCGCACCGCGTAACAATGAAGGCTGCACGATTACAGTGTTCCTTGTGGAGGAATGATGTCTGGCATCGAGGACTGGCGTGTCTTCGTCGCGGTCGGGACCCAGCGCAGCTTCGTCGGCGCGGCGCGGGCGCTGCGCCGCTCGCCGCAGGCCGTCACCCGCGGCGTCGCTGCGCTGGAGCGCCGGGTCAGCGCGCGGCTGCTCCATCGGACCACGCGCTCGGTCACGCTCACCAGCGACGGCGAGCGGCTGCTCGAGCAAGGCCGCCGCCTGCTGGTCGAGTTTGACCAGCTCGAGTCGCCGCGTGCCCCGGACGCACCCGTCAGCGGGACGCTCTCGGTCACCGCGCCGGTGCTCTTCGGGCAGCTCCACGTGGTACCGCTCGTCGCCCGCTTTCTGAAGAAGCATCCCGCTGCGTCGGTGCGGCTTCTGCTCGTCGACCGGCCGGTCTCGCTCGCCGACGAAGGGCTCGATGTCGCGGTGCGGATCGGCGAGCTGGCCGACTCGAGTCTGCAGGCGCTGCGAGTGGGCGAGGTACGGTCGGTGGTCTGCGCCAGCCCCGGCTATCTGAAGAAGGCCGGGGTCCCGGCCTCGCCCGAGGACCTCTCGCACCACGACTGCATCGCCTTCACGGCCGCGACGCCCAGCGTCGACCGCTGGACGTTCCCACGCAGTGGGGCCCGAGCCCGCCTCGTCTCGGTCCGGCCGCACCTCATCGTCAACACCGGACAGGCCGCCATCGACGCGGCGCTGGCCGGGCTGGGGATCGTGCGCGTCCTCTCGTACCAGGTCGATCGGCAGGTCACGCGAGGGAAGCTCAGGCTGCTGCTCGATGCCTTCGAGCCATCACCGATCCCCATTCACCTGCTCCGGCTGTCTGGCACTCCGTCTAGGGCCCAGCAGGCCTTCGTGGAGATCGCCCTCCCGGCACTGAGGGCGCGGCTGCCCGACCGGCATTGAC
>DASPZP010000037.1:0-4275 GCA_035636195.1 Anaeromyxobacteraceae bacterium
GTCATGCCCGCCCTCCGCCAGGTGGTCTCGGCGCTCGAGGACGAGGACGTCGCGCGGGCGGAGGAGCTCCTCGCGCCCATCCTGCAGGCGCGCGGCCAGGATCGAGCCGTCATGACGGTGGCCGGGCTGGTGCGCTACTACCAGCAGCAATACGGCGAGGCGGCGACGCTGCTCGAGAAGGGCGGCTTTCCGACCGGCGGCCTCGACTATCTCGCGCTCGCCAGGGCGGCCCGCGAGGTCACGAAGGACCACGCCCGGGCCGAGGGCGAGCACTTCATCGTGTCCTACCCGAAGGGCAAGGACGAGGTGCTCGTCCCCTACGTGCTCGAGGCGCTGGAGTCGCAGCGGAAGGCGCTGCAGGAGGATCTCGGCTGGGCGGCGCCGGGCAAGGTGGTCATCGAGATCCTGAGCGACACGCGCGAGCTGGCGCGGCTCTCGACGCTCACCGACGAGGAGATCAAGACCTCCGGCACCATCGCGCTCTGCAAGTTCAACAAGCTCATGATCGTGTCGCCGAAGGCGCTCGTGAAGGGCTACGACTGGCTCGACACGGCCGCGCACGAGTACACCCACTACGTCGTCACCGCCCGCACGCGGAACAACACGCCCATCTGGCTGCACGAGGGGCTCGCCAAGTTCTCCGAGACGCGCTGGCGCGGCCCGGGGGGCGAGCTGTCCGCCACCTCCGCCGGACTCCTCCGCGAGGCGCTGCGCAAGGGCGAGCTCGTCACGTTCGCGCAGATGCACCCCTCGATGGCGAAGCTGCCGTCGCAGGAGGCGGCCGCGCTCGCGTTCGCCGAGGTCGCGCTGGCGGTCGAGTACCTGGAGGAGAAGGGCGGCCGCCCCCTCATGAACCGGATCCTCGACCTCGTGCAGCAGGGCACCCCGGCCGAGCAGGCGGTGGCGCAGGCGCTCGGGGTGACCTTCGACGGGTTCCTGGCCGACTGGAAGCGTCACATGGCCGCCCGGCCGATGCCGGAGGGCGGCGAGCACGTGGCGGAGAAGCTCCGCTTCAAGGGCGACCCGAAGCACGGCGGAACGCACTCGGAGTGGACGGAGATCCCGGACGAGCGCGCCCGCGCGTTCGCCCGGCTCGGCGAGATCCTCCGCGAGCGCGGGAGGTGGGGCGCGGCGCGCATCGAGTACGGCAAGGCGGTGGCGCGGGTGGGGAAGGGCATCGCCGTGCTCTCCGACAAGTACGCGCTCGCCGCCATGATGTCCGGCCACGACGAGGAGGCGCGGGGCGCGCTCCGCGAGGCCGTGCGCCGCCACCCCCAGTACGCGGCGCTCCACCTCCACCTGGCGCGCCTGGACCTCAAGGCGAAGGCCTGGCCGGCGGCGAAGAGCGAGCTCCTCCAGGCGAACGCCACCGATCCCTTCGACCCCGAGATCCACGCCGGCCTGGCCCTCGTCCACGAGGCGCTCGGCGACCCCGGGGCGGCGTCGCGCGAGAAGCGCTTCGCGCAGCTCCTTGCGCACTGAAGATGAGGCACCATGAAATCGACATCGGAAGCCAATCAGCTTGAGGGGACCGCGATCATGAGCACCACCGCCGCTCCACCAGAGCTCCCCGCCCCCTCGCCGGAGGCCGATCTGGAGGCCGTGAAGCAGCTCGCCGACGCGCGCCGCCTGATCCTGGGCGAGATCGAGAAGCGCATCGTCGGCCAGCGCGGCGTGGTCGACCACCTGCTGACGGCGCTCTTCGCGCGCGGTCACTGCCTCTTCGTGGGCGTGCCCGGCCTCGCCAAGACGCTCCTCATCTCGACGGTGGCGGAGGTGCTGCACCTCTCCTTCAACCGCATCCAGTTCACGCCGGACCTCATGCCCTCGGACATCACCGGCACCGACGTGCTGGAGGAGGACCACACCACCGGCAAGCGCGCCTTCCGCTTCGTGCAGGGGCCGATCTTCGCGAACCTCATCCTGGCCGACGAGATCAACCGGACCCCGCCCAAGACGCAGGCGGCGCTCTTGCAGGCCATGCAGGAGTATCGCGTCTCGGCCGGCGGGGAGACCTACCCGCTCGAGCTGCCGTTCCTGGTCTTCGCCACCCAGAACCCCATCGAGCAGGAGGGGACGTACCCCCTGCCCGAGGCGCAGCTCGACCGCTTCATGTTCTACGTCGACGTTCACTATCCGTCGGCGGAGGAGGAGGTCCAGATCGTCCGCACCACCACCGCCGCCACCCGCGTCGCGCTCACCCGCGTCCTCTCGCCGCACAAGATCCGCGACCTGCAGGATCTCGTGCGGCGCGTCCCCGCCGCCGACCACGTCATCCGCCACGCGGTGGAGCTCGTGCGGCTCACCCGGCCCCGGGAGCCGGGCGCGCCCGACTTCGTGAAGGAGCTCGTCGAGTGGGGAGCCGGCCCGCGCGCCAGCCAGAACCTCGTCCTCGGCGCCAAGGCGCGCGCCATCCTCGACGGCCGCATGGCGGCCTCGGTGGAGGACGTGCGCGCGCTCGCCGGCCCCGTGCTCGTGCACCGCATCATCACGAACTTCCGCGCCGAGTCGGACAACGTGAAGTCCGCCGACATCGTGGCGCGGCTGCTGGAGCTGGTGAAGGCGTGACGCCGTCGCCCCTCGACCCGCTCGTCCTCGCGCGCCTGGCGACCCTGAAGCTGCGCGTGCGCGCCATCGCCGAGGGCGTCCTCACCGGCCTCCACAAGTCGCCCCACCACGGCCAGTCGGTCGAGTTCGCCGAGCACAAGGAGTACGCCCCCGGCGACGACGTCCGGCGCATCGACTGGAAGGCCTACGGCAAGTTCGACAAGTACTACGTGAAGCAGTTCGAGCAGGAGACGAACCTCCGCACCTTCCTCGTCGTCGACGGCTCCGGCTCGATGGGCTACCGGGGGGCCCCGGAGCGCCTCTCGAAGTTCGAGTACGCGAGCGCGCTCGCCGCCTCGCTCGCCTACCTCCTCGTCCGGCAGGGCGACGCGGCCGGTCTGGTGGTGGTCTCGGACCGCGTCGTGAAGACGGTCCCGCCGCGCGCCGCCGCCTCCCACCTGCCGGCCCTGGTGGAGGCGCTCTCGGCGGTCGAGCCGCGGGGGCCGACGCGCCTCGCCGCCGCCGTCGATCACGTCCTCGAGCACGCGCCGCGCCGCAGCGCGGTGCTCGTCTTCTCGGATCTCTTCGACGCCGAGGAGAAGGTGCTGAAGCAGCTGGAGCTCCTGCGCCGTCGCAAGCACGACGTGACCCTGTTCCATGTGCTCGACCCCGACGAGCTCGAGTTCCCGTTCGAGGACCCCACCCTCTTCCTCTCCATGGAGGACGCTCGCCAGGTGGAGGCGAACGGGCGCGACGTGCGAAAGGGCTATCTGGAGGTGCTGGACCGCTGGCTGGCGCACGTGCGGCGCTCGGCCGCCGAGGCCGACCTCGAGCACGTGCTCTGCCGGGCCGACGTGCCGCCGGATCAGATCCTGCTCCCCTTCCTGGCCCGCCGCGAGCGGCGCGCCGCCTGAAACCGATGGGCCTCTCCTTCCTCCATCCCGCGCTCCTGTGGGGCCTCCTCGCGGCGGCGGTGCCGCTCGTCATCCACCTCTTCTTCCGGCGCCGCCCCAAGCCCACGCCGTTCCCCGCCATCGACTTCATCCTGCGCGCGCGGCGCGAGACCGAGCGGCGGCTGCGCTTGAAGAAGCTCCTCCTCTTCGCGGCGCGCACGCTCCTCCTGGCCGCGGTGGCGGCCGCGCTGGCCCGGCCGCGGCTCGAGCGTCCGGAGGAGGCGCGCGCCGCCGTGGCGCGTGGCCCGGCGGCCGTCGCGCTCGTCCTCGATGCCTCGGGGAGCATGCGCTACCGCCTGCCGGGTGGGATGCTCTTCGAGCGCGCTCGGTCCGATCTCCTCGCCGCGCTCGACGGCCTCTCCGGCGAGGAGCCCGCCACCGCGCTCGTGTGCGGGGGTCCGGCCGCGCCGGCCGCCCCACCGCCCACCTTCGACAAGGCCGCCGTGCGGCGGGCGCTGCGCGAGGCCGAGCCGAGCTACGGCCACGCCGACCTCTCCGCGTGCGTGGCGGCCGCGGTGCGGGCGCTCGCGGAGTCCGAGACCGGCGCCGGGCTCTCGAAGCGGCTCGTCGTCGCGTCCGACCTCGCCGCCTCGGCCTGGCGCCTCGACGCCCCGCCGCCGATGGTGCAGGGGAAGGCCGGCGCCGAGCGCCCCGAGGTGACGCTCCTCGATGCCGCGCGCGGCGCGGCGCTCCCCAACCTGGCGGTGTCGGAGCTCATCGCCGAGCCCGATCCTTCGGTCGGACCGCGCGGCTACCGGGTCACCGCCACCGTCAC
>DASPZP010000038.1:0-3390 GCA_035636195.1 Anaeromyxobacteraceae bacterium
CCAGATTCCCGAGACCCTGTCCTTCCCAGATGGACTTCGCCTCTATCCCGAGCATGAAGCTGGCAGGCGAGGCGTTGTACTGCTTGTTGAACCCCGCGATCTGGGACGAGTCGATGCTCTTGATACCCATTGCTTCTTCCTCCTTCGTCGCGCCAAAGCGACGCATGGGGCCTCTAGCCAGCGCGAAGCGTGGAGGCCTGGGTAAGCAGGGGCCGTCTCTTCTGGAGGCTCGATAACCGGGATCGGGGAGGCGGCTGAGATCGACCACCTCACTGATAGGCCATCCCGAGTACAAGGTGCTGTCGAGCGGTGACGTGAGTGACTGGGGGCCCGCAGCTCGAACGCTTCTCCAGCCGCCGCAGTATTCCTCGACCCTCACGCGGTAGGCTGCTCGGGGCTGCCGTACGGTGCCCCGCACTTCGCTGCCTGAACCCGCCCGTGAGGGGTGTTCCGGCGCTGCGCCGGGCGTGGGACACGACGGAGACCGCACCGGAGGAACCCATGTCCAGGACACGTTTCCAGAGCGTCTTCATCACCGGCGCGTCGAGCGGGCTCGGGCGCGGCCTCGCGCTCCACTACGCGCGGGAGGGCGCGACCGTGCACGCCGCCGCGCGGCGCCAGGCGGAGCTGGAGTCGCTCAGCCAGGACGGAGCCGGCGCGGGCGTGCCTGGGCGCATCGTCCCGGTGGTGCTCGACGTCGCCGACGAGGAGGCGCTCGTGGCCGCGCTGGCTGCGGCCGAGGCCGCGGCGGGCGGCGCGCTCGACCTCGTCATCGCCAACGCGGGGATCTCGGACCCTACCTCCGCGCGCAAGATGGACTGGCGCAAGGTGAAGCGCGTCCTCGACGTGAACGTCTCCGCGGCGGCGGTGACCGTCGCGGCCGCGCTCCCCGCCATGGTCGCACGTGGCCGGGGGACGGTGGTGGGCGTCTCGTCGCTCGCCGGGTTCCGCGGCTTCCCCGGCAACGCAGCCTACTGCGCCAGCAAGGCGGCGTTGCACGTGTTCATGGAGAGCATACGGGTCGACCTGCGCAGGACCGGCGTGCGCGCCCTCACCGTCTATCCCGGCTTCGTGAAGACCGAGATGACCGCCAAGAACCGCTTCCCCATGCCCTTCCTCATGGAGCTCGACGACGCGGTGAAGCGCATGGCGGACGGCATCGCCCGCGGGGAGCCGGCCATCTCGTTCCCCCTGCCGGCCAGGGCTCTGGTCCGGCTCATCAGCGCGATCCCCCGCTCCCTGTACGAGCCCGTGGCCGCGCGCGGAGGTCGCTAGAGCCGTTCGCCCGTGTCCGCATCGAAGGCGTGCAGCCGCTCGACCTCCACCTGCACCACCACCCGCTCCCCCAGCTCGGGCGCGCGGTGCGGGTCCAGCTCGAAGGCGACCGCGTCCTCGCCGGCGCGGCCGTGCACCATCACGACCGCGCCGAGCGTCTCGATGAGCTCGACGACGAGCTCGAGCGGCGCGGTCGCGCCTCGCGGGGCGCGCCCCTCCCCGACCACGTGCTCGGGGCGCAGGCCGATCATCACCGCGCGGCCGGCGCGATCGCGCAACGCCGCGCGCGCGGAGTCGGGCGCCGGCCAGGTGAAACCCTTCGCCAGGAGCGCCGCGCCGTCCCCGGCCACGAAGGCCCGGAGGAAGTTCATGGGCGGGGTCCCGATGAACGTCGCGACGAACAGGTTCTGCGGCCGCTCGTAGACCTCGAGCGGCGTGCCAACTTGCTGGAGCACGCCCTGGTGCAGCACGGCGATGCGGTGGCCCATGGTCATCGCCTCCACCTGGTCGTGCGTCACGTAGACGGAGGTGACCTGTAGCCGGTGCTGGAGCTGCTTGATCTCGGCTCGCATCTGCACGCGCAGCTTGGCGTCGAGGTTCGAGAGGGGTTCGTCGAACAGGAACACCGCCGGGTCGCGCACCAGGGCGCGGCCGAGCGCGACGCGCTGCCGCTGCCCGCCGGAGAGCTCCTTCGGCCGGCGCGCGAGGAGCTCGTCCAGCCCGAGCGTGCGGGCCGCCTCCCCGACGAGCCGATCGATCTCGGGCCGAGGGGTCTTGCGGAGGCGCAGGCCGAACTCGAGGTTCTGCCGCACGGTCATGTGCGGGTAGAGCGCGTAGCTCTGGAACACCATCGCGATGTCCCGATCCCTCGGCGCGACGTCGTTCACGACGCGACCGCCGATGGCGATGGTGCCGGAGGTGAGCTCCTCCAGCCCAGCGATCATGCGCAACAGCGTGCTCTTGCCGCAGCCTGACGGCCCCACCAGCACCATGAGCTCGCGCTCGCGGATCTCGAGATCGACCCCGCTGATGACCGGCGGGTGGTCGCCGTAGCGCTTCGTCACCGACTGGAGCACGACGCTCGCCATCATTCCCTCACAGGAACAGCGAGATCCCGGCCACCCCTTCGGTCGCGACGGGCCAGCGCCCGACCTCCGCCCAGAGCGACGCCCGCCCCAGGTGCAGCCGGGCGGTGGCGCGCAGGTCGAAGGTGTTGCTCGGCGCGGCCCACGGCAGGTATCTCCAGGCCGCCTCCCCGAGGAGCGAGACGCGGTCGCCGACCCGCAGGCGCACCCCACCGGAAGGGCCGAGCGCGAGGCGTGCGCTCGCGCTGCCGAGCCCGGAGAGGCGCGGCGCCCAGGCCAGCTCCGCGTCGGTGAGGGCGTAGGCCGTCACCGCGCCGCCGAGCGCCGATCGGGCGAGGCCACCACCCACCTGCGCCTTGCCCGCCAGGCACCCCGGGCAACCGGCGTCGCGCACGGTGTCGGCGCCGAGCGCGGCCCGCCACGATATGTGGCGATCGAAGGGCGTGAAGTCGTTCAGGGAGAAGACATCGACGAGCAGCGCCCGCTCCAGCGAGAGGGTTTTCGAGCGCCCCTCGTAGCGGAGGCGGGTGGGCAAGAACTCGATCTGGGCGAGGTCCGGGTAGCCGTCCCTGGGATCGGCGAGGTCGTGCAGCGCCAGCCGGAAGTCGTACACCGCGAGCGCGCCGGAGCGGGACGACGCGCCGCCGCCGACGCCGGTCCGGATGGAGCCATGGCCGAGCTGCGGCTGCTGGTCCTGGGCGAAGGGGATGGCGAGCTCCTCGCTCTGCACCGGCACGCTCGCGCGCCGCTCCATGAGCCGCTGCTTAACCAGTGCCGCGGGGGTGGGCACGTTATCGAGGAGCTCCCGGGCATGCGCGAAGTCCACCCAGTCGAGCGCTGCGTCCAGCGCGCGCGCCTCGTCGGTGGGGGGGAGCGGACCGAGCGGTGCACGCTCGTCCGCCATGAGCGCCTCCAGCGCGCGGCGCTCCGGCCCGGTCAGCGCGGCGGTGCGCGCGAGGAACTGGGTACGGATGGACGGGCGGAACTGGACCGAGCGCACGAGCCCCGGGGTCGCGAAGAGCGCCTTCAC
>DASPZP010000039.1:0-19230 GCA_035636195.1 Anaeromyxobacteraceae bacterium
CAGGGCCCGAAGAGCATCGCGAGGACGCTGGAAGGGCTGCAGCGCGTCGCCACCATCGTCCGGGCGATGAAGGAGTTCGCCCACCCGGACCAGAAGGAGATGGTCGCCACCGACCTGAACCGCGCGGTCCTCGCGACGCTCGAGGTGGCGCGCAACGAGTACAAGTACGTGGCGGACGTGGTGACGGAGCTGGGCGAGGTTCCCCTGGTCACGTGTCACGCCGGCGACCTGAACCAGGTCTTCCTCAACGTGATCGTGAACGCGGCCCATGCCATCGAGGACGTGGTGAAGGGAACGCAGCGCAGGGGAACCATCCGCGTCGAGACGCGGCTGGACGGGGCCAGCGTCGTGGTGGCGATCTCGGACACGGGCGGTGGCATTCCGGCCGCCATCCGCGGCAAGGTCTACGACCCCTTCTTCACGACGAAGGAGGTGGGGCGAGGCTCCGGGCAGGGGCTGGCCATCTCCCACAACGTCGTCGCGCAGCACCAGGGAACGCTCACCTTCGAGACGCGCGAAGGAGCGGGCACCACCTTTTTCATCCGCATCCCCATCGGCCCTGCCGCCGCGGTGCAGGGATGACGGAGCCGCTTCGAACACCAACGGAGGAAGAGATGCGTGCCACGGTCCTGATCGTCGACGACGAGCCCAACATCCTGGAAGGCCTCCGGCAGACCCTCCGGCAGTCTCGCTACGAGGTGGTGACCGCGAACGGCCCGGTGGAGGCGCTCGTCGTCCTCCAGGAGCGCAAGGTCGACGTCGTCATCTCCGATCACCTCATGCCCGGCATGACCGGCATCGAGCTCCTCGGGCTGGTGCACGATCGGCAACCCGACGCCGTCCGGATCATGCTGTCGGGCCACGCCGACGCGGAGACGGTGATCAGGACGATCAACGAAGGCGAGGTCTACCGGTTCCTCACCAAGCCGTGCGACCGCACCGAGCTGCTCGTGACGCTGCACCTCGCGTGCGAGAAGCTCGAGCTGGAGCGCGAGAACCGTCGCCTGCTGGCGCTCGTCCGTTCGGATCCGGAGCTGGTCGCGCGCCTGGAGCGGGCGGGGGCCGGCCCCCGTCCGGCCGGTGGCGACGGCGCGTGACTCACGGCAGCGGCGGCGGCCGGGGAGGCCGCGCCATCGTGGCGGCGGGCGCGAGCGCGGGCGCTGAGCCGCGCAGCACGCTCGTGGCGAGCGCGATCATCGAGCCCACGTCCGAGAGGTTGGCCGGCAGGACGAGGGTGGTTCCGCTCTTGGCGAGGTTCCCGAACTGCTCCACGTACTGCTCGGCGACCCGGAGCTGCACGGCCTCGACGCCGCCCGGGGCCGAGATGGACTCGGCCACCTTGCGCAGGCCCTCGGCCGTCGCGTGGGCCACCGCCAGGATGGCGCTGGCCTGACCCTCTGCCTCGTTGATCTGCTGCTGCCGGTTCCCCTCGGAGGCCTTGATCGCCTGCTGCTTCTTGCCCTCGGCCACGTTCACGGCGGCGTCGCGCTCGCCCTCCGAGGTGAGGATGACGGCCCGCTTCTCGCGCTCGGCCCGCATCTGTTTCTCCATCGCGGCGAGGATGTCCTTGGGCGGGGTGATGTTCTTGATCTCGTAGCGCAGCACCTTGACGCCCCAGGGCACGGTCGCCTTGTCGAGCTCGCTCACCGTCTGCGCGTTGATGTGCGCGCGCTCCTCGAAGGTGCGGTCGAGCTCGATCTTGCCGATCTCGCTGCGGAGGGTGGTCTGGGCGAGCTGGGTGATGGCGAAGTGGTAGTCGTTGATGCCGTAGCTCGCGCGCTGCGGATCGAGCACCTTGAGGTAGAGCACCCCGTCCACCGCCACCTGCACGTTGTCGCGCGTGATGCAGATCTGCTCCGGGATCTCGAACGACTGCTCCTTCAGCGTGTGGCGGTAGCGGATCACGTCGACGAAGGGCAGGAGCACGTGGAAGCCGGCCTCCAGCGCGGCGTGAAAGCGGCCCAGCCGCTCCACGACGAAGGCGCTCTGCTGCGGCACCACGGTGGCGGTCTTGACCACCACCAGCAGCACGAGCGCGGCGACCAGGACGGCGATGACGAGCGCGGCGTTGATCATGGGTTGTCTCCGGACGAGGTCACTCCGGCCGAAGCCAGAGGGTGAGGCCTTCGATGCGCTCGACGCGGCAGCGCTGGCCGCGGGCGAGCGGCGCCTCGCTGGCGGAGCGCGCCTCCCACGGGGAGCCTCGCAGCTCGGCGCGCCCGACCCCGCGGGGCGGAAGGTCGTCGAGCAGCACCGCCGACTCGCCGACGAGGGCGTCGACCGGACCGCCGCGCGCCGCGAGCGCGCCCCGCATCCGGCCGCGCAGGAGGGTGACGAGGGCGGCCGAGAGGGCCGCGAACAGGAGCCACTGGAACCAGGGCGGCCCCGCCCATCCAAAAGCCACCAGCGCGCCGACGGTGAGGGCGGCGATCCCGAAAAAGAGGGCGAAGAGCCCGCCCGGCGTGACGAGCTCCAGGACGAGGAGCATGATCCCGAGCAGCGCCCAGATCCACCAGGCCATCCGCGTCCTCCTTCCGAGGAGCTCGGATGCTAGCACCCCTGGAGGACAGCGGCCGGGAAGTTCTACCGCGCGATCGGCTTGTACCGGAGCCGCCTCGGCTTCGCGCCCTCCTCGCCCAGGCGCCGCCGCTTGTCCGCCTCGTACTCTTGGTAATTGCCGGCGAAGAAGCTCCACTGGCTCTCGCCCTCGGCGGCGAGGATGTGGGTGGCGATGCGGTCGAGGAACCAGCGGTCGTGCGAGATGACGAGCACGCAGCCCGCGTACTCGAGGAGCGCGTCCTCCAGCGCGCGCAGCGTCTCCACGTCGAGGTCGTTCGACGGCTCGTCGAGGAGGAGGACGTTGGCGCCCTGCATGAGCGTCTTCGCGAGGTGGAGCCGGCCGCGCTCGCCGCCGGAGAGCGTACCCACCACCTTCTGCTGGTCGGCGCCCTTGAAGTTGAAGCGTCCGATGTAGGCGCGGCTCGGCATCTCGTAGCGACCGACCGTGACCTGGTCCCGCCCGCCCGCGAGCTCGTCGAAGACGGTCTTCGTGCTCGAGAGGTTCTCGCGACTCTGGTCCACGAAGGCCAGCTTCACCGACTTGCCGATCACCACCTGGCCGCGATCCGGCTGCTCGGCCCCGGTGATCATCTTGAAGAGCGTCGACTTGCCGGCGCCGTTCGGGCCGATGATGCCGACGATGCCGCCGGGCGGGACGATGAAGGACAGGTCGTCCATGAGGAGCCGGTCGCCGAAGGCCTTCGAGACGTTCTTGAACTCGATGACCTGATCGCCGAGCCGCTCCGCGACCGGGATGAAGATCTCCTGCGTCTCGTTGCGCTTCTGGTACTCGACGCTGGAGAGCTCCTCGAACCGCGCCAGGCGCGACTTGCTCTTCGCCTGCCGCGCCTTCGGGTTCTGGCGCACCCACTCCAGCTCCTGCTTCATGGCCTTGATCCGCGCGCTCTCCTGCTTCGCCTCCACCTCCAGGCGCTGCTCCTTCTGGTCGAGCCAGGAGGAGTAGTTCCCCTTCCACGGGATGCCGCGGCCGCGGTCGAGCTCGAGGATCCACTCGGCGGCGTTGTCGAGGAAGTAGCGGTCGTGCGTGACCGCCACCACCGTGCCGGGGAAGCGGGTCAGGAACTGCTCCAGCCACTCGACCGACTCCGCGTCGAGGTGGTTCGTCGGCTCGTCGAGGAGCAGCATGTCGGGCTTCGACAGGAGCAGCTTGCAGAGGGCGACGCGCCGCTTCTCGCCTCCGGAGAGGTGCTTCACCTTGGCGTCCCAGGGCGGGAGCCGCAGGGCGTCCGCGGCGATCTCGAGCGCGTTCCCCGTGTCGGCGCCGGCGGCCGCGATGACGGCCTCGAGGCGGGCCTGCTCCTCGGCCAGCTTCTCCATGTCGGCGTCGGGCTCGCTGTAGGCGGCGTAGACGGCCTCGAGCCGCGCCTGCGCGGCAGCCACCTCGCCCTGCGCCGACTCGACCTCCTCGCGGACCGTCTTCTCTCCGTCGAGCTTCGGCTCCTGCGGCAGGTAGCCGATGCGGATCCCGCTCTGGCGCGAGACCTCGCCCTCGAACTCGTCCTCGGCGCCTCCCATGATGCGGAGCACCGTCGACTTGCCGGAGCCGTTCAGGCCGAGCAGGCCGATCTTCGCGCCGTGGAAGAAGGAGAGGGAGATGTCCTTGATGATCTGCCGCTTGGGCGGGACCGTCTTGCTCACGCGGAGCATCGACATGACGTAGGGAGGCATGGGGCGCGCGAGCCTACTCGTAAAACGCCACCGAGCAAGGGGCGGTATGCGACCGATCGGCCGGCTGCCTCAACGTCCGCGCGCGCGCCTGCCCCGCACTACGACCTGGTACTCGCGGACCTCGAGGCCCGGCAACGCCTCGAGCCGGCGCACCTCGAGCGCACTCCACGGCACGTCGTGGATGGCGCCCGTCTCCTCGTCGATGAAGTGGTGGTGCCGCTCGATCAGCGGATCGAACACCACCTTGCCCTCCGCCAGGACGAGCGGCCGGAGCAAACCCTTCGCGACGAGCAGGTTGAGCGTGTTGTAGACGGTGGCGCGGGAGATGGCGGGGGTCCGCCCGCGCACCGCCTCGAAGACCCGATCGGCGGAAGGATGGGCGCTCGAGCCGAGCACCCACTCGGCGATGGCGAGCCGCTGCGGCGACGACCGGATGCCGTGCTCGGCCAGCGTGCGCGCGGTCGCCTCGCGGCTCATGCGTCGGTTCTAAGCCGGGTGAGGCGCCCGTTTCAATGTCCGTACGGCGCGGGCGCACGCCCATCGGGGACCTTCCAGCAGCTGGCGCCTTGGGCTAGACAGTGTCTAACCAAGGCGCAGCCCACCCCAACGACGCGAGGAGAAGCAGCATGGCAAACCTCAAGAGCACGAAGACCCACCAGAACCTGAAGGACGCCTTCGCGGGCGAGTCGCAGGCGAACCGCCGTTACCTCTACTTCGCCAAGGTGGCGGACGTGGAGGGCTACCCGGAGATCGCGATGAACTTCCGCGAGACGGCCGAGGGCGAGACGGGCCATGCCCACGGCCACCTCGACTACCTGAAGGCGGTTGGCGATCCAGCCACCGGGCTCCCGCTCGGCGACACCACGACGAACCTCAAGGCCTCCATCGCGGGCGAGACCCACGAGTACACCGACATGTACCCTGGCATGGCGAAGACGGCTCGCGAGGAGGGCTTCTCCGAGATCGCCGACTGGTTCGAGACGCTCGCCAAGGCCGAGAAGTCGCACGCCGGGCGCTTCCAGAAGATGCTCGGCCAGGTCACGTAGCTGACCACGACGACGACCGGCAGGGCGGGGGCATGTCCCCCGCCGCCCGCCATCGGAGGACTCGTGACCGAGCAGCGCATCTCGTACCAGCCGACGCCCTGGCTCTCGTACGATCCCAGCGAGCCGAAGTACTGGGATGCCGGGGGCCTCGAGCAGGAGGTGCGCCGCGCGTTCGAGATCTGTCACGGCTGCCGCATGTGCTTCAAGTACTGCGACAGCTTCCCGACGCTCTTCTCGCTCCTCGACAAGCAGTACGACGGCGACGTGCACCGGATCACCGCCGGCGACGCGCAGGCCGTCATGGACGCCTGCTTCCAGTGCAAGCTGTGCGAGGTGCAGTGCCCCTACACCCCGCGCGACGGCCACGAGTTCCAGCTCGACTTCCCGTCCCTCGTGCACCGGTACGACGCCGTCCACCTGCGCCAGCGCGGCAAGACGCTCCGCGAGCGGACGCTGGGCGATCCCGACGGCGCGGCGCGGGCGGCGCGCGCCTCGCTCGGCTTCGCCAACGTGGCGAACCGCTCGCGCCCGCTGCGCGTGCTGATGGAGAAGACCCTCGGCGTGCACCGGGACAAGCTCCTCCCGGAGTTCGCGCGGCAGCCCTTCGACGCCTGGGCCGCGGAGCACGGGTACGTGAAGGCCGAGCCCGGCGGCGAGGTCGTGCTCTTCCAGACCTGCTTCGTGCAGCACAACGAGCCGCAGCTCGGCAAGGACGTGCTGGAGGTGCTGCGCGCCTGCGGCGTCGAGGCCCGGGTGGTGAAGGGGCTCGTCTGCTGCGGCATGCCGGCCTGGGAGTACGGCGACCTCGCCGCACTCCGCGAGCAGGCGCGGCGCGATCTCGATCTCTTGCTGCCGCACGTCGAGCTCGGCGCCAAGGTGCTGGTGGTGAACCCCACCTGCTCCATGATGATGCGCCGCGAGTGGCCGCACCTCCTCGAGGGCGAGGATCGGGAACGCGCCCGGCGGCTCGCTCCCGCGGTGCGCGACCCCTCCGAGTTCCTCTGGTCCATCCGCGAGGAGCAGCGCTTCGTGAAGGCCTTCCACAGCGTGCCGCCTGGAGGCAAGGTCGCTTACCACGCGCCCTGCCACCTGCGGGCGCAAGGTATCGGGTTCAAGGGACGCGACCTGCTCCGCCGCATCCCGGGCGTCACGGTCGCCGCCCCGGTGATCGAGTGCTGCGGCCACGACGGCACCTACGCCATGACGGTGGAGGGCTTCGGCCCCTCCCAGCGGATCGGCAAGAAGGCGTTCGACGGCATGAAGGCCGCCGACGCGCAGGTGTGGGCGACCGACTGCCCGCTGGCGGCGCTGCAGTTCCAGCAGCACGCGGGCAAGAAGCCGCTTCACCCGCTCGCCATCCTGGCCCGCGCCACCCGCAAAGACGGCTTCCGCGACCTGGAGGAGACGCCGTGAAGATCACCCGCGCCGAGATCCTGCGGCTGGAGGAGTACGACGCGCAGCGGCCGGCCGTCCGGGCGCGCGTCATGGAGCAGAAGCGCGTCCGGCGGATCCACGTCGGCCCCCTCACCTTCCTCTTCGAGAACGCCGACACCGTCCGCTACCAGGTGCAGGAGATGGTGCGGGCCGAGCGGCTCTACCGGGACGCGGAGATCCAGCACGAGGTGGACACCTACAACGAGCTCCTCGGCGGCGAGGGCGAGCTCGGGTGCTCGCTCCTCATCGAGCTCACCGATCCTGTCGAGCGCGACGTGAAGCTGCGTGCCTGGCGCGCGCTGCCGGGACACCTCTACGCGGAGCTCGCGGACGGCAGCCGGGTCCGCGCTCGATTCGACGACCGCCAGGTGGGCGACGACCGGCTCTCCTCCGTGCAGTACCTCAGGTTCCCCGTCGGCGCCGAAGCGCCGATCGCGCTCGGCTGCGACCTCCCGGAGCTGACCCTGGAGTCGCCGCTCGAGCCCGAGCAGCGCGCGGCCCTGGCGGCCGATCTGGCCACCAGCCGCTGATCGCCCTCACCCGCGCTCGGCCGGTGATCTACTGTGGTGCGGCGATGGTGATCACGGACCTCTCGAGCGGCGCCGACGCGGCACGCGCGCGCGCCTTCGTCGAGGCGCAGGGGCTCTCCTTCGAGCCGTCCTGCGAGGACCTCGTGGGCGTCTTCGAGGACGGGGCGCTCTTGGCCGTCGGCGCGCGCGATCGCGAGGTGCTGAAGATGCTGGCCGTCGACCCTGCCCAGCAGGGCGGCGCGCTCCTCGGCCAGCTCGTCACCGAGCTGGCCCGGCGCGGCTTCGCGGCCGGCCACGACGCGCTCTTCGTCTTCACGAAGCCGGCGCACGCCCCGAGCTTCGAGGCGCTCGGCTTCGCGCTCCTGGCGACCGGCGGCCGCGCGGCGCTGCTCGAGTACGGGCGAGGCCTGCCGCGCCACCTCGAGGCGCACCGGGCGCTCGTCCGCGCGGGCGCCAACGGCGCGGTGGTGATGAACGCCAATCCGTTCACGCTCGGGCACCGCCACCTGGTGGAGGAGGCGGCGCGCCGCGTCGAGACGCTCTACGTGTTCGTGGTGCGCGAGGACCGCTCCGCCTTTCCGTTCGACGTCCGCCTGCGGCTGGTGCAGGAGGGCACGCGCGACCTCGCGAACGTCCGCGTGCTCGACACCTCCCGCTACGCGGTGAGCGCCGTCACCTTCCCGGCCTACTTCCTCGCGCCGAGCGACGACGTCCCCACCATCCAGCTCGAGCTCGACCTGCTCCTCTTCGGACAGCGCATCGCGCCCTTCTTCCACATCCGGCGCCGCTTCTTCGGCACCGAGCCGTACTGCGCCACCACCCACGCCTACAACGAGGCGATGCGGCGTGTGCTGCCGGGATGCGGGGTGGAGGCGGTCGAGGTCGCGCGCCTGGAGCGCGGCGGCGAGCCCGTCAGCGCCTCGCGCGTCCGCGCGGCGCTGCGCGATGGCGACGTCGCCGCCGCCGCCGCGCTGGTGCCGCCGGCGACGGCGACCTACCTTCGCTCGGGCGAGGCGCGGGCGATACGCGAGCGGCTCCGCCGGGGAGACGGGAGGCACGCATGACCATCGGGCACAGGGCGCAGGCCGGCACCATCCAGTCGAGCGATCTGATGGTGTTCGTCGAGCCCGCGGCAGAGCTCGTCATCGAGATCGAGTCGACGGTGCGGCGCCAGTTCGAGCACCTCATCCGCGGGAAGATCGAGGACGTGCTGCGCAGCCACGACGTCACGGCCGGCAAGGTGCGGGTGAGCGATCGCGGAGCCCTCGACTACGCCATCCAGGCGCGGCTCGAGACGGCGCTCCTGCGCGCGGCGGGGGAGTGACATGGAAGGGCTCTGGTACAAGGAGGTCGAGCAGGGCCGGCGCTTCGTCATCAAGATCGCGCCTGGCGAGAGCCTGCGGCGCCGCCTCATCGAGTTCGCGCAAGCGGCGCTGGTGAAGCATGCGGTGCTGGTCTCGGCGGTGGGCTCGGTGCAGGACGTCCACTTCCGCGGCATCAAGACCGGCGCGCGCCTCCCGATCACCCCGCCGCGGATCCACCTGCACGAGGTGCAGGGCCCGCTCGAGCTCTTGGCGCTCACCGGCAACCTGTTCCCGGACGAGCAGGGTGCGACCGACTGCCACCTCCACGTCATGGGTGGGAAGTCGTCGGGGGAGGTGCTGGGCGGTCACCTGCTCGACGCTCGCGTGTTCGCCACCTGCGAGATCGTCCTCACCGAGATCCTGGCCGAGGGGCTCGAGCGGCACCACTCCCGCACCGGCGGCGTCGACACGCTCTACATCGACGCGCCTTGAGCTCCGCCATGACCCGCCCCCGCCTGCTGCGCTCGCTGCTGTACGTCCCGGGGAACATGCCGTCCATGCTGCAGAACATGCCCGTGTTCGGCTGCGACGCGGTCATCATCGACCTGGAGGACGCGGTCCCGCACACCGAGAAGGACGCCGCCCGGCGGCTGGTGCGGCGTTTCCTGGAGGGTTACCGCGACCGGGACAAGGAGATCCTCGTTCGCATCAACGCGCTCGACACCCCATGGGCGCAGGACGACCTGCGGGAGGTGATCCCGGGCCTGCCCGACGGCGTCCGCCTGCCCAAGGCCGACACGCCGGAGGTGGTGGAGCGGCTCGACACGCTCCTCACCGAGCTGGAGGAGGAGCGCGGGCTCGAGATCGGGCGCTTCCGCATCCTGCCCTCCATCGAGAGCGCGCTCGGGGTCATCAACTGCATCGACATCGCCCAGAGCTCGTCCCGCCTGCTCGGGCTGGCCTTCGGCGCCGAGGACTACACGGCCAGCATGGAGATCGAGCGCACCAAGGCCGGCGACGAGCTCATGAACGCGCGGGCACGCGTGGTGTGGGCCGCCAAGGCGGCCGGTATCCCGGCCATCGACTCCATCTTCGCCGACGTGAAGGACATGGAGGGGCTGCGGCGCGAGACCGAGCTGGTGAAGGCGCTCGGCTACACGGGGAAGTCGCTCGTCAACCCGCGCCAGATCGACGTGGTGCACGCGGTGTTCGCGCCCAAGCCCGAGGAGATCGCCTACGCCCTCGAGGTCATCGACGCGATCCAGCGGGCGCGGCAGATGGGGACCGGGGTCATCTCGCTGGGGGGGAAGATGGTCGACGCGCCGGTCGTGAAGCGCGCCTACCGCACCCTGCGCACCGCCCACGCGCAAGGGCTCGTCGACGCCCTGCCCGACGAGGCCATCCTCCATGGCTAGGAACGCGCTCGGCCGCGAGCTCCCCGACACGTGGAACGGCAGGCGGGTCGTCCCGTACCAGGACCCCTACACCCTCCGGCCGGCGGGCGACCGCGCCACCCGGCCGCTGCGCCGGGTGAACCGCGGAGACCGCAAGCTGGTGGCGACGCTGCAGGAGGCGATCGAGCGGGCGGGCCCCCGCGACGGGATGACCGTCTCGACCCACCACCACCTCCGCAACGGGGACGACGTCATCAACCACCTCGTGCGCGTGCTGGAGAACATCGGGGTGCGCGACGTCACGCTCGCCTCGAGCTCCATCCACCCGGTCCACGCCGAGATCATCGAGGCCATCCGCAACGGCACCATCACCCGCCTCGAATGCGGGGTGAACGGCCTCATCGGCGAGCTCGCCAGCCGCGGCGAGCTGCGCTGCCCCATCACGGTCCGCTCCCACGGCGGGCGCGCCCGCTCCGTCATCACCGGCGAGGTGCCGGTGGACGTGGCGGTCATCGCCGCGCCCTGCTGCGACGAGCAGGGCAACATGAACGGCATGTTCGGCCCGTCGGCCTTCGGCAGCATGGGCTATGCCTTCACCGACGCCCTCCACGCGAGGACGGTCATCGCGGTGACGGACCATCTCGTGCCCTACCCCGCCACGCCGGTGAGCATCCCGGAGAGCCTGGTCGACTGGGTGGTGCCGGTGCAGCGGCTCGGCGATCCGGCCAAGATCGTCTCCACCACCACCCGCGTCACCACCGACCCGGTCGGCCTGCAGATCGCGCGCTACGCGGCCCAGGTGATCGAGGCGTCGGGGCGGCTCCGTGACGGCTTCTCGATGCAGACCGGCAGCGGCGGCATCTCGCTGGCGGTCGCCGAGAACGTGCGCGATCTCATGCGGCGCGGGAAGGTGAAGGGCAGCTTCGGGTGCGGCGGCATCACCGGCTTCTTCGTGGACATGCTGGAGGAGGGGCTCTTCCGCGCCCTCTTCGACGTGCAGTGCTTCGACCTGCGAGCGGTCGAGTCGATGCGGAAGAACCGCCACCACCTGGAGATCAGCGCCGACACCTACGCCAACCCGTTCAACGCCGGGGCAGTCGTGAACCAGCTCGACTGCGTCATCCTGGGCGCGACCGAGGTGGACGTCGACTTCAACGTCAACGTGAACACCGAGTCGAACGGCTACCTCCTCCACAACACCGGCGGCCACAGCGATACGGCGGCCGGGGCGGCGCTCGCCATCATCGTGGCGCCGTCCGTCCGGGGGCGGCTCCCCATCGTGAAGGATCGGGTGACGACCATCACCACCCCCGGGGAGACGGTGGATGTGGTCGTCACCGAGCGCGGCATCGCCGTGAACGATCGCCACCCCGAGCTGCGTGCCGAGCTCCTGCGCCGGAGGGCGCCCGTGAAGGATATCCGGGAGCTGCAGCGCGACATCTACGCGGTGACGGGCACGCCGCGGGCGCTCGAGTTCGAGGACGAGGTCGTGGCGCTCATCGAGTACCGCGACGGCTCCATCATCGATGCCGTGCGACGAATCCAGGGTTAGCTTCCTGGCCGCCCGTGACGCGCGCCAGGCGGTGCTCGACCGCGGGCTCGGAACCGCGAGCACCCTCGTCGCGCTCTCGCTCGGCATCCCTGGCGCCGACAAGACCCCACCCGGCGCGGCCGCCCTCTTCGCCTGGGCCAGTCAGGCGGTGGCGGAGGCGTTCTCCGGCGCGCGGCTGCTCGCGCGCCGTGAGGACGCGCTCGGACCGTTCGCCCTCTGGGCGGTGCCCGGCGAGGCCGGGGCCGTCAAGCTCCGCTGCGTGGCGCTCGAGTCGTGCCGCCCGGCCGCGCGCCTCGTCGACCTCGACGTGTACGCGAGCGACGGAGCGCCCGCCGATCGCGCTGCGCTCGAGCTTCCGCCCCGGGCCTGCCTGTGCTGCGCCGAGCCTGCTCGCGAGTGCATCCGCCTCGGTCGGCATTCCTTCGCTGCGCTCGTCGGCCGGGCGCGGGAGCTCCTCTCCGAGCGGCTCTCGCGGCTCTCCGGAGCGCTGGTGGAAGGCCTGCGCCGCGAGCTCTTCCTCACCCCCAAGCCCGGCCTCGTCGACCGCGACGACAGCGGCTCGCACCCCGACCTCTCGCTCGAGCTCATGGAGCGGTCGATCGACCTCGTCGGCGCTCACCTGGCGGCACTCTGCGGCTCGCTGGCGCGCGGCGAGCCGCTCGCGCGGCAGGTCGGGCTGGCCGCGCAGAGCGAGCGCGCGATGCGGGACGAGCTCGGCACGAACACGCACAAGGGAGCGGCCTTCCTGGGGGGCGTCCTCCTCGCCGCGCTGCATCGCTCGGGGTCGGAGGAGGAGGGGGAGGTCCGCGCGGCCGTGGTGGCGGTCGCGCGCGAGGTGACGCTCCTCGCGGCGCCGCGCGGGACGCACGGGGCGGAGGCGCGGGAGCGCTTCGGCGTCGGCGGGGTGGTGCGCGAGGTGGAGCGCGGGCTGCCGGCGCTGTTCGAGGTGGCGCTGCCCGCGTTCCGGGCGGCCCGCGGGCGCGGAGCGGACGCCGAGGACGCCTCGTTCGCCGCCCTCGCGCGGCTGATGCAATCCGTCGAGGACACCACCGCCCTTCACCGCTGCGGTCGAGCAGGGCTGGCACGCCTGCGCGAGGACGGTGCGCAGCTGGAGCGCCTGGTGGCGGAGGGCGCGCACCTCCCCTTTCTCCAGCAGTGCAACGCGCGCTACCGGCGGATGAACCTCACCATGGGTGGAGTGGCCGACCTGCTCGGGGTGGCGCTCGGGTGGCTCGCCTATCGGGACGAGCTCGCGCGGCGCGCCGGCGGATGACCCGCTTGACGCTGGAGTCGAAGGTGATAGAGGGACCGTCCCCATGGTCCCCGAGCTCGCCTCCCGCGCTGGTCCCGTCAGCGACCTCTTCGACGCGCTGGAGCGCCGCTGGGAGAGCCACGCTGCCCGTCGCCTGGTGGCGGACGGCCTGGTGGCGGTGTTCCTCGTCACCCTGCTCTTCATCGAGCTCGGCCGGCGCGGCCTCCTTCCAGCCGCGCTCGCGCCGGCGGTGCCCCAGAGCCACTTCCATGCGGTGCAGGTGGCCTTCTACCTGCTCCTCGGGTACGAGGTCGTCGGGCTCGTCTTTGGCCTCGCCAGGTCGGTGGCGAACGCCGCCGGCAAGCAGTTCGAGATCTTCTCGCTCATCCTGCTGCGGCAGTCCTTCGAGACCTTCGGCCACCTCGACGAGCCCTTGGTCTGGTCGGAGGTTCGGCTGGCGGTCCCGGAGATGCTGGCCAACGGCGCCGGCGCGCTCGTCATCTTCGTCCTGCTCGGCTTCTATTACCGCTTGCAGCGGCACCAGCCGCTCTCGCCGGACGCCCGCGACCGGCAGAGCTTCATCGCGGCCAAGAAGGCGATCGCGCTCGTCCTGCTCGTCCTCTTCGTGGGCGGCGCGGCCTGGACCCTCGGCGGCCACCTCACCCAGGGGCACGTGGCGCCCCCCTTCTTCGAGGCGCTCTATACGCTCCTCATCTTCGCCGACATCCTGGTGGTGCTCATCTCCACCCGCTACAGCTCCACCTATCGGGTGGTCTTCCGGAACTCGGGCGTGGCGGTCTCGACGGTCCTGCTGCGGCTGGCCCTCTCGGCGCCTCCCTACCTGAACGCGGGGCTCGGCGCCGCCGCCGCGGGCTTCGCCGTCTGCCTCACCCTCGCCTACAACGCCTGGTCGGCCGGGGTGGAGCGGCCCGCGCCGGCGCGCCCCTCGGGCGACTGACGGCGGAGCCCACGGGGAGCCTCACTGCACGTCGCGCGGTCGCTCGCTCAGCGAGGTGAAGCGGCGGTCCGAGGTGGCCGTATGGGCGCCGAGCTCCGACCGTAGGTCGAGCGCCATCACGCTGGCGAGCTCGCGCTCGCCGCTCGTCACGAGCGTCCGAAGCTCGGCCATGTGGGCGAGCAGGTTCTGGTGCTCCTGGCGATGCGAGGGCAGCGACGCGTACGACGCGGCCTCCATGAGCAGCTCCTCGCCGGCGAAGTGGGCGGCGCTGTAACCGTGGAGCTGCTCCGCGACGCACCGCGCCACCGCGGGCTGGTCCTGCCTGAGCGCGCTCGTCAGGGCGCGCACGAGCGTGAGCTGGAGGTTGTGCTCGCGGTCGATCTCCTCGTCGCCTCCGCCGAGGTCGTCGTCCCATATCTGGGGTGGTTCCATGCCGTCCTCCGCCAGACGGGCTCACCCGCCACCCGTGTCTCTTCCCACCGGTCGTGGCGACGGCAACACCCTTCGGGGCGCTGCCCGGCGATCTTCACGCTCGAGCGGTGCGCGCCACCCCGCGGGCCACCACCTCGCGCAGCTCGTCGGCGTCGAACGGCTTCTCGACGCGGACGTTCGGGACGCGGTCCAGGAACGCGCGCGCCTTGGCGGTGAATGCGCCGCCGGTGAGGAAGATCATGCCGCGGGCGAGCTCCGGCCGCGACGCGCCCAGCGCCTCGTGGCACTCCATGCCGGTCAGCCCCGGCATCATCAGGTCGCACACCACCACGTCGAAGCGCTCGCCGCGCGCGAGCCGCGCCAGCGCCTCGGACGGATCGGTGAGCGCCACCACCTCGTGCTCGCTCGCGAGCGTCCTTGCCACCGCCCGGCACACCAGCGGCTCGTCGTCGAGGACGAGCACCCGGCCGCGCTTGCCGGAAGGCGCAACCTCGGCCGGTGGCGCCGGCGTGGGGCGCGCCGCCTGCGTGGGCAGGAGCACGCGGAAGCAGCTGCCCTTCCCCGGCGTGCTCTCCACCTCGATCTCGCCGCCGAGCGCCTCGACGATGCCGTGGCAGACGGACAGCCCCAGGCCCGACCCCTCGCCGACCGCCTTGGTGGTGAAGAACGGGTCGAAGATGCGCGGCAGCAGCTCGGGTGAGATGCCATTCCCGGTGTCCGACACCTCCAGCGCGACCCGACCGTCGGCGGCGAGCCTGGTGATCACCCGGATGACGTTCTCGGCTGGGCGCCCCTCCGGCGTGGCCTGCGCGGCGTTCACGAGCAGGTTCAAAACCACCTGGGCCAGCTCATGCTCGGTGCCGCGAACCGGGGGCACGTCGTGCAGGTCGAGGAGCAGCGTGGCCCTGGAGCGGAGCTGGTTCTCGGCGATGCGGGCGGCGGCGCGGACGGGGCCGCGCACGTCGAGGTGGGATGGGACCGCCCCGTCTCCGTCGCGGCGCGAGAAGGTACGGAGCCCGCGCACGATCTCGGCGATGCGGCGCGCTCCGTCGCGGGCCTCCCGGACGGCGGCCAGCGCCTCACCATCCTGAGCGCCGCCGCGCCGGCCGCCCAGCCGCTCCTCCAGGAACTCGAAGTTGGCGAGCAGGTAAGAGAGGGGGTTGTTGATCTCGTGCGCCACGCCGGCGGCGAGCGTGCCGATCGAGGCGAGCCGGTCGGAGAAGACGAGCTGCGCCTGGAGCCGCCGCTCGCGCGAGACATCGGCCCAGGTGGCGATCACGCGCAGCGCGCACCCGGTCTCGTCCTGCGCCACCGCGCGCGCCGAGACGCGGTACCAGGCCAGCTCGCCATTCGGCAGCACGATGCGGTGCTCCGCCTCGATGCGGTCGCGGTGGCCAGCGATGAGCTCGTGCAGCTGCGCGCCGACGCGCGGGAGGTCGTCCGGATGCACCAGCTGGCCCATCTCCTCGATGGTCAAGGTGGAGCGGCCGAGCATCTGTGCCAGGCGTGGGCTGAGGTGCAGCGTGCCGGTGGTGAGGTCACCGTCGACGACGCCCACCTCGGTCACCTCGAGCGCCAGCCGGAGCCGCTCCTGCTCGACCCGCAGCGCCGCCTCGGCGCGCTTGCGCTCGCTCACGTCTCGGTTCACGGCCAGGTAGCCGACGACCGCCCCGCTGTCGTCGCGCAGCGGCAACCAGGTCATCTCGACGTCGATCGCGGTGCCGTCGGCGCGGTGGTGCACCACGTCGTACCGCTGCGGCTCACCGGCGTCGGCGCGCGCGCGCCGCTTCGCCAGCTCCGCGTCCGTGGTGGCCGACCCGAACGCCTCCCGCCCGGGTCTCCCTATCACCTCCCGCGCCGTCCGGCCGTAGATGCGCTCGGCGGCCCCGGTCCAGGCGGTGATGCGCAGCTCGCGATCGCTCGCGGCCACCGCATCGCTGAGGTGCGCGAGGAGCGCGCCTTGCAACCGAGCCAGCCGCTCCACCTGCTTGCGATCGCGGATGTCGCGGGCGAGCGAGAACACCAGCGAGCGGCCCTCCACCTCGACCACCTGCGCCGTGACCTCGGCCGGGAAGCTCGAGCCGTCCTTGCGCCGGCAGATCGTCTCGAAGCGCCCGCCCCGCTGCTCGCGGATGGCGGCGCGGCGCCGCTCGGGGTCGGCCCCCTCGTCCGGCGCGAGCAGCTGGTCGAGCGAGAGCCCTTGCAGCTCCTCCCGCGCGAAGCCGAAGGCCTCCACCGCCCGGTCGTTGGCGTCGACGACGCGCGACTCCGGATCCGTCACCAGCACGATGTCGGTGACGTGGCTCCACAGGTAGTCCAGCCGTTGCCGCAGGAGGCGCCCCTCCATCTCGCGCTCGCGCTGCTCCAGCGCTCGCCCCGCGCCGCGCGACCAGGCGAGGACGGCGCTCCCGACGCCCACCAGGAGGAGCGCCACCACCGCCGCCAGCCAGCGGGCGTGATCGGCGGCGGGCGCCCGAAGCTCGCGCTCGTCGATCTTGACGACGACGCCCCAGGGGGCGCCCGGCACCGGCCGCCAGGCCTCGAGCACCAAGACCCCGCGATAGTCGCGGACGAGGCCCGCGCCTTGCTCGCCGTGGGCGGCCCGCCCGAGAGGCCACCCCTCGGGCCGAGGCGAGACGCGCGCCGGGATGGGCTCGAGCGCGACGTGGCGCAGGGCCGCGATGACCACGGTGTCCTCGCCGTCGTAGCCACCGAGCAGCACCTCCGCGCTGCGCAGGCGCGCGGGCCAGGCGCGCACCGCGCCCGGGAGTGCCACCGCGAACTCGCCCTCCAGCAGCACGCCCCCCACCTCTCGCCCGTGCTCGTCGGACAGGGCGAGCGCCACCAAGAGCCGTCCATCCGCGGCTGCGCCCGAGTCGAGGTGAGGGCCACCGCTCGCCCGGGACGCACGCAGCGCCGCGAGCTCCTGCGCGGTCGGCGACGGGCGCGGCGTGGTGGCTGCCACCACCCGCCCGCCCGCGTCGACGAGCGAGCCGCGGCGCAGGCGAAGGCGGCCGAGTCGGGAGCGGAGCGACTCCGCCGCCTGCTCGAGGTCGCCCGGCCGCGCCCGCCCCGCCGCGACGCGGACCATCGCCCCGCGCACGATCGGGTGCGAGAGCAGGCTGCCGACGTCCGTCAGGAGCTGCTGCCTCCACTCGGCGAGCTGCTGGACCTTGAGATCGGCCACCGCCGCCAGCTCGCCTTCGACCTGCTGGCGCAGGTCGCGGTCGAAAGCACGGTAGTTCAGCACCGCCACCGCGCCGACCCCCACGGCGAGCACGAGCAGGGCGCCGATGGGCACGATCCACGATCGACTGAAACCCCCTCGGCGCATCCATCCTCCGCCCGAGCGCTGCCGGCGGGCGGCCCGAGTCTACCTCAGACCCGGAGTCTCATCGACGGGGGGTCCGGCCGCGGTCGCGAAGCTCACCCACCTGCGCTTACACCGCACCACCGCCCCGAAGCCGCGCAGTGGCTCGCACCGGCCGGCCCGGTCTCGGCGTCGGCGGCTCCCGAGCTCGCCTCCCACCGCACCGCACAACGCCCGACGCCGGCGCCGCCGGCCTCCGATGCGTCGCGCGACGGGCGTGCGCTAGGCTGGGTCCCTCTCGCGGAGGAGGTCGGCGCGCGTGTGGCTCCTGCTGTTCGGTTTGGGTGCGGCAATCCTGTACCGGCTGCCCCTCCCGGCGGCGCTGGCGGCCCTGCCCTACCCGCCGCCGATCGAGGCGCGCTACGCGCTCTTCTTCCTCGTCGCCGCCCTGCTGCGCGTCGCCATCCTGCGGGCGCGGGTCGGCGCCCTCGAGCGCCGTGAGCGACGGGCGCGGCGGGTCCCTCGCCGCGACGTACGCTTCGCGCTCGCTCCTCCGGGGCTGATCGAGATGGGCGCCGGCATCGGGAAAGGGGTGGCGGAGGCGATGCTCGGTAACCCCTTCGCCGCGGCCTGGGCCGGCGCCGCCCTCCTGCTCCGCTTCGCCGCGTCGCGACCGCCCGAGGATCCGACGCTGGTGGCGCGGCGCGCGGCGGAGCGCAAGCGGGCGATCGCCCGCGAACAACGGCGTGGCGTGCTGTGCATCTGCGGCGTGGGCCTCATCTGCGTGGCGGCGTGCTGGTGGCCAGTCCTCTCGCCGCGCTGGCCGGCCGCCTGGGCGACCTTCGTGCACACCGCGCAGGCGCAGACGCGAGGGTGGCGATGAGCGAACCCTCCACGCGCCCGGCTGTCGTCCGCGTCGTGGCGTGGGGTCTGGCGGCCGTCGCGGTCGCGGCCGGTGCGGGCTTCGGCCTGCGCGCGGCCACGGGACAGCTGGCGGCCGCCCGCCGGGCCACCGCCCAGGTCGCGGACACGGTCGCGGGCTCGCCTGGACCCGCGGAGCAAACCCCGCCGAAGCCGGAGGGGTCGGCGCTCTCGCCCGAGGAGATTGCCCGCCTCCAGAAGAGCTGGCTGGACAGCGAGAGCATCGCCCCGCGATCGGACCGCGTCGATCCCGCGACGGGCGAGCGGGTCGGCGTCTTCCACGGGTTCGGGCTGCAGATCGACACCGTGCCCGCCGGCGCGGAGGTGCTCGTCGCCGGCGAGGAGATGGGCACGAGCCCGCTCCTCACCACCGTGGCGTGCCGTCCTGGCGAGGAGCTCCTGGTGCGCGCCCAGCTGGACCGTCAGGTGGCGAGCACCCGCACGCGCTGCCGGAAGGACGTGCTCGTGAAGCTGTTGCTCACCCTGCGGCCCGGGCGTTGAACGAGGGCTGCGCCCTTGGCTGCGCACTCGCCCCGTCGAGCGAAGCTCGCCGGGGCCCTTCGCGCGGCGTCGCGGCGTTCGCCGCTCCACGCCGCGCCTCCCGGCGCGCTCGCTTCGCTCGCGTGCTCGCGCTTCGCGCTCACCCCTCCGACAGGTCCTGCACCAGCTCGACGAGCGCGAGGAGCTCTTCGCCGGCCGAGGCGCCAACGAAGCGGACCGCGCGCGACTCCTGATCGTCCTCGAGCGTGAGCACGTAATGGAACCCATCGGGTGACGGATCCTGCTCGAGCACCGCCGGCAATGCGGAGAAGCCGGCCGCGTCGGAAGCCTCCCGCAGCCGCGCCTCGC
>DASPZP010000040.1:0-1711 GCA_035636195.1 Anaeromyxobacteraceae bacterium
AGCTTCGCGGCGCCGGTCTCGACGCGATGGAGGCCTCGCCGGGGAGTCCGCCCGACCTGGAGGGCATCGACGTGCTGGTGGTCGATGCGCGGCTGCACCCGTGGCGTCCCGCCTGGCTCGGCAACGAGCATCGCCACCCCGCGCTGCAGGTCATCATCGCCAGCGACGAGGCAGGCCTGCCCGCCGCCGTGCGGGCGCTGCGGGACGGCGCGTCGGATCTGGTCGTCTTCCCGCTCGCGGCCGGCCACCTCCACGACGCAGTGGTGCGCGCGCTGGCGCGCCGCGATGGGAGCGCGATCTCGGACAGCACGCCGGAGCAGGCGCGCTGGTCGGAGATGGGCCGCCTCGCGGGCGGCCTCGCCCACGAGCTCGCGAACCCGCTCGCCATCATCCTCTCGGGGCTGACCAGCCTCGAGGACGCCCTGGCGACGGTCGCGCCGGCGATCCCGTTCACGGCGAGCGACGCTCGCGCCTCGCTCGATCAGGCGCTGGAGTCGGCCGGGGAGGCGCTGGTGGGAGCGAAGCGGCTGCGCATGCTGGCGCGCGACCTGCGCGCGATCTTCCGCTCCGACCCGGCGGCGGTGTCCTCGACCGACGTGGCGGAGGCGGTCGCGATGGCCCTGCGGGTGGGCCGGGCAGAGATCGCCAACCACGTGCAGGTGATCGTCGAGGTGCCCGCCGGCGTGACGGCCGTGGCGAGCCCCGGCTCGCTGGCGGAGGCGCTCCTCAACGTGCTGCGCCGGGCCGCCCAGGCCGTCGAGGCCTCCGGCCGGCGGCGCGGCGCGGTGCGGGTCCGCGCCGGCCAGCAGGGCGACGAGGTGCTCATCGAGCTGGAGGACGACGCCGCCTCCGCTGGAGACCTTGGCCTCCGGCACCTCGCGGCCTGGCTGCCGTCCGGCCTCGCGCCGGGCCCGGGGGCCTATGCGCTCATCGCCGCGCGCGATCTCGTCGAGCGGCAAGGAGGCACCCTGTCGGCCGAGCCGGCGATGAGCGGCGGCACGGTGATCCGCATCGCGCTGCCCGCGATCACCGCCACGCACCCGGACGCGCATACACCGTGACGAGCGGCACCTCGTCGAGCGTCACCAGCGCGACGGGAGCCGGCGCCGCTGGGAAGGCGCCGGCGCCCGGGGCGGGCGGCCGGAGCGCGCTCCAGGTGCGGAACTCCTTGTCCCGGAACTCCTGGTGGAAGTGCCACAGCACCACGTCGGCCTCCTCCGGCCCGTTCGCCCAGCGCAGGTCCGGGCGGAGCCGGCCATCGCGCTGCCAGGCGCGCACGGCGAGGTAGGCGGTCTCCTGCCACCACACGCGACCGCCCGGCGCGGCGTGCGCGTTCAGCTCGTCGAGGGCTCCCACCGCAGCGTCGCCCCAGTACTGGCGCTGCATGCCGAGCGACGCCGCCCCCGGCGCGCCGCCGGCGAGCTCGTTGTAGGCCGCCGTGCCGTACGGGTGGACGTGGGCGACCGCCCAGCCCGCCGGCACCAGCGCGACGAGCGCGAGCGCCGCCGTGACCGCGCCCCCTCGCGCCGGCCACAGCGCGCGGCCGCAGGAGACGAGCGCGCGCGCGCCGAGCAGCGCCAGGAAGGGCATGGCGGCGAGCCAGTGCTTCACACCGCCGAAGTGCGGGACGGTGGGCCACGCGATGAGCGCGAGCGGGAAGAGCGCGTTCAGGAGGAAGAGGAGCTCGTCGGACGAGCAGGAGGACAGGGTT
>DASPZP010000041.1:0-2512 GCA_035636195.1 Anaeromyxobacteraceae bacterium
TCGGCCCACGTCCGCTATAGCACCGCATGCTCAACCGCGACGACCTGCGCGAGGCGCTCACCTTCGACGATGTCCTCCTCGTTCCCTGCGAGAGCGACGTCCTCCCGAAGACGGTCGAGACGATCACCCGGCTCACCCGCAACCTCCAGCTGAACATCCCGCTCGTCTCGGCGGCGATGGACACCGTCACCGAGGCGCGCATGGCCATCGCCATGGCCGCGGTGGGCGGGCTCGGCTTCATCCACAAGAACCTCAGCGTGGAGCGGCAGGCGGCCGAGGTGCTGAAGGTGAAGAAGTTCGAGTCGGCGGTGGTGGGCGATCCCATCACCATCGAGCCCGAGGCCCGCCTCGCCCAGGCGGTCGCGCTCATGCGCGAGAACGGCATCAGCGGCATCCCCGTCACCAGGAAGGGTCGGCTCGTCGGCATCCTCACCAACCGCGACCTGCGCTTCGAGCGGAACCTCGAGCAGCGGGTGGAGGAGGTCATGACGAAGGATCTCATCACGGCGCGTGAAGGGGTCACCATCGAGCAGGCGAAGGACCTGCTGCACCGGCACCGGATCGAGAAGCTCCTCGTGGTGAACGAGGCGTTCGAGCTCCGGGGCCTCATCACCATCAAGGACATCGAGAAGGTCCAGCAGCACCCGAACGCCGCCAAGGACGGGAAGGGCCGGCTCCTCTGCGGCGCGGCGGTGGGCGTGGGCGCGGACCGCGAGGCGCGGATCGCAGCCCTGCTCAAGGCGGGCGCCGACGTCATCGCCATCGACACCGCTCACGGGCACTCGGCGGGCGTGCTGGAGGCGGTGCGAGCCACCCGGGGCACCTTCAAGACCATCGAGCTGGTGGCGGGGAACGTGGCCACCGCCGAGGCGGCCGACGCGCTCTGCCGGGCCGGCGTCGACGCCGTGAAGGTGGGGATCGGCCCCGGCTCCATCTGCACCACCCGCGTCGTCTCCGGGGTGGGGGTGCCGCAGATCACCGCCGTCGACGACTGCGCCCGCGCCGCCGAGAAGCACGGCGTGCCGATCATCTCGGACGGCGGCGTGAAGTACTCGGGCGACGTCGTGAAGGCGCTCGCCGCGGGCGCGTCGAGCGTGATGGTGGGATCGCTCCTGGCCGGCACCGAGGAGGCGCCGGGCGACGTCATCCTGTACCAGGGCCGCAGCTACAAGAGCTATCGCGGGATGGGCTCGATCGGCGCCATGAAGGAGGGGTCGAAGGACCGCTACTTCCAGGCCGACGTCGCGGAGGCCGACAAGCTGGTGCCGGAGGGCATCGAGGGGCGCGTGCCGTACAAGGGCAGCGTTCAGATGAACGTCTTCCAGCTGGTCGGAGGGCTGCGGAGCGGGATGGGCTACACCGGTTGCAAGACCATCGCGGAGCTGCGCCAGAAGGCGCGCTTCATCCGCATCTCCAGCGCCGGGCTGCGCGAGAGCCACGTGCACGACGTGATCGTGGAGAAGGAAGCGCCGAACTACCGCATCGATTGATCCCGCACATGGACATTCACTCAGAGAAGATCCTCGTCCTCGACTTCGGCTCGCAGTACACCCAGCTCATCGCGCGCCGCCTCCGCGAGCTGGGCGTCTACTGCGAGATCCACCCCTGCACCGCCACCGCCGCGCAGATCCGCGCCTTCCGGCCCCGGGGGGTGGTGCTGTCAGGCGGGCCGGCCAGCGTGCTCGCCGAGGGCAGCCCGCGCGCCGACCGGATCGTCTACGAGCTGGGCGTACCGGTGCTCGGCATCTGCTACGGCCTGCAGCTCCTCGCCCACGAGCTGGGCGGGAAGGTGGAGCAGCCGGATCACCGGGAGTATGGCCCGGCCACCATCGACGTGAAGCAGAGCTCGCCGCTCTTCCAGGGGCTCCCGGCCAAGCTCGACGTGTGGATGAGCCACGGGGATCGGGTGGGGCAGCTGCCTCCCGGCTTCGAGCCCATCGCCTCGACCGGCTCGGCGCCGCTGGCCGCGTTCGAGGACCGGCGTCGCCACTTCTACGGCGTGCAGTTCCACCCCGAGGTGGTCCACACGCCGCAGGGGAAGGACCTGCTCCGCAACTTCGCCTACCAGGTCTGCGGCTGCTCCGGCTCCTGGTCGATGCGCGCCTACGCCGACATCGCGGTCGAGCAGATCCGCGCCCAGGTGAAGGACGGCCACGTCATCTGCGCGCTCTCGGGCGGCGTCGATTCGGCGGTGGCGGCGCTGCTCGTCCACCGCGCCATCGGCGACCGGCTGCGCTGCATCTTCGTCGACAACGGCGTCCTGCGCGCCGGCGAGCGCGCGCAGGTGGAGGAGGTCTTCGGACGGATGTTCCACCTCCCGCTCGTCACGGTCGACGCGCGCTTCCGCTTCCTCGCCAAGCTGGCCGGGGTGACCGACCCGGAGCGGAAGCGGAAGATCATCGGCAACGAGTTCATCGAGGTCTTCGACGAGGAGGTGGAGCGCCTCGCCGTCCACGGCGCGCGGGCGCAGTTCCTCGTCCAGGGCACGCTCTACCCGGACGTCATCGAGTCC
>DASPZP010000042.1:0-2164 GCA_035636195.1 Anaeromyxobacteraceae bacterium
GGCGACGCGCGCTCCCTCGCGCGCGCGCTCGACCTGCCGGTGGTGGAGCCCTCCGACGCGCGCGAGTGCCGCACGCACCTCGCGGCCGCGCTCGACCTCTCCGAGCGCTGGGGGACGCCGGTCGTCCTGCGCCTCACCGCGCGCCTCGTCCTCGAGGCGCGCCCGGTGGAGCTCGGGGACCGCGCCGCGCCGGTGGCGGCCGGGCTCCGCCGCGACCGCGCCAGCCGCGTCCTCGTCCCCGAGCACGGCGCTCGCCTGCGCGGCCGGCTCGAGGAGCGGCTCGCCCAGCTCGCGGCCGAAGGCGTGGATAGCCCGCTCAACTCGGCCGAGCCCCGCGGGCGCGCCCTCGGGGTCGTGGTCGGCGGGGCGGCTTACCACCTCGTGCGCGAGGTCCTGCCCGACGCGTCGGTGCTGAAGCTCGGGCTCTCGTTCCCGCTGCCGACCAAGCTCGCCCGCGCCTTCGCGGCCTCCGTGCAGGAGCTGGTGGTGGTGGAGGAGGGCGAGCCGGTGCTCGAGTCGGAGCTCCGCGCGGCCGGGATCCGCTGCCGCGGCAAGGACCTCCTCCCCGGTGCCGGTGAGCTCCTGCCGGCGGCGCTGGCGCGCGCGGTGGGCGGCGCGGCGCGGAGCTACGACGCGCCGGCCGAGCTCGCGCCGCGGCCGCTCGAGGCGTGCCCGGGCTGTCCCGGCCGCGCGCTCTTCCAGGCGCTGAAGCGGCTCCACGTCGGGGTCACCGCCGACGTGGCCTGCGGCGTTCTCGGCGTGTTCGCCCCGCAGGCGGTGGTGGACTCGGCGCTCACGCCCGGGGCCGCGCCGGCGCTCCTCCACGGCGCCGAGGCGGTGCTCGCGGCGCGGGTGCACGGGCGGCTCGTCGCCGTCGTCTCGGAGCGCACCTTCCTCCATTCCGGCGCGCTCGCGCTGGCGCAGGCGACCTCTGCCGGGGGGCGCGGCACGCTCGTCGTGCTGCAGGACGGCGAGCTCGACCGGGCCATGCCCGCGGTCGATCTCGCCGCGCTGGCACGGGCGCTCGGCGCGGGGCGGGTGCGCACGGTCGACCCGTTCGACCTCGCCGGCTGTGAGGCCGCGCTCCGCGAGGAGCTCGCCGCCCCGGCCGCCGCGGTGGTCCTCGTCCCCTGTCCCTGCCCCCCGCCTTCGAGGAGCGGTCCCGCGCGCGCGGTCGCCCCCGAGCGCTGCAACCGCTGCGGTGCCTGTCTTCGGCTGGGCTGCCCCGCCATCTCCGACGGCTTCTCGTCGATGCTGATCGACCCGCGGGCCTGCGCCGGGTGCGGGCTGTGCGCGCAGGTCTGCCGCGCGGGCGCCATCGCGACCGAGGAGCAGCTCGCATGAGCGGCCTCGCGAACGTCGCGCTGGTCGGCGTGCGGGGTCAGCCGGTCCTCACGACGGCCCGCCTCCTCGCCCGCGCGGCGCTCATCGCCGGCCTCGACGTGGCGCTCTCGGAGGCGCCCGGGCCGGCGCTCCCGCGGGCCTCCATCGCGGTGCACGTCCGGATCGGTGAGGAGGTGCGCGCGCCCATCATCGGTGTGGGGACGGCGGGGGTGCTCCTCGCCTTCGAGCAGCTGGAGGCGCTCCGCGCGGCCCCGCTCCTCGCGCCGGGCGCCTTCGTGGCGCTGTGCGAGGAGGTGGTGCCGACCTGGCGCATGCGCGCCGGGCTTGATCCGCGCCCGACCGACGCGGCGGCACGGCTCGGCGCGCGCGGGGCGCGCGTGGTGGGCGTGCGCGCCGAGGGGCTCCTGCGTCCCTCCGACGAGAGGTCGCTGCAAGGCGTCGTGCTGCTCGGCCTCGTCTCGGCCGTCCTCCCGGTGCTGCCCGCAGCCTTCGAGGCGGCGCTGGCCGAGGATGGGCCGGCCGGGCTCGAGGCGCGCCGGGCGGCCTTCTCACGAGGCCGCGCGCTCTTCGAGCGCCTGCCGCCTCATCTGGCGGCGAGCGCGCCGAGGCAGTAATAAGGCCCGGCTGCCTCACCGCCTCGAGCGTGCAGCGCAGGTCCTTGGAGGAGCCAGGTGACCCCCATCCGCAGCATGCGTGAGCTCGTCGAGCGGGCAGTGGCGCTCGGGCCGTGCCGGGTGGTGGTGCCCGGCGCGGAGGCGGAGAGCGCGCTCGACGCGGCGGTGGAGGCACGCCGGCGTGGGCTCGCCGAGCCGGTGCTCAT
>DASPZP010000043.1:0-24944 GCA_035636195.1 Anaeromyxobacteraceae bacterium
CGAGCAAGGCGAGCATCGCCGCGAGCGGCGGGAGGCGCGCCAGGGCGTGCGGCACCAGCACCTCGTCGATGACCCGCTTGAAGACCCAGACGCCGGCGGCCTCGAGCGCGGGCGAGGCCGCGCTGGCGGCGAGCGCGGCGCCCAGCCCCACCGCATAGGGGCGCAGGTCCGGCCATAGGCTGCGGCACAACAGAGGAAATGCGGGCGCCGCTCCGGCCGGGCGAGCGAACGCGAAGCGCGAGCTCATGTGGATCAGCGCCCGGCGGCCGAACGATCCACCGGGCGCCTCGTCCCTACTTCTTCTTCCGCGACCGCGACCTGGAGCGGCTGCGGGTCTTCCGCGAGCGTGACTTCTTCGACTTGTGGCCTTGGGTGGTCAGCGCGGGGAACAGCTCGGTCAACAGCATCTTTCCACCTCTCATGAATACTGCGGGTTCACTCCGAGAAAGGTGGCTCCTCGCCAGCGGGCGACCACGCCCACGATAGGGCGCGGTCGCCCACTCACTGGGAGTCACCCGATGGATGGGCGCGGCCGAGGAGCGCTTTGGCCCCAAACCGCTGCCATCGGTCACCCGGCCGCGGCGAGCGGCCCCGCGCGGAGGGTGAAGGTGAAGGTGGCGCCTTCGCCGGGCGCGCTGCGCACGCCGATGTGCCCTCCGTGGGCCTCGATGAGGCCCCGCACGATGGCGAGTCCGAGCCCGAGGCCCTCGTACCCCGAGCTCGCTCCACGCCAGTACCGGTCGAAGAGGCGCGGCTGGTCCTCCGGCGCGATGCCCGGACCGGTGTCGGCGACGCTGAACACGATTTCGCCCTCCGCCCGCCGGACTCCGAGGCGGATGGCCCCGCCGCCCGGCGTGACCTTCAGCGCGTTTCCGAGGAGGTTCGCGAGGACTTGCAGGACGCGGTGCCGATCACAGACCGCTGCGCCAGCGTCGGGCGCCGCGTCGAGCGAGAGGGACACGCGGCGCTTCTGCGCGAGCAGCTCCACGCCGGCGAGAGCCTCCCGCGCCAGCGCCGAGACGTCGTGGGGTTCGAGCGTGAGCGCGAGGCGGCCACGTTCGAGGCTGGCTGCATCGACGAGGTCTTCGACGAGCTGCGCGGCGCGGCCCGTCGCTCGCTGCACCATGTCGGCCGAGCGCCGCAGCTCGGGCGGGCCGTCGTCGGGGACGAGGCGCGCGACGAGCTCCGCCGCGAGCTTGACCGTGGCGAGCGGCGCGCGGAGATCGTGGGAGACGACGGCCAGCACCTCCTCGCGCGACCGGCTCGCCTCCTGCGCCTCGCGGTACAGCCGGGCATTGTCGATGGCGAGGGCACAGCGCGCGGCGAGCTCCTCGGCGAGCTCCACGTCCGCGCTCCCGAACCGGCGCGAACCTTCGGAGATCGCGAATGCGATCGCACCCAGCGTACGGCCGCGGGCGATGAGCGGGACGCCCATGTAGGACCGGAGCCCGATGTCGCGCAGGATCTCGCCGCGGAGGCTCGCGCTGCCGCCCCCCTCGACGACGAACGCGTCGATGTCGACCTCGGGGACGATCTCGAGCTTGCCAGTGCGCACGATCCTGCCGACGCCGTGCGCGGCCTCGCGGTCGAGCGGATAACGCTCCAGGAAGTCGCGGGCAGCGGCGGCCCTGGCCGGGTCGGCGTGCACGATCGCGACGCTGCGGAGTCCACGCTCATCGTCGAGCGCCACCAGGCACCAGTCGCCCAGGACCGGCACCGCGAGCTGCGCGACCCGCTCCAGCGTCGCCTCCCAGGCGATCGACTCCGTGAGCGCCTCGGTCGCGCGGGTGATGAATCGCTCGCGCTCCTCCGCCCGGAGGTGCGCGCTGAAGTCCTGGAACGTGAGCGCGGCGCCGACAATCTGGCCGCGCCGGAGGATCGCCGAGGCGGTGTACGAGACCGGGAACTCGGTCCCATCGCTCCTCGTGAAGTACTGGTCCTGGCGCTGGACCGGCCGGCCGTGCTGGAGCGCGCCGAGGAGCTGGCACTCCTCGCGTTCGACGGGAGCTCGGCTCCGATGATGCGGGTGGACGAGCTCGTGGAACTTCCGGCCGGCGAGCTCGCGCTCGTCCCACCCCAGCATCCGGGTGCCCGCGGCGTTCATGAAGACGAGGCCACCCTCCGGGTCGAGCGCGGCGAGGCCCTCGGCGAGGTAGCCCGTGATCGAGCGCAGGGAGTCGAGCTGCTCGCGCAAGCGCAGCCGCACGTGTCGGTGGCGCTGCTCCCGCTGTTCCCAGCGAGCGCGGGCGAGGTCCTTGGCGGCGACGGCGTGGCGCAGCGCGCCCGCGCCGACCGCCTCGGCCGCGCCGACCGCGAGAAAGATACCCATCCGCGTGAGCTGATGCGCGAGGTCCACGCCGGCTGCGGCGGCGTCCGCGGCGGCGACGAGCGTGTAGCCCACCCCGCAGATCGCGAGCGCGAGCAGGCCAGGGGCGGTCCCACCCCAGAGCCCCGCCAGGCACACCGCGCCCAGCGACGGCACGAAGTGGGCGCCCGCCAGCGGATCGAGGGACAGCCGGGTGAGGACGAGGGCGCCCAACGCGAGCGCCGCAGCCACCAGGAAACGCGAGCGCACCAGCGCGAGAGCGCGCTGCGGCCACCTTCGCGGTTCGCCACGGTCCTTCGCGAACGCGGCCCAGGCGTTGTGTATCAACATGCCCACGGCAACTGCCCTGTGGCGACCGATGCGCCTGGCCAATCCTATGAACGCAGAGCGAAGACGGCCACGCGCCCGCGCGCACGAGGCACCTCGATGCGTCGTCCCCCGATCTCGCCCGAGAGGGGGGACCGGGAGGGCAAGCCCTCGGCGTGCATGCGGAACCGCTCGCGTGCGTGTAGGCTTGATTCCGCGGCCACGGCGCCGCGACCCACGTGACGCTCGACTTCGCCCCCATCAGCTCGCCGACTGCCCTTGCCGCGGCCGGGCACGCGCGCGCCGATGGCTCGCCAGCAGAGGCCGCGCACGCCGAGAAGATCACGCTCACCGCCGAGGGGCGCCAGGCGAACCGCGAGGCCGGCCCGGTGCCGCGAGGGACCGTGCGCTGGTACCGCGCCGCATGCCTGCCGCGTCCGCTCCGCACCGCTCCGCCAACCGATCCGGCGCCCGGGCACCCGACGCACTCCGGTGTGGCCGCCTACCGCCGCGCCATGGCGAGGGCAGCGGCCTGACCCGTCGAGCGCTCCGGCTTCACGTCCCGTCCTTCACTGCCGCAGCGACGTCCGCGCCCGCAGGTGCCGTCCGAGCGCGGCGTCGCTGCCGAGCACGTGGTCGCGCAGCCAGTCGGCGAGCCCCACCCCGAGCTTGGCCGCCAGCCAGGGGCTCCGGGGATCCCGCGCGTACCGGACCTGCACGTCGAACAGCTCCGCCGCGAAGCGCGCGTGCTCGGCGGCGTGGGCGTCGGCGAGCGGGTAGGCCGTGGCGGACATGAGCGCCTGCTCGTCGGCGAAGTGCTCGAGCACGTAGCGGCGCAGGAACGTCAGCATGGGACCGACCGCGCCGGTCTCGCCACGGGCGATGGCGTCGAGCAGGTCGCCGACCGAGGCGAACAGGCGCCGGTGCTGCGCGTCGATGGCCCCGACGCCGAGCTCGTATTCAGGTCGCCACTCCACGTTCGCCCCCCTCTGCGCCGGAGCTTGCCCGAGCGGGGCGCTGGATGCAGGTCGGGCGACCGCGGGACGCGGCGGAAAAGGCGCCTCGGCCGTGTTATATCCGCCCCTCCACAAGGGATTTTCGAACCGGGGACGGCATGCTCGAGACGGTAGCCAAGGGCTTCAAGGCGGCGCGCAACAAGCTCAAGGGGCGAACCGAGATCACCGCCGAGGTGATCGACGACGCCCTGCGGGACATCCGCGTCTCGCTGCTCGAGGCCGACGTCGCGTTCGACGTGGTGAAGCGGTTCGTGGCGCGCGTCCGCGAGAAGGCCGTCGGCGAGGTCGTCGAGACCAAGGTCGAGACGAAGAAGGGGCTGGTGAAGGTCTCGCCACAGGACCACTTCATCAAGATCTGTCACGACGAGCTCGAGGCCTTGATGGGCCCGGTCGACACCTCGCTCAAGGTGAAGGCCCGCGGCACGAGCGGCGTCATGATGGTGGGCCTGCAGGGGTCCGGCAAGACGACCACCGCCGGCAAGCTCGCCAACCGCTTCCTCGCGGAGGGCAAGAAGCCGCTGCTCGTGGCGGCCGACATCTACCGCCCGGCCGCCGTCGATCAGCTCCGGACGCTCGGCCAGCAGCTCGGCGTCCCGGTCTTCCACCAGGCCGGGCTGCAGCCGCCGGAGCTGTGCCGGCGCGCGCTGGAGCAGGCGCAGCACGAGAAGATCGACGTCGTCATCTATGACACCGCCGGCCGGCTCGCCATCGACGAGCTCCTCATGAAGGAGCTCGAGGACATCAAGCAGGCGGTGGCGCCCGACAACATCCTGCTCGTCTGCGACGCCATGATCGGCCAGGACGCGGTCAAGACCGCGAGCGAGTTCGACCGGCGGCTCGCGCTCGACGGCTTCATCCTGACGAAGCTCGACGGCGACGCTCGCGGCGGCGCGGCGCTCTCCATCAAGGAGGTGACGGGCAAGCCCATCAAGTTCCTCGGCATGGGCGAGGCGCTCGATCGGCTCGAGGAGTTCCGCCCGGAGGGCCTGGCGAGCCGCATCCTCGGCTTCGGCGACATCGTCGGGCTGATGAAGGACTTCGAGCAGCACGTCGACGAGAAGCAGGCGGAGGAGGACGCGCAGAAGCTCCTCTCCGGCGACTTCACCCTCGACGACTTCGTCTCCCAGATCCGGCTCGTCCGGAAGATGGGGCCGCTCGGCGAGCTGATGGAGAAGTTCCCCCTCTTCGGCGAGCTGCCCGAGGGCTTCCAGTTCGACGAGACGGCGCTCGGGAAGATCGTCGCCATGGTCGACTCGATGACGAAGGCCGAGCGCGTGCGGCCCGACCTCCTCAACGAGGGGCGGGTGAAGCGCGTCGCGAGAGGCTCCGGGCGGAGCGACAAGGAGGTGCGCGATCTCCTCAAGCAGTACAACACCATGCGCGGCGTGATGAAGCAGATCGGCGACGCGCCGGGACTGCTCTCGCGCCTCCCTGGCATCAAGCAGCTCTTCCAGCTCCGGAAGCTCCAGGGCAAGGGCATGGAGGACGTGCTGGGCGCGGACGCGGCCGACGTGACGCGGGCGCTCCAGGGCGGCGGCATCGACCCCTCCCAGCTCGCCGGTCAGATGGCCGGCATGCCGAAGGGCTTTCAGCCGCGCATGCCCGCCGGCGCCATGGCCCGCGCCCGGCTGATGGGCTACGCCCCCGAGCCCATCGCCTCCACCGAGAGCGCCGCCGATCGCGAGCGGCGCAAGAAGAAGCGCAAGCAGGAGCGGCAGTCGCGCAAGAAGAACCGGAAGAAGAACAAGCGGTGACCCATGGCCGATGAACTCCGCCGGCCCCGGCTCGTGACGCTGGAGCCGAGGCCGGTGCAGCTCGAGGACGGCAGCCGGGCGGTGGCCCTGCGCGATCCGTACGGCGTGCTGGAGGACGGAGCGGTGGTCTCGCCCGCCGCCTACGGGGTCCTGGCGCACTTCGACGGAGAGCGCGACCTGGCGGACGTCGCGCGCGCGGTGGAGGCGGCCGGGCTGGGAAGGGTGCGGCTGGCCGACGTCGAGCGGCTGGCGGTCCGAGCCCGCGAGGTGGGACTCGTGCACGGGCCGGTGTACGCCGCCCGCCGGACCGACGCGCTCGCCGCCTTCCGCTCGTCGGCGCGCCCGCCGGCCTGCGCCGGGGGCGCCTACCCGGAGCAGCCGGACGAGCTCCGCAGCATGCTGGCCGGCTTCTACGCCGATCCCGACGGGCCCGGGCCGCGCGACCCGGCCTCGCGGGCCGGGGCGGGTGTCCGGCTCCTGGTCGCGCCGCACATCGACTTCCGGCGCGGTGGCGCCGCTTACGCGCACGCCTACCGCGCGCTGGAGGGCTCGGAGGCCGAGCTCTTCGTCGTCTTCGGCACCGCCCACGCGTCCCCGCCTCACCTCTTCACGCTCACCCGCCAGGACTACGACACCCCGCTCGGCGCCGTCCCGACCGACCGCGCGGTGGCCGATGCGCTCGCCGCCGAGCTGGGCGAGGACGAGCTCTTCGAGGACGAGCTCGTCCACGCCGGCGAGCACTCCTGCGAGTTCCAGATGGTCTGGCTGCGGTGGGTGATGGGCGATCGGCCGTTCCGCGCGGTGCCGGTGCTGTGCTCCTCCATCTCGCAACTCGACGATCCGGCTCCTGCCACGGCGCGCTTCCTCGGCGCACTGGCGCGCGCGGTCGCGGGGCGCCGCGTCTGCTACGTGGCGGGCGCCGACCTCGCCCACGTCGGCCCGCTTTACGGCGATCCGCGCGCGCCGACGGCGGAAGAGCTGGCCGCTCTCGCCGCCCGCGACCTCCGCACGCTCGCCTTCCTGGGCGCGGCGGATCCTGCTGGCTTCCACCGCGACGCCGTCGCGGACGACGCGCAGCGCCGGCTGTGCGGGGTCGCGCCCATCTACGCCGCCGTGCGCGCCGCCGGGCGTGGGGCGCGGCTCCTCCATCACGCCCAGTGGACCGACGGCACCGACATGGTGTCGTTCGCAGCCGCCGCCGGCTGACGCGATATCACGGTGGGTGTCGGCGCGGCCCATCACTGTGGGTTGAGGTACGAGCACGGCCCCGTTCCCGCACCGAGCGCCAGGCTGCTAGAACCAGGAGCGAACAGGGGGGCACCCGTGCTCGCATCCATCCTCGCTCTGACGCTCGCCGCCACGCCCGCGCCGCCTCCGGACCCGAGCCCGCCGCGCTCGGCCTCGGTGACGGGCCGCCTCATGTTCCGGGAGAAGGGCCGGCTGCTCGCGCCTCGCGACCTGCGCCGGGCGCTCCACGGCGCGCGGCTCGCCATCGGCCTCCGCCGCGGCTGGGACGTCCTGGTGGCGCCGGTCGGAGACGACGGTTCCTTTCACGCGAGCGCCACGGCGGGCGTGTGGCGCATCGAGTGGCTGGAGGTGGGCGGCAAGTCGGAGCTGCTCGCCCCACACGAGGTGGACGCCCGGCCCGGGCAGACCACGTGCGCGGGTCAGCTGGAGCTCGCCATGCAGGATGTCGAGAGCGAGCTCGGCGCCAACGCCGGCTCGCAGCTCGCGGTCGTGGATCGCTGCGCCGGCCTCGGCCCCGGGAACCGCCAGCCAGTCGTCCCGGGCGTGGCGCGACCTGGCGCCGACTACGAGGGCGCCGGCAGCCGGGGCGCGCTCGAGATGTTGGCCGGCCTGCGGGGCGGCTGGGCCTTTGGCGAGGGCGAGAACGGCGCCACCGTGGGAGGGTGGCGGCTCGAGCTGGTGGGCGGCCTGTCCTCCCCGCTCGGGCAGGGGCGTAACCTGCTCCTGGTCGCCTCGTTCGCCGACGCGAACCGGGAGGTCTCGGGCGTCGTCGGGCCGCCGGTCGCCGCCACCCGCGCCATCGGCCTGGGGGGCGGCTACGCGCCGTTCGGCTGGCTGGAGGCCACCGCGGGCGGCGAGGTGCGCTTCGGCGGCCGGAGTGGCCTCGTGCCCTGGCTGGCGCTCCGCGCCGGTAACCCCGCCTTCGGGCTCGGCGGCCGCGCCGCGTTCGGCCCCGACGGCCGCGAGCTGTCGATCACCGTCGACCTCTCACCGCTCTTCCTCGTCGGGAGCCTCCTGTGATGCGCGCCCTCCTCGTCGCCCTGGCGCTCTCCACGAGCGGCTGCTTCTTCCGCCTCTCCGACCCGGTCTGGGCGTTCAAGTCGCTGCGCGCCGACGAGCCGGTCCTGCCCGGGCGCTCGCTCGTGTTCGGCTCGCTCGAGGTGGACGGCGGGTTCTTCGGCGTCGGGTCCCTCGACGGCATCTGGCTCCGCCGGGTCGGGCCCGGGGAGCCGATCGAGCTGGCCGGGGCCACCGAGGAGACGCTCTTCCGCGTCTTCGGCCGCCGCGAGATGAAGGACGGCCACTACCTGATGCAGCTCCCGCCCGGCGTCTACGAGCTCGTCCTCTTCACCGGCCGGGGCTGGGGCAACGCCGCCCAGCTCCACGTGGGGGAGGACGCGCGGGTGTCGAGCCGCTTCACCATCACGCGGCCCGGCATCTACGACATGGGCGTCCTCCGCGTCGAGCAGCGCGGCACGTTCGGGGGGTCCTACAAGATGACGATGCTGCCAGGCTCCTCGCGCCCTGGGCGCGAGGAGCTCCTGCGCGACGCCGTGGCGGGCACGGGCTGGGAGCGCTTCCTGCGAGGCTCGCCGTGATCCGCCGCGCGGCCGCCGTCTGCGCGCTGGCCGGCGCGCTCGCCCTCGGCGGGTGCTGGCGCCCCTCCTGGCGAAGCCTCCAGCCGGGCGCGCCGGTCGCGCCCGACAAGGTGGTGCTCGTCGGCTCCTTCGTCTCCGTGCCACCCATCCAGCAGCGGGGAAACGCGCCGCAGCGGAGCGGGACCTGGGTGAACGGGCGGTACGAGCCGCCCGGCAAGGTCATCTTCGTCGGCGAGCAGGAAGGGAACGTCGCCGCGCTCTTCACCCGCGACCTGTCGCAGCGGTGGGACCAGGAGTCGTACGGGTCGCCGCTCGCGACCTACGACGCGGCCTGGATCCCGATGGAGGGCCCGTTCTTCATCGAGGTGGACCGCGCCCCCACCCTCTACCTGCGCGGCGTCATGTACGTGACCGACGCGGGCGGCGTGAAGTGGGAGCTCCCGGCGCGCCTCGACCTGCGCCCGGAGGACCGCATCGTCTACGTGGGCGAGCTGCGCGTCCTCCGCACCGGCGAGCGCCGGGTGCTCGTGAAGGACGAGCAGGCCGCCACCCGCCGCGCCGCCGAGGAGCTCGGGATGTCGCAGCTCGCCGGGAAGCGCTGGACGTCGCGGTTCCTGAAGGCGCTGGCCCCGCCGGTCGCCACGCGCTGAGGGCGGTCAGCCCCTACCGCTCGCCTTCGTCGTCGGCCGGCGCCTCGGCCCACTCGATGGCGCACCGGGCGCAGAACTGGTTCGGCTGCGGCGCGCCCGGTATCGCGAGGACCTCGCCCAGCTCCCCGCACAGCTGGCAGCGGCCCGGCACCGTGACCTCGCCCCGGTCGACGGGGCTCTCCTTCGTGGTCTCGCGCATGCGCTACCCCTTCCCGCGTTTCCGCCCTTTCGGCACGACCAGCCCGCGGGACAGCCGGCGCAGGACGTTCTTGCTCTGCCGCCGCTTGTAGCGCTCGTGGCTGGACTCGCCCTCCTCGTTGCGCCGGGCGGTGGCGGCGTCGATCATCTGGAACTCGACCAGCGAGAAGACCACCCGGCCCAGATCGTCAGCGAGCGGGCCGTCGGCCGGCAAGAGCTCGTCGACCCGCACCGGCAGGTCCACCACGAAGTTCAGCACGCGGTAGCCCCTGGCGCTGAAGACGTTCTTCGGCCGCTCGTCCTTCCCCTCGATGTCGAGCGGTGCCTGCAGCTCGCTGGCGAAGCCGGCGGCCGCGGGGTGGCGGGCCAGGATCTCGCGGAAGCGGACGAGCGAGTTGTGGCTCTGCCCCGGCACCACGTAGTTGAAGGGAAAGAGCGACATGGTGAGGTGGTGCAAGATGGAGGGGATCTGCTCCTGCCGCTCGGTCACGATGCGGTAACGGACGCGGTCGAAGATCTGGGCCGCCACCGTCTCGCGCTTGGCGAGGAGCTTCGTGACGAGCGAGCTGCGCGCCTTCACGTTGCCGACGAACTCGACCACCGGCAGCGCCAGCTGTTGCATCCGGCGCGCCTCGCGCATGACGCGCCGATCGACCCGCTCGGCCAGGTCGGCCTCGCGGATGGGCGTCCGGAAGAGGAGCTCGCGCGCCTCGAGGTGATGCACGACCTGCATGCACTTCAGCACCACGCAGGCGATGCGGCGGTACTTGCGGGGCTCGATCGAGCCGCTCGCGATGAGGAACAGCTCCCGCAAGTCGTCCGGTTGCGCCACCGCCTCGGCCACCCGGTACCCGAACGCCTTGCGCAGGTACTCGACCGCCTGTCCCGCCACCGCCCGCAGCCGACGCTCGTCGCGTTGATCCGAGAGATCGAACAGGTTCAGGGCGAGGAAGTGGTCCACCGCCGCCGCGTCGGCGAAGTGGAGTCGGCGCCAGTCGATGACCGACGAGCCGCGCAGGATGAGGCGGATCGCCTCGAGGTCGCCGAGGCTCATCGCCTCGACGCGGCGATAGGCGCTCCCCGGCCCCGCGCTGTCGAACTCGTACGCCAACGCTCCCCCCGAGGTGGTGCCGGTGCGAGCAGAGATTTGCTCGCGGCGTCCCGGCAGGTCAAGGCTGGATCGCGGGGGGTTGCAGGGAGGCCGTGGGCCGCCGGGCTGGCGGTCACCCGGGCCGGGGAGGCGTGGGTGGCTGCGTCAGGACCCCGGTCGGCGCATCAGAACTTGAACGGGAAGACCACTTCCTGGCCGCTCGTGCGGGAGCGCGGGAAACGGATCCCCTTCACCACGCCGGTGATGCACGGCACCACCGGCTGGCGGGAGAACTCGTCGTTGAGCGCACGCACCTCGCGCGCCGAGCCGTCGCCGGCGATGATCCAGCGCATCCGCAGCGTCCCGTGCGCACCCGGGTCGGCGCCGCGCTGCTGCTCGATGCAGCGGAAGAGCGCGTTCCGCTGGCCGGCCACCGCCTCCTGGATCTGGGACTGTGACACGTTCTCCGGCAGGTCGCTCCCGATGGCCGGTGGGACGTAGACGCTCCGTTTGGCGTTCTTCCCGCCACCGAGCTCCTTCTCGAGCTCATCGTCGCCGGCCACGTCGAGCAGCGGATCGCCTGCCGGCTTGCGGCGCGGCGCCGGCTGCTCGGCCGGCGTGGGGGCGGGCGGCTCGACAGCGGCCGTGCGCTGCGGCGCTCGCCGCGCCGGGCGCGCCGGAGGCTCGGCGGCGTCGCGCCGGCGAGAGCGCGTAGCCGTCTTCGCGGGCGGCTCACGCGCCGGGGCAGGTGCTGGGGCAGCCCGCACCGGCTCGGGCGCGGCGGGCGGCGGCGTGGCCTGCGCGATCGCCGGAGCCGGCGCTGGCTCCGCGGCGGGGGCGGGAACGGCAGCCATGGCCGGAGCGGGGGCGGGAACCGGTGCAGCCGTCGCGGGCGGGGGCGTCGGCGCGGCAGACGGCGCCACGGGTGCGGCGACCGCCGGCGTCGCCGGAGCCTGCGCCACCCGGGCCGGACTCGGCCGCATGAAGTAGGTGATGGCCGCCACCGCCACCCCGAACAGCAGCGCCATGCCGATGCCCACCGCGAACACACTGCGCATGGCGGAGCGCTTGATCTGGCGGATCTCGGTCCGGTCGCCGGCGCTCGAGGACCGCCGCTCGAGCCGCGCCTCGGTGGTCTGGTCGAGCCCCTTGATCGGGAGCGGCAGGAGATTGGTCGGATCGACGCCGCCGTCCGGCAACTGCATCCGGTCGACGAGCGAGCCGCTCCTCACCGTCGACTCGAGCCGCCCCGCTTTGGCCGGCTTCTCGAGCGAGGAGAGCTCCTCGCTCGCGAGCGCCGCGAGCGCGCTGCCGGCGTTCGGCTTCCACGCGCCCTGCCCGCCGAGCTGGCCATTCGCGGCCGGCGCCGAGCTCGCCGGCGTCGCCGTGAGAGGGGCCGAGACGGCGGTGTTGGCGGCTGGCGCTGTGCGGATGGGCTCCGCGCGCTGCGCGCTCGCGGACGGGGTCGCGGCGGCGGGGGCGGCCCGGGTCGCCGCGGTCGCGCCGCCGCGCGGCACCGGCGCCAGGTACTGCGCCATGGGCGCGATGGTGGAGAGGGGAACCCAGTCCGACATCCCCGGGCGCCAGGCCAGCGTGTCGGGGCCGATCTCTCCCGACTCCCAGCGCGCCTTCACCCCGGTCGCGGGGAGCGGGCCCACCTGGTTGTCGTCGATGGCGACGTACCAGTCCTGCCCGGGATCCGCGCTCGAGACCTCATCGCCGGCTGCCGGCCGCGCGGCCTCGGCCTGGCCGGGGCCGCCGCCGAACGCGCTGTCGAAGGCGTGGCCCAGCTCGTGCTCGAGCGACGGCTCACCGCCGCCGTGCGTCGGCCCAGCGGGGGCGGGAGACGCCTCCGGCGGTGCCGCCGGCGCGCGCTTCACCGAGACGACGTTGCTGCACTTCTTGCAACGGACCTTGACCCCGTTCGGACCGACCTTGTCGTCCGAGATCATGTACTGCGAGCCGCAACTATCGCAGGCGAATTTCATGGGGGTCTCACGGCGGTAAACGACCGAAAATCCAATCAATCGTAGGGGTGTGAGGGCGGAGGGTCAAGGATCGGGGTGGGGAGCTCGCCCTACCCCGCGGCCGCCGGGACCACCACCGAGAGGCCCAGGTCGCGCCGGAGCGCGCCGTAAGCTTCGGAGGTGCAGAAGAGGACGAGGTCGCGCAGGCGCGTCTCGTCCTTGAGCTTCGACACGGCCGCTTTCTCCGCGACCACCATCCGGCGCACCACGTCGAGATCGCCTGCCAGCAGCGCTCCGACCCGGTTGGAGGTGAGCTCGGCGGCGTCCATGTACGCCCGGACGTCGCCCGGGTGCTGCACGTCGCAGTAGGCGCGCGCGAGGAGCTTCAGCTTCTGGGTGCGGGCCTGATCGGGGAGGACCTTCTCCAGCCGCCGCTTGAGCTTCTCGACGAGGTGCTGATCGGCCGTCACCACGAAGCGGGAGGTGCCGAGGCTGGCGGCCGCCTGGAAGACCGCGTCGAGCTGGTCGTGCGGCATGAGGCGGGCGAGCGTCAGCTCCGGGCGGAGGAACGCCATGGCCTTGCCGATGGTGAACCAGAGCTCCTTCTTCGGCCGCTCCTGGAACAGCTCCTCCCCCGCGACCAGCGCCGGCGGCGCCAGCGGCAAGAGCTGCAGCCGCGCGCCGGGCTCGCCTGGCCGGAAGAGCCGCGGCGAGGGCAGCCCGAGCGTCCGGGCGACGTACTTGTACATGTTGACGAAGAAGAGCATCGAGCCCGCCACGTCGAGCTCGTCCTTCTTCGGCTGGAGCCCGAGCTCCTTCGGCTGCTGCACGAAGATCTCGGCCGCCTCGCGCACGAGCAGCGTCAGGATGGCCGGGAGCGGCCCCTGGGCGCGCTCGTGCAGGAGCTGCTCCCAGCGAGCCGCGTCGAGCGAGCCGCTGGCGGCCTCGCGCGCGAAGCGGCGGAGGCGCGTCACCACCTGCCCCTCCTCCGCGCTGGCGCCGTCGAGCAGGAAGGCGAGCACCTGCGCGGCGGTGTAGGTCTGGTCGTAGTCCTTCGCCTCGGCGTGGAGCCCGATCATCGCCGAGACCGCCCGCTGCGGGGCCGTGCCGAGCGCGAGCAGCCGCCGCTGCGCATCGATGGCGTCCTGGCCGTGGCCGCCGGCGTGCGCCGACAGCTCCGCCAGCGCCTGCAGCGCCGCCGTGTCGTTCGGATCGGCCTTGACCACCACCTCGTACGCCATGCGCGCGTTCTCCGGGTCGGAGAGGACGCGCCGGTACAGCTCGGCGAGTGTCTTCCAGAGCGCCACCCGCGCCGCCGCCGCCTCGGGTCCGCGCGACAGGCGCTGGATCATCCGCACGTAGGCCTGCTCCAGCTCGCGCCAGCGCTGGGCCGCGGTGAGGAGCGCCTCCAGATCCGCGAACGCCTGCACCTGGCGCGGGTCGGCGTCGAGCGCCGCGTCCAGCTCACGCGCGGCGCCCGCCTCGTCCTTCAGCTCGTCGCGCAGCGTCACGGCCAGCGCGTGGTGCAGCCGGGCGGCTCGCTGCGGGTCGGCCTTCGCCTCCGGCGTCTCGAGCAGCCGCGCCAGCACGTCGGCCGCCTTCTGCCCCTGGCGCGTGTCGCGGTAGAGCCCGAGCAGGGCCTCCGTCACCTGCACGTTGCCGGGGTCGAGCCGCGCGGCGGCGGTGAAGGCGTCGATGGCCTGGTACGGATCCTGGAGCTTGTCGCGGCTGGTGGCGCCGATGGCCATGAGCGTCTCGAGCTTCGCCGCGCCCTCCTGCGCGGCCGCCAGCTTCTGGCGGTGGTCGACCGAGCGCTCCCAGTCACCCGCCGCCTCGAGGAGCGCCACCAGCGCGCGCCGCGAGGGCTCGTGCCCGGCGTCGATCTCGAGCGCCTTCTCCAGGCTCTTGCCGGCGCGGTCGCCCTGGCCGAGCCGCCCCTGGAGCTCGCCGATCTGCCAGTAGGTCTCGACCACCTCCAGGTCGGTCAGCCCGTCGCGGTGGTGGATGAGGATGGCCTGGAAGATCTTGAGCGCCTCCTCCCACGCGCCGTCCTGCACGAGCAGGTGGCCCAGGCCCTCCAGCGCGGGCAGGTAGGTGGCGTCGAGCTCGTAGGCGCGGCGGTAGCTCTGCAGCGCCTGCTCGCGCCGCCCGAGCTTCTCCGCCACGTAGCCGAGGCGGTAGGACTGGCGGCAGAGCTCCTTCGCCTCGCCCTCCTGCTCCAGCCGCTTCACCACCACCTCGAGCACGGCGTCGGCGCGCGCCCAGTCGGCCCGCGCGACGTACAGGTCCGCGAGCGGCCGGGCGGCGGGGAGGAAGTCGGCCACCTTGCGCAGCGCCTCCTCGTAGAGGCGGGCGGCGCCGTCGGGGTCGTCCCGCTCCTCCTGATGGATGCGGCCCGCCTGGTGGAGCAAGGTCGCCTTCTCGTCGTCGCCCTCGACGTAGCGCGCCTCGGCGAGCAGGTAGCGCAGGTAGGCGTCGCGATCGCGCTCCGCCTCGGCGATGGCGCGCAGCGCGCGCAGGCTGGGCAGGTGCCCGGCGTCCGCGTCGAGCGCGCGCGCGAAGGCGAGCTTCGCCCCCCCGCGGTCCTGCAGCATCTCCTCCTGGATGCGGCCGATGCGCGACTGGAGGTCGACCACCGCCTCGCCGCCCTGGGCGAGCTTCACCTCGCGCTGCAGCATCTCGACCGCCAGGTTCCAGTTGCCGCTCTTCTCGTACAGCCGCGCCAGCGCCGAGATCGCCTCGCGCGAGTCGGGGTCCTGCTGGAGCGCGCCCGCGTACATGGCCTCGGCGCGGTCGGCGCGGCCCAGCTCCTTCGACCAGACGTCGCCCACCTGCACGGTGAGCGAGACGAGCTCGCGCCGGTCCTGGGTCAGGCTCGCGTGGTGCTGCAGCACCGCGATGAGCTTCTCCCAGGCGCCCTCGCGGCGGTAGAGCGTCTCGAGGTTGCGCGCCGCGGCGAGGTTCTGCCCATCGAGCGACAGCACCGCCTCGTTCTTCTCGATGGCGCGGGCCGGGTCGGAGAGCTTCTCCTGCCAGATGGCGGCGCTCTTCCCGAGGATGCGCACCTTCTCGCGCGGCTCGGTGGCGAGCTCGGCCTGCCGCTCGTAGACGCGGTTCAGCTCGGCGAAGCGGTCGAGCTTGGTGTAGAGGCGCTCCAGGCCGGAGAGCGCGTCGCGGTTCGTGTCGTCGAGGCCGAGCGCCGCCCGGTAGGCCTCCACCGCCGCCTCGTCGTCGGCGAGCTCGTTCTCGTGCAGCGCGGCGATCTGGAGCTGGTAGGCGACGCGCGCTGCGCCGTCCTGGGCGAGGTCGCGGGCCCGCGCCAGGATGCCGGCCAGATCGGCGAAGCGCTGCTCGCGCCGGTAGAGCGCCGCGATGGCCGCGAGCGCGGTGGCGTCCGCGCCGTCGAGCTCGAGCACCCGCTTCAGGGCCGAGATCGCCTCCTCGCGGTCCTGGAGCTGGCCGTCATAGATGCGCGCCATCTCCAGCAGGGTGGCCTTCTTCTCCTCCAGCCCCGCCGCCGCCTCGAGCTTCTGCTCGAGCGCGATGACGAGGTCGCGGACCCTTCCACGTCGGGTGAAGAGCTCCGTCAGCGCGTCGAGCGCCTCCGGGCTGGCCGGGTCGACCTCCAGCGCGCGGCGGAAGGCCGCCTCGGCCCCGTCGGCGTCATCGAGGCGCAGGTCCTTCACCCGGCCGAGCTCGAGCAGCAGCCGCGCCTTGGCGAGCCCCCTCGCGTCCTCCGAGACCTGCTCGTACACGGCGGCGAGCTCGTCCCACGCCTGCGCGTCGGCGGCGAGCCTTTGTACCGCGGCTTGCACGGCCGGGTCGGCGGGGGCCTCGGAGAAGGCGCGGCACCAGGTGATGAAGGCCATCTCCTTCTGGCCGAGCCGCTTCTCGTGGACCTCACCTACCTCCTTCAGGACGGTCAGGCGCTCGGCGGGGTCGACGAGGTGCGTCGTGAAGAGGTCGGAGACGCGCACCCAGGCGCGCCAGTCGCCCGCGCGGGCATAGAGCTCCCTGAGCCGGACCCAGGCGTCCTTGCGATCCGGCACGGCCTCCAGCACCTTCTCCAGCGCCGCGGCGGCGGCGTCGGGCTTCCCGAGCGGGCGCTCCCAGGCGTCGGCGGCAGCGATCCATGCCTCGACCGCCTCCTCGCTCCGACCGGCCGACGCGAGCAACGCTGCGCGCGTCTCGATGGCCTTGACCCGGTCCTGAGCGGAGCCGGCCGCCTCGAAGATGCCCGCCATCCGGGCGAGCTCGCCCTCGACGTGCGGCTCGAGCTCGAGGGCGCGCCGGCCCTGCTCGGCGGCCTCGCCCTTCTTGCCGGCCCGCAAGAGCACGTCGGCGAGCGCGAGCCGGGTCGCCTTCACGCCGGCGGCGTCCTCCTGCAGCGGCACGAGCCGCCGGAAGACCCCGGCCAGGCCCTCCAGGTCCGACTGCGCGGCGAACAGGCCGCGCAGCGCCTCCAGCGCCCCGCGGTGGCGCGGATCGGCATCGAGCAGCGCCTGGTAGGAGGTGACCGCCAGGGCGGGGTCGCCGAGCTTGGTCGCGAGCAGCGCGCCCAGCTTCTCGTGCAGGCGGGTGGCCTCGCGGCGGTCGGCGGTGATCGCGAGCCGAGCCCGCAGGAGCTCGCCCAGCTCGGGCCAGCGCTGGAGCTTCTCGAGCAGCACCTCCAGCGCTGCCAGCGCCGCCTCGTGGCGCGGATCGTGCCCGAGCGCCTCGCGCCAGAGCGCCACCGCCTCCTCGTCGCGGCCGAGCTGCTGCACGACCGCCGCCAGCCGCGCGGTGAGCCGCCCGTGGGCGCCCGCGTCCGTCACCAGGTCGCGCTGGGCGGCGAGGTTCTCCGCCAGGGCCTCCAGCCGCCCGTCGGCCTCGTAGAGCCCGTCGAGCGCGCGCAGCGCCGCGGAGTGGCGCGGGTCCAGCTCCAGGAGCGCCTCGTAGGCGCGCACCGCGCGGTCCCCATCCGAGAGCTCCTCCTCGCACAGCTGTCCGAGGCGGAACAGGAGGGCGGCGCGGTCGCCCGGCGCCGCCTGCCCGGCCTCGGCCTCCAGCACGTCGGCGAGCGGCGCGTGCTGCGCCGTCGCGCGGTAGATGCGATCGAGGCCGGCCAGCGCGCGCGGCGCGCCCGCCGGGTCGCGCCGGCGCGCCTCCTCGTACCAGCGGGCGGCCGCCTCCGGCGCGGCGAGGCGCTCCTCGTACAGGGTGCCCAGCGTGAGCGCCACCTCGGCGTCGGCCCCCGGCGGCACCCGCGCGAACTCGTCCTCGAAGACGGCCGCCAGCTCCTCGGCGTGCTCGGTGGCGAGCGCCAGGCGCGAGACCTCCGCGCGCAGCGCCGGGTCGGCTGGATCCTCCCGGAAGGCGCGGCAGAGCGCGACGAAGGCGAGCTCCGGGTTCTGGAGGCGCCGTTCGCGCACCTCGGCCAGCTCGAGGAAGAGCGCCTTGCGCTCGACCGGATCCGGGCGCTCTCCGGCGCGCATCTCGAGCACCGCTGCGTAACGGGCCCAGGCGCCGGTGGCCGCGTAGGCGCGCTCCAGCGCCGCCGCCGCCCGGACGCTGGCGGGATCCTTCGCGAGCAGGCCCTCCAGCCGCTCCAGCGCCCCGGGGTGATCGGGCCTGGCCGCGAGCACCTCCTCATACAGCGCGAGCGCGCCGTCCTTGTCGAGGAGCCTCGTCTCCTTGAGCTCGGCCAGCCGCTGCCGGAACCCGAGCGCGCCGGCGGCGTCGCCGGCGGCCTGCGCCGCCGCCACCTCGCGGGCGAGCACGTCAGCCAGCTCCACCCACTTCTCGGTCGCGACGCACAGGCGGTCGAGCCGCCCGAGCGCCTCGCGGCGGCCGGGCTCGAGCTCGAGCAGCCGGCGCAAGGTGGCGATGGCACCGGGGAGGTCCTTCTGCTGCTCCTGCACCCCGGCCAGCTCGGCCAGGAGCGCCGGCCGCGCGGCCGGATCCTCCTCGACCGCCACTCGGCGCCGGAGCACCTGCCCCAGCGCCTCGGCGTTGCCTGCCGTCCGGTGCGCCGCCGCCAGGCCGGAGAGCGCCTCAGCATCGTCGGGCGCCAGCTCGAGGAGCCGCGACCAGGCCTCGGCCGAGGCGCGCGGATCGCCGCCCCTCGCGGTGAGGTGCGCCACCCGCCGCCGGAGCTCGGCGCGGGCCGGCGCGTCCTGCGCCCGGTCGGCCACCTCGGCGATGAGCGCGGCCAGCTCGTCGGTGAGGCCGTTCGCCTCGGCGAGCCGGCCCGCCAGCGCCAGCGACTCGGCCGCGTCGGGATCCTCGCGCACGGCGCGGGCGGCGGTGAGGAAGGCGAGCTCCGGGTTCCGGAGCGGCCCGGCCTGCACCTCGGCCGCGCGGCGCAGGAGCGGCCCGCGGCTGCGGGCATCCGGCGCCGCCTTGGCCCGCGCCGTGAGCGCCTCGACGAGCTTCTGGTGCTCGCCCTCGTGCTCGTAGATGGGCTCGAGGAGAGTGGCCGCCTCGACCGCGCCGGTGCCCCCGGTCCGCGCCAGCTCCTCCAGAGCCGCCAGCGCCGCCGGGTGGCGCGGCACCTTGTCGAGCACGCTCTGGTAGCACTGCAGCGCGCCCGGCACGTCCGCGAGGCGCTGCTGCCGGATGCGCCCCAGCCGGAAGCGCAGCTCGGCCGCCTCGGCCACGAGGTTCGGGCGCTTCTCGGCGGCGACCACCTCGCGCCCGAGCACCTCGACGAGCTCTTCCCAGCGCTCGGCGCCGCCGAGGACCTTCCCCAGCAGTCGCAGTGCGTTCGGGTCCTCCGGATCGATGGTGAGGATCTGCCGGTACGCGTCCATGGCGCCTTCCTGGTCGGCGAGGTGATCTTCCATGACCTGCGCCACCTCGAAGAGGAGCTCCTTCCTCGCCTCGGGCGAGGAGGAGCGCTCGGACTGACGGTGCAGCGCATTCGCGAGCTCGCGCCAGGCGCCGCGGGCGCGGTGGAGCCGCACCAGCGCGCCCAGGGGCTCCGGGTCGGACGTCTCGGCGGCGAGCGCTTCCAGCGCGCGCGCCGCCAGGTCGGGCCGGGCGAGGCGATCGGCGTAGAGGCCCGCCAGTCGCCGCAGCACCTCGACGCGGGCCGAGGGGGGCAGGCCACGCGCGAGCGCCTGCTCGTAGGTCTCCGCCAGCTCGGCGAAGGCGCCCGCGGCGGCGGCCAGGCGCTCGAGGTCGGCCCGTAGCGCCGGGTCGTCCTCGCCCGGCGCCACCACCTCGACCACGGCGCGAGCGCGGACGAGGAAGGCCCGCCCGCGGTCGCCCAGCCGATCGTGCAGGGCGGCCACCTCGGCCAGGAGCGGCGCGCGCTCGGCGCGGTCGGCCGTGTCGAGGCGCGCCTCGAGGAGCGCCACCAGCCGCCGCGCGTCACCGCGGGCCCGGTGGACGTCCTCCAGGATGCGCCCGGCCGCGTCGCGCGTCTCGGGGCGCGCGAGCAGGCGATCGAGCCCGGTCACCGCGCGCGGCTCCTGCCGGCTCTCGGCCAGGATCTCCGCCCACGCCTCCAGCGCGGGCCGTCCGTCCCGATCTTCCTCCAGGAGGAGCGCGCGCTCGGCGAGGAGGTCGAGGCGCCGGGCGGCGTCGCCGTGCGCGCGGCCGGCCTGCGCGGCGAGCACCCGCGCCACCGACTCGCGGCGCCCGGCGCCGCGGTGGAGGCGCGAGAGGAGCTCGAGGGCCGCGTCGCAGGCCGGATCGGCGGCGAACGCGTCCTCGGCGGTGGCGGTGGCGCTCTCCACCTGACCGAGCGACGCCTGCTGCTCGGAGAGCTCGACGAGCAGCGCGGCGCGGCCGGAGCCGCTGGCTGCGGCGATGCGCCGGAGCGCCACCTCCGCCAGCTGGCGCGCGTCGCCCATCCGGACGAAGAGGCGCTGCAGCGCGGCGAGCGCGTCCGGGTCGTCCGGCGCCGCCTCGCGCACGCGCTGCCAGGCCGCCACCGCCCCGGCGGCGTCGCCCGGCTCGCCCTCCCGCGCCTGCGCGGCGCGCCGCCGGAGCGCGAGCTCGAGCTCGCCGCGGGCGAAACCGGCCGCCGCCTCGTACGCCTGGGACAGGCAGTCCGGCCGCCCGATGAGCTGCGCCAGGCGCCGGAGCTCGGGCTCGGCGGCGGCGGCGACCGGCCCGCCCTCCGCCAGCGCGCGGGAGGCGGCGGCGAGCGCGAGCTCCGGCTTGCCGAGCTCGCGCTCGTGCAGCTCGCGGATGGCGGCGTGCAGCACGGCGCGCTCGGCCGGATCCGTCACCGTCGCGAGCCGCCGCTCGCGCAACAGCGCGCGGGCCGCGTGCTCTCCGCTGGCCCGCAGGAGCGGATCGGCGAGGTCGAAGGCTTCCCGCCCCAGCGCGCCCGGCGCGGCGGCGAGCTCCACGAGCGCGCCGCGCGCCGGCAGATGGCCAGGATCGACGTCGAGCACCTCGCGCAGGAGCGCCAGCGCCGCCTCCGGTGCCCCCAGGCGGCGCCGTAGCCCGGCCAGCCGGAAGGCCAGGTCGAGGTCGCGCGCTTGCCCGGGGCGGGCGCGGCGGCGCTCGAGGAGCTCCGTCAGCTCGGCCGGGCGATCGAGGCGCGCGAGGAGCCGCTCGAGCGCCGCCGCCGCCGGAGGATCGTCCGGGGCGAGTCGGGAAACCTCGGCCCAGGCCTGCGCTGCGCGCGGCGCGTCGTCGAGGGCGTCGAGCGCCTCCGCCGCCTCGCGCCAGGCGGCGAGCGCCTCGGTCGAGCCGGCCGCGCGCGCGGCCAGGGCGAGGCACGCGTCCGCACGCTCGCGCTCGTGCCCTGCCGCGCGGTGGAGCCGCGCCAGCGCCCGCAGCGTCCCCGGGTCGCCCGGCTCGAGTCGGAGCGCCTCGGCCCAGGCCGCCAGGGCGCGCTCGCCGTCGGCGAGCCGCTCCTCGAAGAGCGCGGCCAGCTCGCGCCATGCCGGCGCCGCCTCGGCGGGGGGGAGCGCCGGCAGGAGCGCCTGGTAGGCGCGCACCGCGTCGGCGTCGGCGCCGGCCCGGGCCGCCGCCGCACGCAGCTCGGCTCGGAGCGCCACATCGCCGGGCGTGGCCCGCGCGGCCCGCGCCAGCGCTGCGAAGGCGAGCGACCACTGGCCGAGGCGGGGCCCCCACACCTCGGCCTGCCGCCGCTCGGCCGCAGCGCGCGCGGCGGGGGTCGCCGCCTGGGAGGCGAGCTCCTGGAGGGCTGCCAGGAGCCGGCGCGGATCGCCCTCGGCCTCGGCGGCCGCGGCGAGCTCCTCGCCGGCCGCACTTGCGTCGCCGCTCTGTGCCAGGGCCGCCGCCAGCCGTTGCCGGAGGGCCGGTTGCGATCCGGCCGGCGCGAGCGCGATCGCATCCCGCAACGCGCTGGCGGCACCGGCGGGATCGCCACGGCGCGCGCGGAGGAGCTCCGCCAGCTCGGCGAGGAGCGCGCTCCGCGCCTCGCCAGCGGCCCGGCGCCCCCGCTCGCGCAGGAGCTCGGCCGCCTCGTCCCAGCGCTCGGCGGCGAGCGCCACCCGGCACAGCGCCTCGAGCGCAGCCGCATCGTCCGGCGCGAGGGCGAGGGTGCGGCGCAGCTGCGCCGTCGCCCCCTCCAGATCGCCCAGCTCCTCCTCGGCGAGGCGCGCCGCGAGCGCCCGGAGCGGGAGCTCCTCCTCGGGCTGCGCCGCGAGCTGCCCCGCCGCCTCGACGAGGAGCGCGTAGAGCTCCCGAACTGCGCCCGTCTCGCGCGCCAGCCGCTCGCAGGCAGCGCGGGCGTCGGCGTTGACCGGGTGGGCGCGCAGCGCCGCGGCGGCGGCGGAGAGCGCGCCGCGCGCATCGCCGAGCCGAGCCAGCCGCAGCTCCGCCGCCTCGAGGAAGACGGCCGCGCGCGCGGCGGCCTCGCCGGCGGGCATGCTCCCGGCGAGGAGCTCGAGCGCGGCGGCCTGCTTGGCGGGAACGCCCTGCGCAGCGTAGACGCGAGCGAGGACCTGCGCCACTGCGGTGGCCTCCACGCCGCGCTCGAGCAGCGCCTCGAGCGCCGCCACGGCCTCCGGCTGGCGCGCCGCGGGGAGCGCGCCGGCGGGGAGACCGCACAGGAGCGGCGCGGCCTCGGCGGGCCGCGCGAGCGGGCCGGCGAGGAGGAGCGCCCGGTCGAGCGCCGCCTCCGCGCGCTCCGCTCCGGCGAGGCGCTCCGCCAGCCGGCCCAGCACTGCCGCGCGCTCCTCGACCTCCGCCGTCCCCGGCGTCGCGAGCGCCGCCAGGGCGTCGGCGAGCCCGCGCAGCGCCGCGGGCTCGTCGCCCCCGGCCAGCACCTCACGCCAGGCCTGCGCCGCCCCGGCGGCGTCGCCCGCCTGCTCATGGGAGCGCGCGAGCCGGACCGTCAGCTCGCGCCGGTCGGGCGGCGCCGCCGCGGCGATGCGCCGGCGGAGGTCGTCGGCCACCTCCGAGAGTCGGCCCGACCGGACGAGGCAGGCGTCGAGCGCGGCGCGCGCGCCGACGTCCTGCGGGTCCTGTGCCACGAGCGCGCGCCACGCCTCGACCGCCTGCTCGGGAAGCCCGAGGTCGCGGTCCCACACCTCGGCGGCCCGGCGCAGCAGCACCTTGCGGGCAGCCGGATCTGCCGCGGCCCCGTCGGCGGCGCCCCGGTAGGCTCGGGCGAGCTCCGGGAAGAGGTCGGCGCGCGCAGCCGCGGCGTCGATCGCCTTGCGCAGGGTGGCCCGGCTGGGGTCGAGGCGCAGCGCCTCGGCGAGGCGCCGCAGGGCGTCGCGCGGCGCGGCGAGCTGCTCCAGCTCCAGCCGCGCCAGCCGCTCGAGGAGCTGGGCACGGCGCGACGGATCGGGCTCGCCCTGCGCCAGCGTCTCGATCGCGCCGGCGAGCAGCCGCCACTCCCCGGCGTCCTCGAGGAGCGGCGCCAGCGCGGCGGCCACCTGCCGCGAACGCGGGTCGGCGCGGCGGGCCGCCTCGAGGTGTGCGCGGGCGCGGGGGCGGTCCCCGAGCGCGAGCGCGATGCCCGCGGCGCCGAGCCGCCACGGCGCGTGCTCCGCCCGCTCCGGGGCCGCGGCGAGGTGGCGCTCCAGCACCGAGAGCGCCTCGACCTGGCGCCCGGCCTCGAGGTGCAGCTCGAACGCCTGCTGCGCTGCGGGCTCGCTGGCCGGGTCGAGCGCCAGCACGCGGTCGAGCGCGGCCGCCGCCTCGGCCGCGTCGCCGAAGCGGGTCAGCTCGAGCTGCGCCAGCCGGAGCTGGAGCTCGGCCACCGCCGCGCGATCGCGGACGCTCTCCGAGAGCCGCGCCAGCGCCGTGGCCAGGCCGCGCCAGTCGCCGCGCTCGCCGAAGGCGCGCTCCAGGAGCTCGAGGCCGTGGCGGACGGCGGGTGCGAGGAGGAGGGCCCGCTCCACCAGCTCCACCGCGCGCGGGAGGCCATCGGGATCGTACGCGGCGTGCAGCGCCGCCACGCGCAGCGTGAGCTGGGCCGCGGTGCGCCGCTCCTTCGCCTGGGCCGCCTGCTCGAGGAGCGCCTTCGCATCCCCGCGCCAGGCGCGCGGCGACGCCTTGATCTTCCCCAGCGCCGCGACGGCGCCGGGCGCCGCGCGATCGAGCGCCAGCGCCTCCACCAGCGCCTCCATGGCGAGGCCGTGCTCGAGGGGCTCGTCGGAGAGGAGGCCCCCCAGCCGCGCGTACTCGGCGGCGAGCGTGCGCGGCTCCTCGCCGAGGGCCCTCGCTTCGTCGAGCGTGCGCTTCGCCTGCCCGAACCGGCGCAGCGCCAGGAGGCAGCGCAGCGAGGCCTGACGCGCGGCGGCGAGCGTGGGGTCGAGGCGGAGCGCGCGCAGGTAGTAGAGCGCGGCGCGGTCGCGCCGCAGGAGCCGCTCCTCGTGCAGCCGCCCGAGCCGGAGGTACAGCTCGGCCGCCTGCGCTGGATCGCGGGCCGCGTCCGCCTCCCGCTCCAGGACCTCGACCGCGCCAGCGAGCTCGTTCCGGTGCTCGCGGGGCGCCGCGGAGGGCGCCGCCGGCGTCGTCAGCGCGGCGCTGGTCCGAGGGTCGGGTCCGGGGGGGGTCAAGGTCTAGGAAGTGCCCGTGAAATCGGGCGAAAGTATAGACCCTGTCCCTTGCTCGGGGGAAGCCCGTTGGAAGGTGTCAGAAGGTGTAGCGCACTGTCGGCGTGACCGTCAGGCCAGCCGCCTTCGCCTTCGTGAGGTAGGCGACATCGGCGGCGAGGCCCACCGAGAAGTGCCGCAGGTGCGTGAAGTACTCCACCCCCGGGCCGCCTGCGACATACACGTCGTTCTTGCCGAGCAGCCCCTCCGGCTCCGTGATGAGCAGGCCGCCGCGTCCGTGCACGTAGAAGTGCAGTCGCTCCACGCCGTAGCTGTCGGACGACCCGTAGAGCGCCAGCCGGACGTCCCCGCCGGCGGAGAGCACACTGAACGCGCCGTACGAGATGCTGGCGCGGGCGTTGCCGCCGAGCGCGTAGAGCGACACCGCGAGGCGGCTCGACAGGTCGTAGCCGAGGATGGCTCCGACGAGGAGGCCGCCCGCGCGGCCGCCGTCAGCTCCCGCGAAGGGGAACTTGACGCGGTCGGCGGTGGGCGTCTTGAAGAGCGAGAGGTAGCCCACCTCGAAGCCGGTGAAGAGACCGCGCTCGACCTCGCGGTAGCGCGGGGCGCGCGGATCCTCCGGCATGGGCGGGGCGGCGTCTTGCCCGCGCGCAGCGACCGGCAGCAAGGCCGCCACCGCGAGCAGGGCGAGGAGCATCCGGGTCGGCGCCGTGGACGCCTTCGATGGGAGCATCACGCGCGCCATCCTAACCCGCCGAGCCCGATCCGGAGCTGCGCAGGATCCATGGATAGGTGACGATCGCCATGCCCCCGCCC
>DASPZP010000044.1:0-9962 GCA_035636195.1 Anaeromyxobacteraceae bacterium
GAACGAACCCCAGCCGGAGGTCGTGGACCGCGTCCACCGCAGCTTCGGGCGGCAGCGGTTCATGGCGACGCTCGGCGCGGCGCTGGAGCGCGTGGCGCCGGGCGAGGTGCACATCCGCCTGCCCTTCCGCGACGAGCTCACCCAGCAGCATGGGTTCCTGCACGCTGGGGTGGTCACGAGCATCGTCGACAGTGCCTGCGGCTACGCCGCGCTCACCCTCATGCCGCCCGGCGCAGCGGTGCTCACCGTCGAGTTCAAGGTCAACCTGCTCGCGCCGGCAAAGGGAGAGAGCTTCATCGCCCGCGCCCGTGTGCTGAGGGCGGGACGCACCCTCACCGTGTGCCATGGATAGGATCCGCCTGGTCTGGGCGCCGCGGCCCCCCGCGAGCTAGGAAAGACCGCGCAATGGTGAACCCTGGCCCGCTGCAGCTGCTCGTCAACGTCGACGTCCCGGACCTCCCGCGGGCCGAGCGATTCTACACGGCGGCGCTGGGCCTCACCGTGGGGCGGCGCTTCGGTGACGGGGCGGTCGAGCTCCTCGGCGCGGCGGCGCCCATCTACCTGCTCACCAGCCTCGCCGGCTCGCCGCCCTTCAGCGGCGCGAAGGAGCCACGCCGCTACGAGCGGCACTGGACCCCGGTGCACCTCGACTTCGCGGTCGACGATCTCGACGCGGCGCTGGCGCGGGCGGAGGCCGCCGGCGCGCGCCTCGACCTGCCCGTCCGGCAGACCGCCTGGGGCCGGCTGGCCGTCCTCTCCGATCCGTTCGGCCACGGCTTCTGCCTGCTACAGTTCCAGGGCGCGGGGTACGACGCGATCGCGACCGGCCGAGGCTGAGCGTCAGCCGTACGACTCCGTCTTGATCCGCTCGCCCGGCACGCCGGCCTCCTTGATCGCCGCCACGGCGGCCTCGAGGAAGCGGGGCTGGGGCGCCTCACCGCGCTCCTTGGCGGCGCGGCGCTCGATCGGCCCGATCGCGGGGCCGCAGGCATAGACGAGGCAGGCGGTCGGGTCGGGGATGAGCTCGCGCAGGAGCTCCGCCGTGACGCGGCCCTGGCGCACGTCCGGGCCGCGGCGGGTCGCGGACTCGTCGCGCGTCAGCGCGTGCACCACGCGCAGCCGGTCGGGGTGGCGCTCGCGCAGCTCCTCCAGCCCGCGCCGGAAGATGATGTCGCCCCAGGTCTTGTTCGAATAGATGAAGGTGTGGCGGAGCTCCGGCAGGAGCGCGAGCGAGTGCTTCAGGATGGCGTAGTTCGGCACCGAGCCCGAGCCGGCCACGAGGTGCACCAGGTGGTCGGTGCGGGAGACCACGTCGGGCGGGAGCGTGTAGGGCCCGGTGAAGCCGACGATGGACAGCCGCTGGCCGCGCGAGACGCGCCTCACGAGGAGCGGCGAGAGGAGCGGCGGGTACTTCGTCACCCCGCGCTGGTAGCGCTCCTCCTTGACGGTGAAGGCGACGTACCGCTCGGAGGGCGCCGACGACATCGAGTACGCCCGCGGCGGCTCCCGCTTTCCCTTCAGGTCCTCCAGGTACGCGGTCCACCGCTCCAGCCCCTCGAACTGGTGCGGATCGATGGTGAGGAAGTTGCCGGGCTCGTAGGCGAGCCGCTCGTTGCCGGTGAAGAGGACGAGGGTGACGGTGTCGTGCGTCTCGACGACCACGTCGGCCACCATCGCCTCGAGCTCCTTGATGCGGCGTCGCGGCTGGGGGGCGGGGCCGCTGCGCGTCACGGCCACGTCCGTCGCGGCACGCTTCTCGTCAGGCTGCATCGAGCCACTCCGTGAAGGCGTCGAAGGTGAAGGGCCGGCCGAGGAACGCCTCGACCAGCTCCGCAGCCGGGCGCGAGCCGCCCGGCTCGAGCACCGCGCGCCGGTAGCGCTCGGCGGGCGCGCGCGCCATGAGCCCCTCGCGCCGGAAGACGCCGAAGAGGTCCTTGGCGATGACGAGCGACCACATGTACGTGTAGTAAATAGCCGAGTAGCCGTCGAGGTGCCCGAACGACGCCTGGAACGCGGTGCCCGGGACGTGGCGGAAGGGCGTGTAACGCTCCTGCAGCTCCGCCACCACCGCCGTCGTGTCGAGCCCGGCCGGGTTGCGCCGGTGCAGCTCGAGCGAGAGGGCGGCGTAGAACATCTGCTGCCGCACCCACAGGCCCTTTCCGTACTCGTCGGCGGCCCGCATGCGCGCCACCAGCTCGGCCGGGATGGGCGCGCCCGTCTCGACGTGACGCGCGAAGCCGGCCAGCGCCTCCGGATCCCACACCCACTCCTCCAGCATCTGCGAGGGCGCCTCGACGAAGTCCCACTCGGTCGCGACGCCCGACTGCACGGCCCACCGGGTGTGGCCTCCGAGCACGTGGTGCATGAGGTGCCCGAGCTCGTGCAGGAACGTCCGCACCTCGCCGTGCTCGAGCAGCGCCAGCTCGGCGCCGGGGCGCGGGAAGTTGCAGACGAGCACTCCCTCCGGCAGCCGGCGGCCGCGGACGCCCGAGGCGAGCGTGAACTGCGCGTAGTGCTTGTACTTGCCGTCGCGGGGGTGCATGTCGAGGTACACACGCCCGAGCGAGCGGCCCTGCTCGAGCACGTCGTACGCCTCGACCTCCGGGTGCCAGAGCGCGGCGCCCTGCACCGGCACGAGGTCCACCCCGAAGATGCGGCCGGCGAGCGCGAGCACGCCCTCCTTCACGCGCTGGTACTCGAAGTAGGGCCGCGCCTCGCGCGCGTCGAAGCCGTACTGCTCGGCCTTCACCCGCTCCTGGAGGAAGGCGGAGTCCCAGGGGTCGACCCGCCTCGCGGCAGGGTCGTCCTCGCGCTTGCGGGCGAGCAGCTGCGCGAAGTCGCGCTCCATCCGGCGCGCCGAGGCGGCGGTGACGCGCGCGACGAGCTCGGCCGCCGCCACGTCGCTGCCGATCATCTTGTCCGCGGTGGCGTAGGCGGCCCAGCTCGGATAGCCGAGCAGCCGCGCCAGCTCGGCCCGGCGCGCGAGCATGCGCGCGAGCACCTCCAGGTTCTTCGGGTGTCCGCGCAGCCGGTACAGCGTCCAGAGCGCCTCGCGTGCCCGGCTGCTGCGCGCGTAGGTGATGAAGGGCACGTAATCGGGGTTGTCGGTGGTGAGCTTGACCAGGCCGTCCAGGCCGGGCGGGTGGCCGCGGCGGAAGTCGTCCGGGAGGCCTTCCAGCTCGGCGGGCGGGAGGGCGACGGTCCGCACGTCATCCTTGATGTTGCGCCCGAACTCCTGGCCGATGCGCGTCAGCTCGTCCCGAAGGGCCCGCACCCGGGCGCGCGTCGCCTCGTCGCGATCGACGCCGGCGCGGCGGAAGTCGCGCAGCGCCTTCGTCAGCAGGTGCTGCGAGGCGGGGTCCAGCCCGGCGCCGTCCACCTCCCGCAGCGCCGCGTAGAGGCGGGGATCGAGCGACAGCTCGGTGGCGGCCGCGTCCACCTCGCGCTCGCACGCCTCGGCCGCGTCGCGCAGCGCCGGGTCCGGGTGGACGTTCCGGCCCAGGCTGGCGCGGGCCCCCGCCTCCGCGAGCGCGCCGAACGCCTCGTCGTAGGCCGAGAGCGCGGTGAGCGCGTCGCGCCCGCCGGCGCGGGCGGCGAGCCGCTCGCCTGCGGCGTAGGCTCGGGCCACGTCCGCGCGGCAACCGCGGGTGAAGTCGTCGGGCGACCCGGTCAGGGCGCTGGCGGCCAGGGGCGCTGGATGAGGCACCGCCCTGTTCTAGCCGGGGCTCAGGCGCCGAGCAGCTTCAGGATCCGCGCCTGGATGACCTTCTTCTTCGCCGGGTCCTTGCAGGTCTCGAGGGCGCGCGTCCAGGCCTCGCGGGCCGACTTCTGGAAGCCGAGCTTCTCGTAGGCCTGAGCGAGGCACTGGTACGAGGCATCGATGTCGGGGCGCAGCTCGGCGGAGCGCTCGTACGCGGCCACCGCCTCGAAGAGCTGGCCCTGCTTCACGAGCGCGTGCCCGAGGTAGAAGTGCGCCTCCGCGGACCACGCGTCCTTCGCCACCGCCCGCCGCGCCAGCTCGGCAGCCTCGCCGGGGCGCTCGCCGGTGAGCGCCTCGGCCGCGGCGCGCCAGAGCACGGTCGCCTCCTCACGGGCGGAGCGCTCCTCGCTCGATTCGGCCGCCGCCGGCCCCACCAGCGCGATCTTGAAGACGCGCGTCAGCTCGTCCAGGCGAAAGGGCTTCTCGACGAAGGCGTCGGCTCCGAAGGCCAGCTGCGCGTCCGTGCCGACGGTGCCCCGGTAGATGGCGGAGCAAAGGACGACCCGGGTGGCGCGCAGGGCCCGATCGCCCTTGATGGTGCGGCACACCTCGAACCCATGCATCCCGGGCATCATCGCGTCGAGCACGACCAGGTCCGGCGCGGCGTCGCGCACCATCTCTAGCGCCACCAGCCCGTCCGGAGCCTGCAGCACGACGCAGCCCATCTTCGAGAGGACGGTCGCGACGAGCTGGCGCACCTCGGGATCGTCGTCGGCGACCAGCGCCACCTTGCCGATGGCGAGGCCCTCCAGCCGCACCGTGCCATGTTCGTCGCGCGCGGCCGGCGCGGGGGCGGACGCCACGGCCGGACGAGACGCGGCGGCCGTCGGCGGAGGCGCCGGCGCGGCGTGGCCCGCCGGGGCGGATGGCTTGGCGCCACCGGGCTGGCGAGCGAGCTGGGGCGGCGTTCCATGGAACGGGGCCATGATGTCGGCGATGCCGACGATCTCCATCGTCTCGTCCGCCTCGGGGAGCTCGACGCTCGCGACCGGATCCGACGGCTTCACGATCGCGGCGTGCGCACCCGACGGGTCGGGGATGGAGGGGGCGTGCTCGCCGCGCCAGGCAGGCTGTCCGGACGCCCGCGCGCGCTCGAGCCCGTCGAGCGCCCGCACGATGGCCGTCCCGACCGCCGCGTAGCGCAGGATCTTCTTGCCGGTCAGGAAGCGCACCTCGTCGGCGGTGGCGAGGTCGTCCGGATCGGCCATGGCGAGCGCGATCTCCGACCGGCCCACGTTCACCGGCAAGACCCGGTGCTCGCGGCAGAACTCCGCGCCGCCGGCCGCGTCGAGCCAGGCCGCGGGGATGGCGCTCCGCGAGAGGTCGATGCCGGGGCACTCGTGGGCGCGCGCCATGCCGCGCACGAGCGCAGGCTCGTCGGCGAGCCGTAGCTCGAGCGCGGCCGACGCGATGTCGCCGTGGCGGGCGGCCTTCGAGGCGCGGCTGGCGTCCTCCGCCGAGAGGACGCCAGCCTGCACCAGCACGCGGGAAAGATTCGCCATCGGCGCGATGCTATCCGATCGGGTGGCCTGGCGCGAAATCGCGATGGCGCCGCCGCCGCGGTCAATTCTCCGGCTTCATCTCGCGGGTCATCAGCTCGACCACCGCCTGCCGTGGCGCCTGGGCCTCGTACAGCACGCGGTAGACCATCTCGCTGATGGGCATCTCGACGGCGAGCTTGCGGGCGAGGTCGCGGGTGCTCTTCGCGTTCAACACCCCCTCCGCCACCTGCCCCAGCGCCTGCTGGATCTCGGGGAGCTGCTTGCCGCGCCCGAGCTCGAAGCCGACCGTGTGGTTGCGCGACTGCTCGGAGGAGCAGGTGAGGACGAGGTCGCCCAGCCCGGAGAGCCCGGAGAGCGTCACCGGGTTCGCGCCCTTGCGCATGGCGAGCCGCCCGATCTCGGCCAGGCCGCGCGTGATGAGGGCCGCCCGGGCGTTCGCGCCGAAGCCCATCCCGTCGGACAGGCCGGCCGCGATCGCGATGACGTTCTTCACGCAGCCGCCCACCTCCACTCCCACCACGTCGGTCGAGGTGTACGGGCGGAACGTGCGGGTATGGAAGGCGTCCTGCACCTGCTTCGAGATCCGCTCCCAGCGGCCGGCGATGGTGACCGCGGTGGGGAGCCCGGCCGCCACCTCCTTCGCGAAGGACGGGCCGGACAGGAAGGTGAGGTAGGGGTGCGTCTGGACCGGCAGCACGTCCTCGAGCACCTCGCTCATGGTCATGAGCGTGTCGACCTCGATGCCCTTCGCCACCGAGCAGATGGGCCCGCCCGCGTGGAGGAGCCGCTTCGCCTCGATGGCGACCTTGCGGACCGCCTGCGAGGGCACGGCGAAGACGACCAGCTCGGCGCCTTCCAGGGCGCGCGCCATGTCGGGGGTGGCGCCGAGCGCCGCCGGGAGCTTCAGGCCGGGCAGGTAGCGCGCGTTCTCGTGCCGCTGCGCGATGCCCTCCAGCACCGGGACATCCTTGTCCCACAGCGTGACCGGGAAGCCCTTCGAGGCGAGGGTCGCGCCGAGCGCGGTCCCCCAGGAACCTGCGCCGAGGACGGTGGAACGCATGCTGGAGATCTCCTTGTGAGTGGCAGTCATCTTAGGCACACCCTGTCGCGGCGCGTCGCGTCAACCTGACGGCTCGCTCGGGGCCGCGTCACCCGGCCGCGGACTCCACCAAGCGTGAGAAGAAGGCCGGCTGGCGGGCGAGCAGGCTGAGCACCCGGCGGCGCGTCCGGGGCAGGCGGGCGAGCCCGAGCACGAGCTGGGCCGTGGCGGCATAGCGCGCGAAGCGGAGCGCCTCCCCGCGCCTCCACCCGGCGAAGGCGGCGCGGCGGGCGCCGGCGGCGAGCGCATCCGGCAGCGCCTCGCCGAGGGAGAGCGCGCCCGCGAGCGCGAGCGAGATGCCCTCGCCAGTGATGGCGTCGTGGTAACCGGCGGCGTCACCCACCAGGACGAGCCGGTCGAGCGCTCGCTCCCGCGCGGCGCGGCGCAGCGGGCCAGCGCCGGCGGGGCGCGAGTCGAAGGCTGCCCCGGCGAGGCGATCCGCCAGGGCGGGGAAGTGCCCCAGCAGCTCCGGCAGCCGCCGCCGCGCAGCGCCCTCGCACAGGAACGCGACGCCCACCCGGCCCGGTCCGGCGGGCGTGAGGTAGGCCTCGACCCCATCGCCGAAGTGGACTTCGACCGCATCGGACCACGGCGCGCAGGCGAAGTGGCGCCGGAGGCCGAAGCGGGGCCGCGCGCGCACCGGCCGATCGAGGCCTTCCCGCCCGCGGATGGCCGAGGCGAGGCCATCGGCGGCGACGAGGAGCCGGGCGCGCAGCAGGCCGCCGTCGGTCTCCACCTCCACCTCGCCGGCGAGGCGGCGGTGGCCGATGACCGCGGCGCCCTCCCTCACCTCGGCCCCCGCGGCGCGCGCGCGGGCGAGGAGCGCGACCGAGAGCGCGGTGCGGCGGATGCCGAGCCCGCCCGGCGCGGGGAGGCGCGCCTCGGCCACGACGTCGCCGTCGATCCAGCGGATGGCGCGGAGCGGGGAGAACGCGGACGGGTCGAGGAGCGAGCGCACCCCGAGCGCTTCCAGCGCGCGCACGCCGGCCGGGAGGAGCCCCTCGCCGCAGGCCTTGTCGGCCGGAAAGGTGCCGCGCTCGAGGAGGAGGACCTCGAGCCCGCGCCGCGCGGCGGCGATGGCCACGCCGAGGCCGGCGGGACCGCCGCCGACGATGACGAGATCGTGCAGCCGCGGCACGTCGTCAGCTCCCGAGCCTGAGCTTCGCGTAGGCCACGGCGGAGCGCGCCAGCGCGCCGGCCATGGTCAGGGCATTCGGGCGGCGCGGCGGCGCGAGCTCCCCCGCCTGCCACCGCCGCAGCGCCTCGCCGCGGCGCAGCTTGCCCGAGGAGGTCCGCGGCAGCGTGCCGGCCGAGACGATCTCGACCGTGTGGGCGCGCACGCCGGTGCGCTCCAGCACGGCCCGTCGCGCCGCATCGACCAGGCCGCCGTCCTGCGCGGGATCGCCGCCGCTGGCGCGCTCGGCGAGCAAGAGCAGCTCCTCGCCCTCCCCGTCGGGCTGGAAGCCGAGGGCGACGGCGCAGCCGGGGCGCAGCCCGGGCACGGCGGCGAGCGGCGCCTCCAGCTCGTCCGGCGCGTGGTTCGCGCCGCGGGCGATGATGACGTCCTTGATGCGGCCGTGCACGTAGAGCTCGCCCTCATCGACGAAGCCGAGGTCGCCCGTGTCGAGCCAGCCACCCGGGAGCGCGCGCGCGGTCGCGTCCGGCTGGCCGAGGTAGCCCTGCATCACCGAAGCGCCGCGGACGAAGATGCGGCCGAGGCGCCGCTCCGGGAGCTCTCGCCCGTCCTCCCCACGCACCGCCACCTCCACGCCCGGCACCGGCACTCCCACCGAGACCACCTCGCGCGAGCCGTCCACCACCTCGCCCCTGCTCGCCAGCGCCGCGGGGTCGAGCGGACGGGTCCGCCAGCCGCGCCCAGGGGGAGTGAAGGTCACGGCCAGCGCCGCCTCCGAGAGCCCGTACACGGGCGTGAGCGCGCGCGCGTCGAAGCCGAAGGGCGCGAACCGCTCGGCGAAGCGGCGCAGCACGGCCGGCGCGACCGGCTCGGCGCCGTCGAACGCCACGCGCCAGGCCGAGAGGTCGTGGCCGGCGAGGTCCTCGTCCTTCACGCGCTCCGCGGCGTACGCGTAGGCGAAGCTCGGCGCGGGCGAGATGGTGCCGCGGTGCCGCGAGAGCGCGCGGAGCCACAGGGCGGGTCGGGCGAGGAAGTGCTCCGGCGCGAGGAGCGCGCAGGGGCCGGGGTAGCTCGCAGCGCCCAGGAGCCCGCCGATGAGGCCCATGTCGTGGTACAGCGGCAGCCAGGAGACGAGCGCGTCCTCGGGCGTGGGCCGCAGCACCGCCAGGATCGACGCCGTCTGCGCCACCACGTTGGCGTGGCTGAGCGCGACCGGCTTCGGATCGACCGTCGAGCCGGACGAGAACTGCACGAGCGCCAGATCCGAGGGCGAGACCGGCCGCCCGAGCTCGGCCGACCCGCGCTCGAGCCCCTCCACCGCAAGGCAGCCTAGCGCCGGCCGCGCCCGCGCCACCACCTCGCCGAGGAGCCGCCGCACCGCGCCGCCGGAGAGGAGGAGGCGCGCGCCCGACACGTGCACCATGCGCGCGGTGCCGGCGAGGTACTCCTCCAGCCGGCCGAACCGCACCGGCGGGTAGAGCGGCACCGCCACGGCGCCGGCGAGCAGCACGCCGAAGAAGGCGTCGAGGAAGGCGGGCTCGGTGCGGAGCACGATCGCGACCCGGTCGCCCGGCGCGACGCCCCGCTCCGCCAGCGCCGCCGCCACCCGGCGGGCGCGCTGAAGGACCTCCGCCCAGGAGAGGTGGGCCTCGTGCTCGCGCAGGCCCACGAAGGTGACGCCGCAGGCGCGCGCGGCGGCCTGGGCGAGGAGCGCGTTCACGTCCGGTGCGCGCGGGCTGGGCTGTGGTCCGCCGGAGAGCATCAGGGCGTCGCCTCCGTGCGGGCCGCGCCGGTCCGCTCCGCCACCAGCCGGGCCAGGTCGGCGAGCGACCGCGTCGCCGCCGCGTCGTCCTCGCGGATGCGGACGCGGAAGCGGTCCTCGACCGCAACCACCAGCGAGAGGAGCGCCAGCGAGTCGAGCCGACCGGCCAGCTCCTCGTCGTCCCCGGCCTCGAACGTGAGGCCGAGCTCCTCGCGCGCCAGGCGCCGGATCTCGGCGGCGACGAGCGCCTCACGATCGGTCACGTCGTCTCCCGCGGCGCCCGCGACGGGACGAAGCGCGCCCGGCCCTGGAACGCGGCCGCCCATCCGTCTCCGAGCGCGCGCTCCTCGGCGCGGATGCGGACCGTGAGCAGCGCCGCGTTGGCGACCGAGAAGACGAGCGCGGTGCGCCAGCCGCCGTACGCGAGTGGCACGCAGAGGAGCTCCAGCGCCACCGCGAGGTAGTTGGGGTGTTTCACCCAGCGATAAGGTCCGCCGGTCACCGGCGCCGCGCCGGGCAGCACGATGACGCGCGTCACCCAGCGCTCGCCGAGGGTCGCGATAGCCCAGAAGCGGAGCGCCTGCGCGAGGAGCGCGCCCGCGAGCGCGACGAGGGCCCAGGCGGACGGCGGCGCGCGCCGCGCGACGGCCTCGGCGGCGCAGGCGGCGAAGAACGCCGCATGGAGCAGCACCATCGGCCGGTAG
>DASPZP010000045.1:0-2326 GCA_035636195.1 Anaeromyxobacteraceae bacterium
GCTCGCTCCTCGAGGCGGTCTCCGCGAACCCGCTCTACCGGAGCTGGATAGGGGAGGGCGACCTCGTCCGGCGCTGGGTGGTCGTGACCGACAACCTGGCCGAGGGCATCTCGCCCCGCGCCCAGCTCCCCTTCCTCGCGCCGGCGCGGCCGTTCACGGTGGAGCAGCGCGGCGGCGCGACCTACATCTCTGCGGCGGCCTACCAGCGCTACGACGCGGCGGCGGACGCCATCGCGTCCATCGACGCCGCGGCGCTCGGGCGCGTCTACCGCGACCTGCACGCGCCCCTCCAGTCCGCCTATCGCGCGCTCGGCTATCCGGGGGCCTCGCTCGACGCCGTCACCGCCCGCGCGCTGCACCGCCTGGCCGACGCGGTCGTGCCCCCGGGCCAGGTCGCGGTCGTGCCGGCAAAAGGCGGCGGCTACCTCTTCGCCGACCCGCGGCTGGAGGAGCTCGGGCCCGTGGAGAAGCACCTGCTGCGGCTGGGCCCGCGCAACGCCCTGCTGGTGCAGGAGAAGGCGCGCCAGCTCCTCGCGGAGCTCGGGACGCGCTGAGCGCCGCTTCACGCTGGCCACACGGCCAGTCCCGCGTCAGGATGTCGGACATGCCCCGCGTCGCCATCTACCCCGGCTCCTTCGACCCGCTCACGAACGGCCACCTCTCGCTCATCCAGCGCGGGCTGGACATCTTCGATGGGCTCATCGTGGCGGTGGCGAACAATCCGGACAAGGCCCCGCTCTTCTCGTTCAAGGAGCGGATGGAGCTCATCCAAGGGGCGGTCGGGGTGGATCCGCGCGTCGAGGTGGACAGCTTCGACGGCCTGCTCGTCGACTACGCCAAGCGGCGCGGGGTCCACACGGTGCTGCGCGGGCTGCGCGCCGTCTCGGACTTCGAGTACGAGTTCCAGCTCGCCAACATGAACCGCAAGCTCGACCCGCAGTTCGACAGCGTCTTCGTCATGACGGGCGAGGACTACTTTTACGTGACGAGCCGGCTCGTGCGCGAGGTGTCGCGCTTCGGCGGCGACGTCTCCAGCCTCGTCCCGGCGAACGTCCAGGCGGCGCTCCGGCAGAAGCGGCTGGAGGCCATCCGGAAGTAGCCCCGGGCCCCCTTGTCACGGCGGTCGGATCGGCTAGGCTGTCCGGCCGCCACCTCACGCCCCGTTCCGCGGCAGGAGCCCCCCGATGAAGACCCACGCCCTCCACCCGCTCGCGAAGGCCGCCAACGACGCGCTCGCGAAGGACTGCCCGGTCGTGCTCGAGCTGCTCTCCCAGCGCGGGAAGCGCTTCTTCTTCCCGGCCAAGGGCATCCTGGCGCAGGGCGCCGAGGCGAAGCAGAAGGCGAAGACCGCCAACGCCACCGTCGGCATCGCCACCGAGAACGGTGCGCCGATGCACCTCGCCTGCATCGACCGCTACTACCAGGGGCTCACGCCGGCGGAGATCTACGACTACGCGCCCTCGTACGGGAAGCCCGACCTGCGCGCCGCCTGGGCGAAGAAGCAGCGCGCCGAGACGCCCTCCCTGGGCGACCAGCTCATCTCGAACCCGGTCGTCACGAACGCCCTCACGCACGGCCTCGGCCTGGTGGGCGACCTCTTCCTCGATCCCGGCGACCAGGTGCTGAGCCCCGACCTCATGTGGGAGAACTACAACCTGTCGTGGGAGACGCGGCTCGAGGCGGAGTTCAACGCGTTCCCGTTCTTCGACGCGGCGCTCACGGGCTTCAACCTGCCCGGCTTCACGGCGGCGCTGGCGAAGCACCGCGGGCGGAAGCTCGTGGTGTCGCTCAACTTCCCGAACAACCCCTCGGGCTACACGCCGACGAAGCGCGAGGCCGACGCCATCGCCGCCGCGCTCACCGCCGAGGCGGAGGCGGGGACGAAGCTGGTGGTGGTGGTGGACGATGCCTACTACGGGATGTTCTACGACGAGGCGTGCCAGACCGAGTCCCTCTTCGGCAAGCTCGCCGGCGCGTCTCCCAACTTGCTGGCGGTGAAGGTGGACGGCGCCACGAAGGAGGAGTTCGTCTGGGGGCTCCGCGTCGGGTTCTTGACGTTCGGCGTGAAGAACGGGACCGCCGCCGCCTACAAGGCGCTCGAGGACAAGACGGCCGGCCTCATCCGCGCCTACGTCTCGAACATCTCCAACCCGGGCCAGTCGGTCGTGCTGAAGGCGCTCAACGACCCGGAGTTCCGTCCGCAGCAGGCCGAGAAGGTGAAGACCCTGCGCGGCCGCGCCGCGGTGGTGCAGCAAGAGTGCCGCCGGCCCGAGTACGCCGACTGCTGGGACGTCTATCCGTTCAACAGCGGCTACTTCATGTGCCT
>DASPZP010000046.1:0-7712 GCA_035636195.1 Anaeromyxobacteraceae bacterium
CTCGGCGAGCTCGCGGGAGACGTCGTCGCGCTCGCGGGTCACCTGCGCCAGGGCGGCGCGGAGCCGGGCGCCGTCGGCGGCTCGATCGTCGAGCTCGGTCCCCAGGCGATTCACCTCGGCCTCTGCCTCGGCGCGGCCGAGCTCGGCCTTCTCGGCCCGGGCCTGCACGTCGTCGAGCAGCGCCTGCCGCTCCTCGTCGAGCGCGGAGAGGGCCTGCGCGCGGGCCACCGCCCCGTCGCGCTCCTGCTCCAGGCCGCCCATCTCGGCCAGCATCTCCTCCAGCACCGCGCGCTTCTCCTCCACCTGCTGCTCGACCGTGGCCAGCCGCTCGGCGCCGCGCCGGCTCTCGGCAGCGCCCCGCGCGAGCTCTCCGCGGGCGTCGTCGAGATCGCCCCGCAGCGCCAGCTCCACCTCGCGGGCGCGGGTGAGCTGGGTCTCGAGGTCCCGCACGAGCAGGAGCGCGCTCTCGCCGGCGCGCGCGGGCGTCTCCGGCAGGGCCGGCATGGGCGGCAGCGGCCGCGCGGCGGCGGCCACCTTGCGCTTCACCGCCAGGAGCCGCTCCCGCCGGGAGCGGACGTCGGGAGATTCGGTGAACATGTCCCGCTCGACCGGCGCGGTCGGGGTCGGGGTCGGGGTCGCGGTCGCGGCAGGGGAGCGCGCTCCCTCGCCCCGTGGAGCGGGGAGAGGGGCGGCTTCCGCGGTCGAGGTCCAGGTCGGGGTCGCAGTCGGGCTCGGGGTCGCGGTCGAGCTCTCGTCCGCCGCCTCGTCCCCGCCGAGCGCCTCACTCTCGCCGGTCTCCATCGCCTCCGGCTCGTGCACCGCCTCGTGCACCGGCTCCTGCTCCGGCAGCTCCTGCACCTCCCCCGTCGCCACCGGCGCCTTGAGCCGCGGCCTCAGCTTGGGGACATTCGCGTCGAACGCCTTCCTCATCTCAGGCTCCCGCTCCCGCGGCCCCGGCGCGCGCTCCCGCCGCTCCGGATATCCGCGTCATGACCTCGTCCAGCACCGCCTCCAGATCGGCCGCCCCCTTCGACTCCGAGTCGAAGGCGAAGATCGGCGACCCCTCGCTGGAGGCCTGGGCGAACTTGGTGCACTGCCGGACCACGGTCTTCAGGACGTAATCGGCGTAATGCTCGCGCAGCGCGGCCAGCGCCTCGCGGGCGATCTTGAACGTCTGGTTGTAGGCGTTCACCACGATGAAGATGTTCTCGAGCTGGTGCGAGAGGTCGTCCTCGAGGCCCTGCACGGTCTCGAAGAGGAGCCGCAGGCCGTCGTACGAGAGGAAGTCCGCCAGCACCGGGATGATGAGGTCGTCGGCGGCCATGAGCGCGTTCAGGTTCAACAGGCCGAACGACGGCGGCGCGTCCATGACGACGTAGTCGTACTGCTTCTGGGCCTCCTCGAGCGCCTTGCGCAGGCGGAACTCGCGCCCCGCGAGCGGCATGAGCGCGAGATCGATGGTGCTCATGGCGAGGTTCGAGGGGACGAGCGACAGTCCGGGCATCCCGGTGGCGACGGTGACCTCCGAGAGCGGGACCTTGCGGATGAGCACGTCGTGCAGCGTGCGCGAGAAGCTCCCGCCCTCCTTGCCCAGGCACTTCGTGGCGTGCCCCTGGCTGTCGAGGTCGATCATGAGCACGCGGTGGCCGCGCTCCGCCAGGCGGTAGGCGTACGACGAGGAGAGGCTGGTCTTGCCGGTGCCGCCCTTGAAGTTGAGGAAGAGCTGCACCCGGCGCGGCCGCGGCGCGGGGATGCGGCGAAGCCGCTGGCGCGCCTGGGCCAGGTCGGCCGGCGCGTAGGCGTCGCGCTTCCCGACGGCCTCCTGCACCTGGCGAGCGGTCGCGCCCAGGATGGCGGCCAGGCGTTTCGGGGAGTAGCGGATGTTCTCCATGGCGTCTCCTAGCTCATGAAGAAGCGCGGACCGCGCGCCACCAGCCGCCCTTGCGCCACGAGCGAGCGCAGAGCGTTTTCCACCTCGAGGCGATCGCGCGCCAGCGCACCGGCGAGCTCCTCGGCCGTTCGCCCGCGCAGCGCCATCCGCACCTCGGACAGCGCGGCGTCCGCGAGCGAGGGGTCGGCATCGGGCTCGGCGACGAGGACGGCGGAGCGGAGGAGGGCGGCGGGGGCCGAGGTCCGCTCCCCCTTCGACTTCGCTACGCTACGCTCAGGGTGAGCGGAAGGAATCACCGTCGCGGTCCGAGTCGCCGTCGAAGTCGGGGTCGGGGTCGCCTTCGCGGTCGCTGGCGCGGTCACGGTCGCACTCACCGCCACCCTCGTCACCGCGCTCCGCAGCTCCTCTCCCTGCACGGTGAGGAGCTTCTCCGAGATCCGGCGCGCCGCGCTCCGGCGATCCTGCTCCGGGGCGGCGGTGTCGACCTGCTCGCCCGACCAGCGCGCGGTGGCGAGCGCGGCGGCGCGGCGCACCGCAGGCTCCGGGTGCTGGAGCGCCTTCGCGAGCGCGCCCTGGGCGCGGGCGCTGGGCCGGCCGGAGAGCGCGGAGGCGGCGGCGCGGGTCACGCCGGCATCGCGGTCGGAGAGCGCCGCGGCGAGCGCGTCGTCGGCTGCTTCACCGCGAGCGAAGCCGAGCAGCACCACCGCGCGGCGGCGCACGAGCGCGCTGGGATCCGCGAGGGCGCCGGCCAGGGTCGGGACGGCGCGCTCCTTCCCGAGGGCGCTCGCGGCATCGAGGGCGGCCGCGCGCACGCCGGGCCGCGGATCCGAGAGCTCGCGCAGGGCGAGGTCGGCCGCGTTCGACTCGGCCAGGGCGCCGAGCGCGGCGAGGAGCGACACCTTCACGTCCGCGTCCGCCTCGCGTCCGAGCGCCGCGGCGAGGAGCGGGGCGGCGTTCTTCGACCCGAGCGCGCGCAGCCCATCGGCGGCGCGGCGACGCTGGGCCGGGTCGCGAGCGGCGAGGTCGTCGAGACAGGTCTCGTAGAGCGCGCGCTCGGAGCGGGTGGGGAAGCTCGGCAAGGCGCGCGCGTCCTCGCGGGTGACGGTGATGCGCCCGGACCGCTCCATGCGCGCCGCGATCGCCTCGACGGCCGGAGTCGCGACGACGGCGCGGATCGTGGTCGGGATGGGCGTCGGAACGGACGGAGAGGTCGTGGTCGAAGTCGCGGTCGCGTTCGCGTTCGTGGTCGAGATCGCGGCCGCGCTCCCCGTGAACCCCGCCGCCACCGCGCTCTGCTTGAACGCTCGCAGCTCCTCGATCTCGGCCCGCAGCTCGGAGATGAAGCCGGCCAGCTCGGACGCGTTGCCCGCGTCGCCGTCCACGTCGGCCGGGGCGCCCGCGACGCGCGCGCTCTCCACCATCCCGGAGAGGAAGCGCTCGCGCTCGGCCTCGAGCAGCCGGACGCGCTCGACGAGCTCGGAGTTGTGAACGACCGCCATCGCCTGCCCGCCGCGCAGCTGCGCCGCTGCCTGCTCGAGCTCCGTCTCGCGCCGCCGCGCCGCGCCGGCCTCCTCGCGCGAGCGTGCGGCGGTGGTGCGCGCCGCGTCCAGCTCGTGCTCGAGGCTCGCCACGCGGCATTCGAAGAAGATGACCTTCTCGAGCGCGCTTCGGAGCAGCTCCTCGGGACTCCCGCTCACCCGACCTCCACCGTACCCCAGTCCCTGCGCCAGCGCTCGCCGCGCCCGGCTTCGAGATCACTCAACGATCCCGAGATCTTGCTAACGATATCGCCAGCATACGGAAGCGGGATCGAAAAGGCAAACGCCGCCTTGCAAGCTCGGAGCCCAGGCGGGTGCTCCTCAGGCGGCTGCGGCGGCGCCCGCCTTGGCCCGCTCGAGCCCATGGCCACGCCCTCCGCGCTCCGAGCGCCAGAGCAGGAACGAGAAGACGAAGCCGGCCGAGGCGAGCACCGCGAGCATCCACATCACCGGCAGCCAGCCAGCGGGATGGCTCGCGCTCGCGCCCGCGACGTCCTTCACCTTGCCCATGCCCCAGCTCATGGCGGCCCAGCCCACCTGCTGGCAGAAGGTCATGAGCGCGTACGCGGAGCCGAGGCGCGCGTCCGGCACGAGGTAGGTCACCGCCGGCCACAGCACCGCCGGCACGAGCGCGAAGGCGACGCCGAGGAACGCCATGGAGAGCTCGAGCGGCAGCCGCGTGTACGCCATGAGCAGGAAGGGCGGCACGAGCAGGGCCGAGCCGACCGCCATGAGCAGGGCGCGCTTCCCGAACCGGTCCGCGATGAGGCCGAACACCGGCATGCCGATCATCGACAGGAGCGGGAGCACGCTCTTCAGGCGCCCGGCGATCTCGTTCGTCACGCCGTGGAAGTCGGTCAGGAACAGGTTCGCGAAGGTGCGGAACGGGAAGATGGTCGCGTAGAAGGCGACGCACAGCCCGACCACCCACCAGTACGCACGGTCGAAGCGGACCAGATCCGAGAGGACGAGCTTGTCGGTCGCGCCGGCGCGCGCCATCCCGTAGCGGCGGGCGGCGTTCGTCTCGAGACCGGCGTAGACGCCGGCGAAGAGGAGCCACACCCCGCCCAGCGCGGCGGCGAGGAGGAGCGGCGGCTGCCACGAGCCGAAGAGGCTCGTCACGTTGGGTGACCAGTCGGCCGCGTAGGAGCCGAGCCGCGCGATGAGGAGCTGGATGGCGAGCGCGAACGAGATCTCGCGCCCCTTGAACCAGCGGCCGACCACCGTCGTGGCGGCCACGATGAAGCTCTCGGAGCCGACCCCGAGGACGAAGCGCCCCGCCATCATCCCGGCGGCGGCGTGGCCGGGGAGGATGGCCGGCAGGACCGCGATGAGGAGGCTGCCCAGCGCGCCGATGGCGCCGAAGAGGAGCGCCGAGCGGGCGGTGCCGAGCCGGTCGACGAGGATCCCGCCCGCGATGAGCGTGAGCAGCGCCGCCACGTTGTAGGACGTGTCGAGCAGCCCGACCTGCTCGCCGGTGAAGCCGAACGTCTTCTCGAGGAGCGGGGTGACCGGGTAGAGCGCGTCGAAGACGTAGTAGTTGCCGAACATCGCGGCGCTGCACGAGAGGAGGACGAGCCAGCGGTAGCTCGGGGCCGGCTGAGTCGGGCGGGCGGCGGGGGGCATGAGGGCGGCACGATAACAGACCCCCACCCCGACCCGGACGGGGGACCATGCCGCCGGGCAGGCGCTCTACCGCTCGTCGTCGGGGTCGCGCCGGCCGATCGCGCCGGAGTCCTCGCCCAAGTTGACCTCCGGCAGGTCGTCCTCCTTCGCGGCGCGCCGCTCGGCGACGCGCTCCTTGGTGGACCGCAGCTCCTCGTTCGCCGCCGGGCGCCTGGGGCTCGCGACCTCTTCCTCTTCCTGCTCGCGCTGGATGCGCCCGGTCGTCGGCACCGTCTCTTGTCCACCGCCGCCGCTCATGAGCGAGGCGGGGCCCTGCGCCAGGTCGCCGCCGCTTCCGACGGGCTCGCCCAGGAGCTCGCGCCCGCGGGAGAGCCGGATCTCGTCGCCGGACACGAGGATCACGTCGTCGTAGCGGACGACGTAGTCCTTCTTGAAGAACAAGCCCTTCTCGATGATGAAGGTGGAGGCGTCGCACTGGATGACCTTCCCCAGCTTCTCGCCGTCCGAGCTGAACACGGTCATCCCCTGCCGGATGCTCGACCTATCGGACATGGTGGTCCCTTCCTTTCACCAGGAACGGTAGGGACCCGCGGTCGCATCGGCTCGTACCGCCAGGCGGTCAGGTGGCGGCTAGGCGGGCCTGCGAGACGTCGGGGCGGTGCCGGGGCCCGGCTCGGGCGGCGCGGCCGGCTCGGGGGTACCTCGACGCCAGCGCGACGGCAGTCCACCCGCCGCCAGCACGAACAGGTCCTCGTCGCTGCGATCGACCTCGACCTTTCCGTCCTTCACCCCCAGGACCTCGTCCCAGCGCACCACCCACTCGGACGGGCTCCAGAACCCCTTCACCACCTCGATGCCCCAGGCATCGCAGCGCGACACCTTGCCGAGGCGCTTGCCGTCGGCATCGCGCACCTCCATCCCCACCTGCACCCGGTCGTTCATGGCGCCACGATACGCCGGGGCGCCGTGGGGCGCTAAACCCTGGATGACGGCGTCCTACCGGGTGCGGTTGGCCGCGTCCCGCTCCGCCTGCCGCTTCACGCGGGCGACGCGCACCTTCAGCACCCGGCGCGGCGTCGCCTCGCTCACCGTGAAGAGCCACCCCCTGTGGAAGAATCGGTCGCCCGAGACCGGGATGGCGCCGGCGAGCGCGTTCAGGAACCCCCCCACCGTCTCGTACTGGCCGTCCTCCGGGACGGTCGCCCCCGCCAGGAGGTTGAACTCGGCCACCGGGACGTCGCCTCGCACGGTGAAGGTGCCGTCGGCGTGCGCCTCGACTCCCTTCCCCTCCTCCACCTCGAACTCGTCGCCGATCTCCCCGACGATCTCCTCCAGCACGTCCTCGAGCGTGCAGATGCCCATCACCCCGCCGTACTCGTCCACCACCACCGCCATATGGATGTGGCGCTTCTGCATCTCCCGCAGGAGGTGATCGACGGGCTTCGACCAGGGCACGAAGTGCGGCGGCCGGAGCAGGTCACGCAGCACGATGAGCTCGGGGTGCTGGAGGAGCGGCACCAGGTCGCGCACATGCAGGGTGCCGATGACGTGGTCGAGGTTCTCGCGGTAGACGGGCAGCCGCGAGTGGCCCTCCTCGGCGAGGAGCCGCAGGATGTCGGCGACGGACGTCTCGACGTCGATCGCCACCACCCGCGTGCGCGGCACCATGAGGTCGCGCGCCACCTTTCCGCGGAAGTCGAAGATCGCCTGGATGAGCTCGCTCGTGGATTGATCCGAGGGCGTGCCGGCCCCGCGCGCGTACTCGGCGAGCGCCCGCTCCATCTCCTCCAGCGGCGGGGGCGGCAGGGCAAAGGCGCCGCGGCGTCCGGCCAAGGGCCGCGCGAGGAGCCCCGCCGCAGCCGCCGCGGGCGCCGCCAGTCGCGCGAGCGCGAGCGCCGGCCGCGCCAGGGCGAGCGCGAACGGCTCGCCGTGCGCCGCGCCGAACGCGCGCGCCCCCGACGACACGAGGAGCGAGGCGAACGCGGCGAGGAGCAGGGCCAATCCCGCCCCGAGCGCCGGCGCGGTGGGGAGGGCGCGCGCCCCGAGCAAGGCCGCGGCCGCCCCGGCGCCGAGGGCGCACAGCGTGTCGAGCACTCGCACCAGCGCGGCCGGTCGCTCGCGTTCCTCCAGGAGCGCCGCCAGCGCGCGGGCGCGCCGCGAGGCCCCGGCCTCGGCCGCGAGCGCCTGCGCCCGGGGGAGGCCGACGGCCACCAGCGCCGCCTCGAACCCCGCCACGAGCGCCCGCGCGAGCACGAACGCGAGCGCCGCCGCGGCGACGGTGCCGAGATCGAAGCCCTCTCCCATGCGTGGAAGGTAGCACGGGAGTCCGTTGCCGGCCGCGACCACGCGTGATACGTGCGGCGCGTGCCCACGCCCTCGCGCAGCTCCGCCGGCGCCCTGATCGTCGGCATGGCCGCCTTCGCCGTCGTGGCGTCCTGGCTCGTGCGCGCGATCGCGTTCGGCCCCGGCCCGGCGGGCGTCCTCTGCTTCGGGGCGGTGGTGGCCGCCGCGCTCCTCATCTCCTGGGGCGCCGAGGCGGCGCAGTTCTCCGTCTCGCAGGGGCTCGCGGTCGCGTTCATCGCCCTCTTGCAGGTGGTTCCCGAGTTCATGGTCGAGGCCGTCATCGCCTGGCAGGCCGGGCGGGACGGCCGCGTCGA
>DASPZP010000047.1:0-74246 GCA_035636195.1 Anaeromyxobacteraceae bacterium
GACGGCCTGCGCCACCGCCCGCTGCACCTCCTCGTCGCTCCGGATGTCGCACTGGATGGCGAGCGCCTTGCCACCGGCCTGCTCCATCTCCTCGGCGGCCGAGCCGATGGTGCCGGGGAGCTTCGGGTTCGGGACCTTCGACTTCGCCGCGATGACCACGTTCGCGCCGTCGCGCGCCGCCCGGAGGCCGATGGCCTTCCCGATCCCACGGCTGGCGCCGGTGATGAAGAGCGTCTTTCCCTGGAGCGTGGCCATCGAGCAGAGACCTCCGTGAGCGTGGTGGAACCGACGGGAGAATCGCTCGGAACCCATCGCCCGGCCACCGGAATCGCGCCGCTCGCCCCCGCTGGCACACCCTGGATCCCCCTGAACGCCCAATCAGATGTAACCCCGCGACTTCCCAGGCGGTGCGTTGACAGCACCCGCCGAACCCCGTAGATCCGTCCCTGTCGGTGGGAAAGAGTGGCAGAAAGCGGATCCAGGCGGGACAACGGACCAGGCAGTGTTCTACGGGACCTTCAACCACGCGATCGACGCCAAGGGGCGCACCAGCCTCCCGGCCAGGTTCCGCGAGGCGCTGGCGGCCGCGGGCGAGCCGAAGGTCTTCCTCATCCAGGCGGCGGGCATGAAGGCGCTCCGCGCGCTGCCGCTCTCGGAGTGGAAGAAGCTCGAGGAGCGCGTGCTCAAGGTGAGCCCGTTCGACCAGCGCGGGCAGAAGAACATCCTGCGCTACATCTCCAGCGCGCAGGAGATCGACCTCGACGAGCACGGCCGCGTGCTCGTCCCGGCCCAGCTCCGGAGCTACGCCGGGCTGCAGAAGGACGTGGTGTGGACGGGGATGGGCCGCGACATGTGCCTCTGGGACAAGGCGCGGTTCGAGGAGCAGCAGGCGGAGGAGATGGCGCCGGACGACGCCATCGACTTCTTCCAGGGCGGGTAGGGGAGGACGAGCCATGTACGAGGCGCGAGACGAGGACGGCGTCACCATCGTGAGGGGGCTCGGGGAGCTCGGCCGGGCCGAGCTGGCCGGCATCGCGGCGGTCGCGCAGCGCGCCCGGCGGGAGGGGCGGATGGTGGTGGTGGATCTGAAGCGCGTGACGCACCTCCATTACGCTGGCGCGGCGCTGCTGAAGGCCATCCCCGGGCTGCGCGCGGCGGGCGCCTCGCGCTACGTGCGCGATCTCGTCCACGCCGGTGGCGCCGGCGGCTATGTGGAGCTCTACCCCGACGTCGAGGAGGCCGTGCGCGCCGCGTGAGCGCCGAGTTCCACCATGAGTCCGTTCTCGCCCGAGAGGTGGTCCAGCTCCTCGCCCCGTCACCGGGCAAGCTCCTGCTCGACGGGACGCTCGGCGGCGGCGGCCACAGCGAGCTGCTCCTGGCAGCGGGGGCGCGCGTGATCGGCGTCGACAAGGACCCGCGCGCGCTCGCCGCCGCCTCGGCCCGGCTCGCCCGCTACGGCGAGGCGTTCCGGGCGGTACGGGCCGACTTCCGCGACGCGAAGAACGTGCTCTCCGCGCTCGGGCTGGCCGGGGTCGATGGGGCGCTCGTCGATCTGGGCGTCTCCTCTCCGCAGCTCGACGACCCGGCGCGCGGGTTCTCGTTCCGTGAAGCGGGCCCGCTCGACATGCGCATGGGCGAGGAGGGCGAGACGGTGGCCGAGCTCCTCGCCCGCGTCGACGAGCGCGAGCTGGCCCGCATCCTGGACGAGTACGGCGAGGAGCCCTTCGCCCGGCCGGTGGCGAGGGCCATCAAGCGCGCCGTCGAGGGCGGCGAGGAGCTCGACACCGCCCGCCTGGCCGAGGTCGTGGCCGGCGCCATCCCGCGCAAGGCCTGGCCCAAGCGCATCCACCCGGCCACCCGCACCTTCCAGGCGCTCCGCATCGCGGTGAACGACGAGCTGGGAGCGCTCGCGCAGTGGCTCGAGAGCCTGCCGTCGCTGCTCAACCCGGGCGGGCGCGCCGCGACCATCGCCTTCCACTCGCTGGAGGACCGGATGGTGAAGGAGCGCTTCCGCGCGTTGACGCAGGCGTGCACCTGCCCGCGCGACTTCCCGGTGTGCGCCTGCGGCGCCACGGCCTCCTTCACGCAGGTGACCCGCAAGGCGGTGCAGGCGGGCGACGACGAGGTGGCGGTGAACCCGCGCGCGCGGAGCGCGCGGCTGCGGGTGGTGGAGCGGCTGCGATGAGCGACAAGCGGCGGCGGGGGCCGGTCCTGGTCGTCCTGCGGACGGCGCTGCTCGTGGCGGCGCTCGGGGCGGTGGGCGTGTTCCACGTGTGGTCTCACACGCGGGTGACGAGCGCCGGTTACCGGCTGGGCGAGCTGCAGCGCGCGCAGGAGGCGCTGCGGGTCGAGCGGAACCGGCTCGAGGTCGAGGTGGCGACGTTGCGCGCGCCGGGGCGGCTCGAGAGCTACGCCCGCGCGCGCCTGGGAATGGCTCCGCCGGCGCCGGGGACGGTGGTGGCGGGTCGGTGGGTGGCGGCGGCGGGTCGGGTGGGCAGGGCGGGCGGAGAGGAAAGCCTCGCCCCTGCGCCGGCGGAGCCAGCAGTGCATGAGGTCGGAACCCGCGCGCGCGCGGAGCAGGTCGCGCTCGGCGGGACCTCGTCGTGGCCGGGGCTGGAGTAGGCCTCTCCGGGGAAGGGCGGGAGCATGCGAACCGGCAGCGAGCCGGCCCAGACTCGCTGGATCGCGGCGCGCATCGCGTTCGTGGCGCTCTTGCTCGCGGCCGGGTTCGTGGCTGTCTCCGCGCAGGCGGTGAAGCTCCGGGTCGTGCAGGGGGCGCAGCTCACCCGCCATGGCGACGATCAGTGGCGGCGCTTCGTCGAGCTCCGGCCGCGGCGTGGGCCCATCACCGACCGGAACGGCCAGACGCTGGCGGCCTCGGCGGATGCCCCATCGGTGGCGGCGAGCCCCCACGCGCTGTCGCAGCTCTCGCGCCGGGAGCTCTCCCGCCTGGCCCGCGCGCTCGCGGTGGACGCCGGCCAGCTGGAGAAGAAGGCGCAGCGCCCGACGAAGTTCGTCTGGCTGAAGCGCCGGGTGTCGCCGGAGGAGGCGAAGGCGGTGCAGGCGCTCGACCTCGAGGGCGTCGGCCTCTTCCAGGAGCCGCGCCGCTACTACCCGGCGAAGAGCCTGGCCGCGCAGCTGGTGGGCCTCGTCGGCGACGACGGCGACGGGCTGGAGGGGATCGAGAAGGCCTACGAGGATGCCCTGCAGGGCGACGGCGCCCGGGTCGCCTCGGTGCGCGACGCGCGCGGACGGGCCGTGCTGGACGAGGCGCCCGCGCCCGAGGCGCTCCTGGCGGGGGCGAAGGTCGAGCTCGCCATCGACGCGAACCTGCAGCACGCTGCGGAGCACGCCCTCGGCAAGGCGGTGGCGCAGGCACACGCCGCGGCCGGGATGCTCGTCGCGATCGACCCACGCACCGGCGAGGTGCTGGTGCTCGCCAACGCCCCCACCTTCGATCCGAACCTGCGCCAGAAGGGCATCCTGCGAAACAAGGCGGTGCTCGACACCTACGAGCCCGGCTCGACCTTCAAGATCTTCACCGTGGCCGGGGCGCTCGACGCGGGCGCCCTCCGCGCCGGCGACGCCATCGACTGCGAGCAGGGCTCGTACCGGATCGGCGGCCACGTCATCCACGACCACAAGGCCCTCGGCTGGGCTGGGCCATCCCGCATCGTGGCCATGAGCTCCAACATCGGCGCGGCCAAGATCGGCGCGCGGCTCGGGCGCGAGCGGCTGCAGAAGACGCTGCTCGGGTTCGGCTTCGGCGCCCGGACCGGCACCGAGGTCGGCGGCGAGCCGAAGGGCGCGGTCCCCTACCCCCAGGCCGAGATCGCGCTCGCCACCATGAGCTTCGGGCAGGGCGTGGCGGCGACGCCCCTCCAGATCACGAACGCGGTGGCGGCCATCGCCAACGGCGGAACGCTCATGAAGCCGATCCTGGTGCGGAAGGTGGTGGACACCGCCAGCGGCGCGGTCCTGTCCCGCAGCGACCCCACCCCGCTCCGCCGCGCGGTCTCGCGCGAGTCGGCCGCGCAGCTCACGCGCTGGCTGGAGGGGGTGGTGCGCGATCCGGACGGGACCGGCAAGCGGGCCCGGCTGGAGGGCTGGCGGGTGGCCGGCAAGACCGGCACCGCCCAGAAGGCCGATCCCGTCACACGGCGCTACTCGGTCGACAAGCGCTTCAGCTCGTTCGTCGGCTTCGCGCCGGCCGAGGCCCCCCGCATCGCAGTCGGCGTCTTCATCGACGAGCCGCGCGGCGAGGTGTACGGCGGGGAGGTGGCGGCGCCGGTGTTTCGCGATCTCGTCGAGCATGCCATGAAGTCGATGGGGGTGCCGCCGTCCGAGGTCGACGCATCGCCGGCGCTGGCGAGCGCGGGCGCAGCCCCCTCACCCCCGCCCTCACCCCTGGCGGGAGGCAAGCCTCCCTTTCCCCCGCCGGGGGAGAGGGAGAACGGGGCGACCGCGGCCGACGAGCCGGCGCCGCTCCCGGCCATCGAGGAGGCCGCCCTGCGGTCGGATGATGGCACCGTGGCCGTCCCCGCGCTCTCCGGGCTGGCCGCCCGCGCCGCGCTCCGCAAGCTGGAGGAGCTCGAGCTGCTCGGCGAGGTGAGCGGCTCCGGCCGCGTGACCGGACAGTCGCCTCGCCCTGGCCAGGTGGTGGAGCGGGGAGCGCGCGTGCGCGTCGTACTCGCCCCCCCGCGCTCCTAGCTCTAGGATGGGCGCACGAAAGGTCGAGATGCGCCTGTCGAAGGTGATCGAGGGGACCGGGGCCACCGGAGCGGCGGGGAGTGACCCCGAGATCGCGCTCGTCACCGGCGACTCGCGCGCGGTCGTGCCGGGCGCGCTCTTCTTCGCGCTCCCCGGCGCGAAGCAGGACGGCCACGCCTTCGCCGCCGAGGCCGCGCGGCGCGGCGCGGCGGCGGTGGTGGCGGAGCGCGAGGTCGAGTGCGCGCCGGCGCTCGCCCTGCGCGCGCCCTCCGCCCGCCGCGCGATGGCCGTGGCGGCCATGAACTTCCACGGCCGCCCCGCCGAGGCCATGACGCTCGTCGGCGTCACCGGCACGAACGGGAAGACCACCGTCGCCTATCTCGTCGAGGCCTGCGCGCGCGAGGCAGGGCTCCTCACCGCGATGCTGGGGACCGTGACCCACCGCTGGCCGGGCGGCGGCCGCCCCGCGAGCCACACCACCCCGGAGTCGACCGAGGTCGCTGCGACGCTCGCCACCGCCCGGGAGGCTGGAGCGCGGCTGGCAGTGCTGGAGGTCTCCTCGCACGCGCTCGCCCAGGAGCGCGCCGCCGGCCTCGTCTTCCACGCCGCCGGGTTCACGAACCTGACCCGCGATCACCTCGACTATCACCGCGACATGGAGTCGTACTATCAGGCGAAGCGGCGGCTGTTCGTGGAGCACCTGCGGCCGGGCGGCACGGCGGTGCTGAACGCGGACGACCGCTCCGGCGCCCGCCTCGCGGAGGAGCTCGCCGCGGCCGGCGGCGCGACCGTGTGGCGCTACGGGGTCTCCGCCGGCCACCTCACCGCGCACGGAGCGCGCTTCGGCCTCGAGGGCATCGCGGTCCGCCTCGAGACGCCCGCCGGCCCGCTCGACCTGCGCTCGCCGCTCGTCGGCGCGCACAACCTCGAGAACCTGCTCTGCGCGGCTGGCCTGGCGCTCGCGGCCGGCCTGCCGCTCGAGGCGGTGGGCCGCGCCCTCGCCGCATGCCCTGGCGCGCCCGGCCGGCTCGAGCGGGTCACCGGCCGCGGCGTCTCCGCCTTCGTCGACTACGCCCACACCGACGACGCGCTCGCGCGCGCGCTCGCCGCGCTCGCCGCGCTCGGACCCCGCCGCCTGGCGGTCGTGTTCGGCTGCGGTGGCGATCGCGACCGTGGCAAGCGGCCGCTCATGGGCGAGGTCGCGGCGCGCGGCGCCGACCTGGTCGTCGCCACGAGCGACAACCCGCGCACCGAGCGCCCGGAGGACATCCTCTCCGAGATCGTGCCCGGGCTGGAGCGCGCCGGCGCGCGCCGGCTCTCCCGGGACGAGGCGCGCGCGGGAGCGCGCGGCTACGCGGTGGTGCCGGATCGCCGCGAGGCGATCGCGCTCGCCCTCTCGGCGGCGCAGGCCGGCGACGCCGTGCTCATCGCCGGCAAGGGCCACGAGGACTACCAGATCGTGGGCGCCGAGCGGCGCCCCTTCGACGACCGCGAGGAGGCGCGCCGCGCGCTCGGCGCCACACCATGAACGGACCCCGCTTCACCCGCTACGAGCTCGCCTCGGCCGCCGGAGGCCGCTGGATCGGGACCCCGCCGCCCCACGTGGAGGGCGTCTCGACCGACACCCGCCAGCCCGCGCCCGGGAGCTGCTTCGTGGCGCTCGTCGGCGAGCGCTTCGACGCGCACGGCTTCCTCGCGCAGGCGCAGGCTGCCGGCGCCGCCTGCGCGATGGTGAACGAGAGCTGGGCGCAGAGGACCACCCCCTCACCCCTGCCCTCACCCCTGTCGGGAGGCAAGCCTCCCTTACCCCTGGCGGGAGGCAAGCCTCCCTTTCCCCCCGCGGGGGACAGGGAGAACGCGTTGCCCCTGCTGGCGGTCCGCGACACGCTCCAGGCGCTCGGGATGCTGGCGCGCTTCCACCGCCGCCGGTTCGCCATCCCGGTGGTCGGCGTCACCGGGTCGAACGGCAAGACCACCACCCGCGAGATGGTGGGCCTCATCCTGCGCACCCGCGGCCCCGCGCTGAAGACCGAGGGGAACCTCAACAACGAGGTGGGCGTGCCGCTCACGCTGCTCGGGCTCCGCCCCGAGCACCAGCGCGCCGTGATCGAGCTGGGGATGAACCACCCCGGGGAGATCGCCCGGCTGGCGGAGCTGGCCGAGCCGCAGGTGGGGGTCGTCACCATGGCCGGCGCGGGGCACGTCGAGCACTTCGGCGGCGAGGTCGACGGCGTCGCCGACGCCAAGGCCGAGCTCTACTTCGCGCTCCCGAGGAGCGGGATCGCGGTCGCGAACGCGGACGACCCCCGCATGCTGCGGCGCGCCCAGGCCTCCGGGCGCGCCCTGCTCACCTTCGCCCTCGGCCGCGGCCAGAAGGGCGACGTGCTCGTCCTCGAGGTGCTGGAGCACGGCCCGGCCGGCCTGCGCTTCACGCTCGGGCTCGGCCAGAAGGAGGTGGAGGTCCGGCTGCCGCTCGTCGGGCTCCACAACGCCGCCAACGCCGCCGCAGCCGCAGCCGCAGCCATGGCGCTCGGCTTCTCCGACAAGGAGATCGCGCAGGGCCTCGCACAGGTGCAGCCGGTCGGCCGGCGCCTGCGCGTCGAGGCGCTCCCCTCCGGCGTGACGCTCGTCGACGACTGCTACAACGCCAACCCGGCCTCGATGGCGGCCGCGCTCGCCACCCTCGGCACGCTCGCCGCCCAGGGCGGCCGCGCGGTGGCGGTGCTGGGCGACATGCTCGAGCTCGGGCCGCTGGAGGACGAGGCGCACCGCGCGCTGGGCGAGGCGTCGGCCGGCGTGGTGGCGCACCTGGCCGCCTTCGGGCCGCGCTCGCGCCGCACCGCCGAGGCGGCCCGCGCCGCCGGCCTCGGCGACGTCTTCCACACCGAGGACCTCACCGCGCTCGTCCGCCACCTGCAGGAGCGGCTCGCCCCGGGCGACGTCGTCCTCGTGAAGGGCAGCCGCGCCAACCACCTCGAGCGGCTGGTCCAGGCGCTCGGCTCCACCTCCACGCAGCCCGGCGACGCGCACTAGCCCAAGATGCTCTACCACCTGCTCTTCCCGCTGGCAGGGCGCTTCGCGCTCTTCAACGTCCTCCGCTACCCCTCCTTCCGCATCATCGCGGCCGGCTTCACGGCGCTCCTGCTCGGGCTCCTGCTCGGCCCCACCTTCATCGAGCGGATGCGCGTCATCCAGTACGGCAGCTCGAACGTCCGCGAGGACACGCCCGAGGGCCACAAGAAGAAGGTCGGCACGCCGTCGATGGGCGGCGCGCTCATCCTCTTCTCGCTGGCGGTGGCCACCCTCCTCTTCGCCAACCTCACGAACCGCTACGTCTGGGCCGCCTTGACGGTGACGCTCACCTTCGGGGCGATCGGCTTCTGGGACGACTACCTCAAGATCTCGAAGAAGAACTCGAAGGGCCTGGCCGGGAGGAGGAAGCTCCTCTGGCAGTCGCTCATCATCGTCGCCGTCTACTACCTCTTCCTCTCCGACCTGCACTTCACCGCCGCGCCGGGCTTCCCCTGGCTGCGGGTCGGGAGCTTCCAGGACCTGCACGTCACCCTCCCCTTCGTCCCCACGCGCTGGTTCAATCCTTCCTTCGGCTGGCTCTACCTGCCGTTCATGGTGCTGGTGGTGCTCGGCACGAGCCACGCCGTGAACCTGACCGACGGGCTCGACGGGCTCGCCATCGGCCCGACCATCGTCTCCGCCTCCACCTTCCTCATCCTGGCCTACGTGGCGGGCACCACCATCGGCGGCTTCTCCATCGCCGCGTACCTGCGCATCCCGGTCATCCCTGGCGCGGCCGAGCTGGCCGTCTTCTGCTCCGCCCTCATCGGGGCCGGGATCGCCTTCCTCTGGTACAACACCTATCCGGCCTCGCTCTTCATGGGCGACGTGGGGTCGCTCGCGCTCGGGGGCGCGCTCGGGTCGCTGGCGGTGCTGACGAAGAACGAGGTCTCGAGCGCCGTCCTGCATGGAGTCTTCCTGGTCGAGACGCTCTCGGTGATGATCCAGGTGACGAGCTACCGGTACACCGGCCGGCGCGTCTTCAAGATGGCGCCCATCCATCACCACTTCGAGCTGAAGGGATGGGCCGAGCCGAAGATCATCGTCCGCTTCTGGATCATGTCCATCATGCTGGCGCTGGTGGCGCTCGCGTCGCTCAAGCTGAGGTAGCCCATGGAGAGCTCACTGCCGCTGGCGGGACGGCGCGTGCTGGTGGTGGGCCTCGCCCGCTCCGGCGTGGCCGCCGCGAGGCTGGCCCGCGCCCGCGGCGCGCGCGTGACCGCCACCGACCGCCGCGCCGCGAGCGAGCTCGCGCCGACGGTGCGCGAGCTGGAGGGCTCGGTCGAGCTCGCGCTGGGCGGCCATGACCGCCACCACTTCACCAGCGCCGAGCTCGTCGTCGTCTCTCCCGGCGTGCCGCTGTCGCTGCCCGAGATCGCCGAGGCCCGCGGGCGAGGGATCCCCGTGATGGGCGAGGTGGAGCTCGCGGCGCGCCTCTTGCCGGGGCTCCCGCTGGTCGGCATCACCGGCACGAACGGGAAGAGCACCACCACGGCGCTCACGGGCGCGCTCGTCGCCCGCGATCGCCGCGTCTTCGTGGGCGGGAACCTCGGCACGCCGCTCTCCGAGCTCGTGCTCTCCGGCGAACCGGTCGAGGCGGCGGTGGTGGAGCTCTCCTCCTTCCAGCTGGAGGGCGCGGAGCAGCTCCGGCCTCGGGTGGCGGCGCTCCTCAACGTGACGCCCGATCACCTGGACCGGTACCCGAGCGTCGACGCCTACGCGCTCGCCAAGGCGCGCCTCTTCATGAACCAGCAGCCGGACGACTTCGCCGTGGCGAACGCGCGCGACGCGCGCACGGTGGCGCTCGCCGGCGCGTCGCGCGCCCGCCTCCTGTCCTTTGGATTCGGTCCACCAGGCCCGCGCAGCGCGCGCGCGCCCGGGACCGGCACGCCGGGCGAGGTGTGGCTCGCCACCGGGGACGGGACGCCGGAGCGCTACCTGGTGCGCTCGCGGGCGCTGCGGGGCCGCCACAACCTCGAGAACGCGATGGCGGCCGCGCTCTGCGCGCGTCTCCTCGGCGTGCCGGGCGCGGCGATCCAGGGCGGCCTGGACGCCTTCCCGGGCCTGCCGCACCGGCTCGAGCTCGTCCGGGAGCGCGGCGGGGTGGAGTGGGTGAACGACTCCAAGGCCACCAACGTCGACTCGACGCTGGTCGGGCTCGCCGCCTTCCCGGCCGGGCGCCCGCACGTGGTCCTCATCATGGGCGGCCGCGGCAAGCGCGCACCCTACGCGCCCCTCGGGCCGCTCTTCGAGGGCCGGGTGAAGGCGCTCCTCACCCTCGGCGAGGACGCCGTCGCCGTCGAGCGCGAGCTCGGCGGGCTCGCCCCGACCGAGCGGGTCGGCACGCTCATCAGCGCCGTCGCTCGCGCGGCCGAGCTCGCCGCCGCCGGCGACGTGGTGCTCCTCTCCCCCGCCTGCGCCAGCTACGATCAATTCCAGAGCTACGAGCATCGCGGCGAGAGCTTCCGCCAGCTCGTCGGGGCCCTCTCGTGATGCGCGCCACCACTTCCGCCCGCGCCCCGGCCGCCGAGGCCGTCGACCGGCTGCTCCTCGCGGTGGTGCTCCTGCTCGTCGCCATCGGCAGCGTGATGGTGTACTCGGCGAGCGCCGTCACGGCGGCGGCGCGCTTCAAGGACAGCTTCCACTTCCTGTGGCGGCAGCTCCTCGCCCTCGGGATGGGCCTCGGGCTGCTCGTCCTCGCCCTCGGCGTGGGGTACCGGCGGGCGGAGCGGCTCGCCTACCCCTTCCTCGCCGCCACCTTCGTCGCGCTCGTGGCGGTGCTCCTGCCCTTCATCGGCCACACGGCGGGCGGCGCGCGCCGCTGGATCGGCCTCGGACCCTTTTCGTTCCAGCCTGCGGAGGCGGCCAAGCTAGCGCTCGTCCTCTACCTGGCCCACTCGCTCGCGAAGAAGCGCGACAAGGTCCGCATCTTCTCCATCGGCTTCCTGCCGCACCTGCTCGTGGCGGGTGCGCTCATGGGGCTGTGCTTGCTGGAGAAGGACCTCGGCACCTGCGTCGTGATGGCGCTCGTGCTCTTCGTGATGCTCTTCGCGGCCGGCGCCAAGGTGAGCTACATTCTCGGCGCGCTGCTCGCGTCGCTCCCGCTCGTCTACAACGCGATCATGGGCACGCCGTACCGGCGCGTGCGGTTCGAGGCGTGGCTCAAGCCGTTCGAGCACCGCCGCGACGCGGGGTATCAGATGTGGGAGTCGATGGTCGGCATCGGGAGCGGGGGTTGGTTCGGACAGGGCCTGGGACAGGGCCGCTCGAAGCTGTTCTATCTGCCGGAGGCGCACACGGACTTCATCGCCGCCGTCATCGCCGAAGAGGCGGGGCTCGTGGGGCTCGGGCTCCTCATCCTGCTCTACGCCGTCTTCGTGTGGCGCGGGCTCCGGGCCGCCTTCCAGGCCGCCGATCCGTTCGGCTGCTACCTCGCGCTCGGCGTGACGACGCTCGTGGGCGTGCAGGCGCTCGTGAACCTCGGGGTGGTGACGGTGCTCCTGCCGACGAAGGGCCTCACCCTGCCCTTCGTCTCCTACGGCGGCAGCTCGCTCATGACGCTCCTCGCCGGCACCGGCCTCCTCCTCAGCGTCTCGGCCTGTCGGGGCGGCTTCCTGCACCGCGCCGACCAGGCGGTGCGCGTGGGCGGCCCGGCGGCGGAGGGCGCGCGGCCGTGAGGATGATGGTCGCCGGCGGCGGGACGGGCGGGCACGTCTTCCCCGGCGTGGCGCTGGCGGAGGAGGTCGTGACCCGTCACCCTCAGAATGACGTGGTGTTCGCGGGGACGGCCCGGGGGTTGGAGGCGAAGGTGGTCCCCGCGGCGGGGTATCCGATCGAGCTCATCGAGGTGAAGGGGCTGAAGGGAAAAGGCCTCCTCGCCCTGCTCGCGAACGTCCTCTTGCTGCCGCGCGCCTTCCTGCAGTGCTGGCGCATCCTGCGGCGCTGGCGGCCGGACATCGTGGTGGGGGTGGGCGGCTACGCCTCCGGGCCGGTCGTGCTCACCGCCTGGCTCATGGGCATCCCGACGGCAGTGCAGGAGCAGAACGCCATGCCCGGCTTCACGAACCGCGTGCTGGGCCGCTTCGTGAGGGCGGCCTTCACCGCCTTCCCCGAGGCCGGGCGCTACTTCGCCGCGCACAAGGTGCACCAGCTCGGCAACCCCATCCGCCGCGAGCTGATGGAGAACTACATGCGCCCGTCGCAGGTGCACGAGAAGCTGAGGCTCCTCGTGTTCGGCGGCTCGCAGGGCGCGCACGCGCTCAACATGCGCCTCATCGAGGCGCTGCCACACCTCGTCGACCTGCGCGACCAGCTCGAGATCACGCACCAGACCGGCGCTCGGGACCGCGGGGCGGTCGACAAGGGCTATCGCGCCTGCGGCTTCCCGGTCGACGTGCGGGAGTTCATCACCGACATGAGCGACGCCTACGCGCGCTCCGACCTGGTCGTCTGCCGCGCCGGCGCGACGACCCTCGCCGAGCTGACCACCTGCAAGAAGCCCGCGATCCTGATCCCGTTCCCGAAGGCGGCCGACAACCACCAGGTGATGAACGCGAAGAGCCTGGTCGACGCGGGGGCGGCCGTCATGATCGAGGAGCGGGAGCTGACGGGCGAGGTGCTGGCGCGGGAGATAGAGGCCATCCTGCGCGACCCCGAGCGCCGGGAGCGGATGGCCCGGGCGGCCGGGAGGCTGGGGAGCCCGCAGGCGGCGCGGGAGATCGCCGACGTCTTCAGCGAGCTGGTGAACCGCCGCTGGGGCTCGCCGCGCGGCCAGGACCGCGGCCCCGCTTTCGTGCCCGTCCGCCCCCCCGACGGAATCGCGGAGGGCGCCGCCGGGGCGCCGCCGGCGCCATGAGCCTCTTCCACTCCAGGCCCGCCAAGATCCACTTCGTGGGCATCGGCGGCATCGGGATGAGCGGCATCGCCGAGGTGCTGCTCAACCTGGGCTACCGCGTCTCCGGCTCCGACCAGAAGGAGTCGGACATCACCCGCCGGCTGCGCGAGCTGGGCGGGGTCGTGCAGCACGGCCACGCCGCCGCGCACGTCACCGACGTCGACGTGGTGGTCACCTCCTCCGCCGTCCGCAGGGACAACCCGGAGGTGCTGGAGGCGCGGGCCCGCAAGATCCCGGTCATCGCGCGCGCCGAGATGCTGGCCGAGCTGATGCGCCTCAAGTACGCCATCGCCATCGCCGGCTCGCACGGGAAGACCACCACCACCTCGATGGCAGCGCACCTGCTCGCCCACGCGGGCCTGGACCCGACGGCCGTGGTGGGCGGGAAGGTGAACGCCTTCGGCTCGAACGCCAAGCTCGGCCAGGGCGAGTACATGGTGGTGGAGGCCGACGAGTCGGACGGCTCCTTCCTGCGGCTCCCGCCCACCCTGGCGGTGGTGACCAACATCGACCCCGAGCACCTCGACCACTGGGGGACGGCGGCGGCGCTGCGGCAGGGCTTCCTCGACTTCGTGAACCGCGTCCCGTTCTACGGGCTCGCCATCCTGTGCATCGACCACCCGACGGTCCAGTCGCTCATCCCCGAGGTGGAGAAGCGCTTCGTGACGTACGGCGAGGCGCCGCAGGCCGACTACCGCGCCGCCCGCATCGAGGTGCGCGCGCACCGGGTGGCCTTCGACGCCTTCCGGCGGGGGGAACCGCTCGGGCGGTTCGAGGTGGGGATGGTGGGCCGCCACAACGCGCTCAACGCGCTGGCGGTGGTGGCGCTGGGCGACGAGATGGGGCTGCCGACCGAGGTGATCCGGACCGGGCTCGCCACCTTCAACGGCGTGCAGCGGCGCTTCACGGTGCGCGGCGAGGCGGGCGGCGTGACGGTGGTCGATGACTACGGCCACCACCCGGCCGAGGTGCGGGCGGTGCTGCGCGGAGCGCGCGAGGCCTTCGGCCGGCGAGTGGTGTGCCTCTTCCAGCCGCACCGCTACAGCCGCACCCGCGATCTGCTGGCCGAGTTCACGACCGCGTTCAACGACGCCGACGTGCTCCTCCTCACCGACATCTACGCCGCTGGCGAGGAGCCGCTGGACGGCGTCACGGGCGTGGGGCTGGCCGAGGCGGTGCGCGCGCACGGCCACCGCGACGTCGTCCACGTCGATCGTGCGAACCTGGCGGCGGCGGCGCGGGAGCGTGTCCGCGCGGGCGATCTCGTCATCACCCTCGGCGCGGGCGACATCACCGCCGTGGGACCGGAGCTGCTCGGGATGCTGGCCGGATGAGCTGGGTGTAGGGCGGGGGCTTGTCCCCCGCCGCCGATTGCGCCGCGGCGGGGGATGAACCCCCGCCCTACGAAACGGGTATTCAGGGAGTCGAACCCTGGCCGACTGGCGTCACCATCTCGAGCAGGTCGTCCGCGGCGAGAACGTCCGCGACGCCCCGCTCGCCGCGCGCACCGCCATCCGGGTGGGTGGCCCGGCCGACCTCCTCGTGCGCCCGGCCGATCCGGACGCGCTCGCCGTGCTGCTGGCGGCGGTGCGCGAGCTGGACCTGCCGCTCTTCGTGCTGGGCGGCGGGGCGAACCTGCTCGTCGCCGACCTCGGCGTGCGCGGCGTCACCGTGAAGTTGCCGCCGGGCTTCGGCGAGGAGTCGAACGAGGGTGGGCGGCTCGTCCTCTCCGCGGGCGCCCCTTCGTCGCGCCTCACCAGCCGGGCGCAGAAGCTCGGGCTCGTCGGCTGCGAGTTCGTGGCGGCCATCCCGGGGACCCTGGGCGGACTCGTCGCCATGAACGCCGGGACCCACCAGGGCGAGCTGAAGGACGTCCTCACTCGCGTCGAGCTCGCCACGGCGGAGGGCACGGGCTGGGTGCCCGCCTCGACGCTCGACCTGGCCTACCGCACCTGCCGGCTACCACCGGGGGCGGTGGTGACGCGCCTCGAGGTGGAGCTCCGGCCGGGCGACGTCGCCGCCAGCGCCGCCGCCATGAAGGCCGACGTGGACCGCCGCCGCGCCACCCAGCCCTACGACCGGCCGACCTTCGGCTCGACCTTCCGCAACCCGCCCGGAGACTTCGCCGGCCGCCTGATGGAGGCGGCGGGGCTGAAGGGCCGCCGGCTCGGGAACGCGCAGTGGTCGGACGTCCACGCGAACTTCGTGGTGAACGTGGGCGGCGCGTCGGCCGGGGACGTGCTCGCGCTCGTCCGGCTGGCGCGCGCGAGGGTGCGCGAGCAGTTCGGGGTGGAGCTCGAGCCCGAGGTGCGCCTGGCCGGGGATTTCGCGGCCGGCGAGACGATCTGATAGTGAGGAGTCATGGGAACGTGGTCAGGGAAGAAGGTGGCGGTGCTCTACGGTGGCCGGTCCACCGAGCGCGACGTGTCGCTCCGCACCGGCAAGGGCTGCGCTAGCGCGCTCACGGAGCGCGGCTACGACGTGACGCTCCTCGACGTCGACCTGGAGGTGGCGGCCCGGCTCCGGGAGTCGCGCGCCGAGGTCGCGTTCGTGGCCCTGCACGGCCGCTGGGGCGAGGACGGCGCGATCCAGGGATTGCTCGAGTCGATGGGCATCCCCTACACCGGCTCGGGCGTGCTCGCCTCGGCGCTGGGCATGGACAAGGTCTTCTCGAAGCTCCTATTCCGCGAGCACGGGCTGAAGGTGATCGAGTACCGAGTCTTCCCGCCCGAGCGCGCGGAGGAGATCACGGTCGGCGATCTGCCCTTCGGGCTGCCCGCCGTGGTGAAGCCGGCCGGCGAGGGCTCCTCGGTGGGGGTCCACATCGTGCGCGACTCCGCCGCCCTCACCGACGCCTGCCTCGACGCGGCCCGCTACAAGGGCGAGCTCATCGTCGAGCGCTACGTGAAGGGCGCCGAGATGAACGTGGCGGTGCTGGACGGCAAGGCGCTCGGGGCGATCGAGATCGTCCCCTCGCGCGAGTTCTACGACTACACCGCCAAGTACACGCCCGGCGCGACGCAGTACTTCTTTCCGCCGCGGCTGCCGGCAGAGCACACCCGCAGGGCGTGCGAGGCGGCGGAGCAGGCGCACCGAGTGCTGGGCTGCGCCGGCGTGACCCGGGCCGACTTCATCGTCAGCCCCGAGGGCGTGCCCTACATCCTGGAGGTCAACACGCTGCCCGGGATGACGGCCACCTCGCTCGTGCCGAAGATCGCGGCCGGGCTCGACATCTCCTTCGCCGAGCTGTGCGAGCGGCTCCTGGAGGGCGCGGCGCTGAAGGCGTAGGGCGGGGGTTCATCCCCCGCCGCACGCGCCCGCGGCGAGGCTACTGCTTCAGCGCGGCGGGCCGGGTGCCGCCCTCGCACGCCGCGAGCCCGGAGAGCGCATCCGGCTGCGTGGGCGAGATGGAGAGCGCCTTGCGGAAGGACACCACCGCGCGATCGCAGTGCCCATCCTCGGCCTCGCGCCGGCCCATGATCACCCAGCGCCGCGCCACCGCATTCTTGTCGTCATTGGGCATGCTGGCGGCCGGCGGGTTCAAGACGAGCTGCAGCTGCGCGGCGTCGATCTCCTTCAGGAGGTAGCGCACGTGCGCGTGGACGATGTCGCAGTAGCGCAGCCGCACGTACGGCTGCGCGAGCGCCACCTTGCCCTTGTCGTCCGTCACCACCAGCATCGGGTGCTGCCGCACCTCCAGCTTGCCGTAGAGGGCATCGTCCGCGTCGAGGAGCACCTTGACGTGCAGCCCCGCGCCGTCCACCGCCGCCTTGACCTCGGCCGCCGGGTAGGTGCTCGAGACGACCGCCACCATGTGCACGGACTTCCCGACGAAGAGCTTCTCGCACTGGGCCATCTGCTTGAGCGTGTCGAGGGACGCTTCCTGACCCGGGCGCCAGAACAGGATGATGTTGGCCGAGGCGACGCGGCTGAAGAGCGCCTCCGCGCCGCCGGTCAGCACCTTCAGCTGGACCGGCTCCAGCGTCTCACCCTCCGTCACGCGCGCGCCGGCGGAGGGCGCCGCGGCCAGGGACAGCAGCGCGAGGCCGATGGTGACGAAGCGCAAGGTGAACCTCCTGGAGTCCGCTACCGCTGCAGCGTCGCGCGAGGGAGTGGAAGGGCGCATGGGCGGGCTCGCTCACGGACCGCAGGGCGACTTCTTCTGCTGGACCACCGCCACCAGCTGCGGCGAGAGCTTCACCGCCTCCTGGTAGGCGAGCTTCGCCTCGGCGCACTTGCCCTGCGACGAGAGCGCGTCGCCGAGGAGCACGTGGGCCGGCGCATAGTGCGAGTCGGCCTGGAGGAGCTTCCGCGCCTCCGCCGCTGCCTTGTCGTACTGCTCCATGCCCAGGTACGCCTCGCCCATCTTGATGAAGCGGTTCGAGACGGCGCCCTTCACCTCGTCCGGCATGAGCGCCCGCTCCGGGGCGTCGGTCCGCGCCAGCTCGGTCTTGCCGATCTCCTTCAGCGCGTACCGCACCTGCCCCTTGACCCGGTCGCAGTAGTTCACGTCCTGGAATGGCTCGTAGGCGATGAGCGCGAACTTCTCGTTGGCGACGCCCACCACCGGGTGGAGCCGCACGCCGAGCTTGCCGTAGAGCGCGTCGCCCTGGTCGATGAGCACCGGGATGTGCGCGCCCGCCAGCGCCACCGAGGCCCGCACCTCCTGCGCCGACCAGCTCGAGGAGACGACCGCCACCCAGCGGACCGGCTTGCCGGCGAAGGTCCGCTCGCACTCGGCGATGGCCTTGAGCGCCTTGACCGAGTTCTCCTGCTGCGGGCGGAAGAAGATGAAGACGTTGGCCTGGGCCCGGGGGGAGAGCAGCGCCTCCTTCCCCCCGGCCAGGGTCGTCAGCTCGACGTTCTCGACGGAATCACCCACCGCCACGTTGGCGAAGGCGAGGGCCGTGGCGGGGATGAGGGTGGTGCACGTGACCGCGATCCCGAGCACCCACGCGAGCAGGTTGCGATGAGGCGTCATGGTGGACTCCCTACTTGGCCTTGCTCGCGGTGGAGAGCGTCTTGTTCACGTAGGTCTTCGTCTCGTGGCAGGTCTTGGTGCACGTGCCACCGGTCGGGGTCTTCGTGTAGTTGATCTTGAGGACCCAGCCGGCCGTGCCGTACGGCACGCCCTCGCGGATGCGGTGCGGCTGCTTGGCGGCGTGGACCTCGTGGCAGGCGCGGCAGGTGCGACCGCGGTCCGTGTTGTGGACGTGGACGTAGTGCAGGTTGCGCGAGCCGTCGCGGAAGTTGGTGAGGGTGGTGGTCTGCTCGGCGCTCACCACCTTGTCGTTGTGGCAGCGGTAGCAGAGCGCGTAGGTGGTGAGGTCGTAAGGCGCGTAGAACTGCGGCGGGTACTCGGCCACCAGCAGGCGGAAGTTGTCGCCGCCGTGGGTCTTGTGGCAGGCGGAGCAGTCCTTGGCGGCCACCGGCTTGTGCCAGACGGGGTTCTCGGCGAGGAGCTTGGGGTAGTTCGTCAGCACGACGCCGTTCCAGTCCTTCATGTCGTCGACGGCGTGACAGCCGACGCACTGGTCGAAGGGCAGCGCGGTGAGGAGCTTCTCGATGTTGGCGCCGTGCGGGTTGTGGCAGTTGGCGCACTTCCGCTTGGTCGTCATGGAGCCGTGCTTCACCTTGGCGTTCTCGGCGATGGCGCGGATGTTCTTGTGGCAGTCGAAGCACTGCGCCGTCTGCTCCTCGTGGAGGAGCTTCTTCTCCAGGGAGTTGTGCGGGTTGTGGCAGTTGACGCAGGCCACCTGAGACGGCGGATGCTTGTAGGCGCGCGCCATGATCGCCACGAACTCCTCGTGGCACGAGTAGCAGAGCGTGTTCCCGGCCTTCTTCACCGGGCCGGGATCCTTCTTGTCGTTCGACTTGTGGCAGAAGCCACAGTCACCGGCGGCGAAGGGCGCCATGGTGCTGGCCGCCTTGACCCCCTCGGGCAGCGGCTTGTTGTTCACCTTGCGCGTCGTCGGGTACTTGTACTGACGCCCCGCTGCCCCGGGTGCGCCTGGCGCCGCCTGAGCGAGCGTGGCGGTGGGTCCGAGGAGTGCGCCCAGCGCCACGACGAGTGTGAAGCACTTCAGCGAGCTCATGCGATCGACTCCGCCAGGGGCCCCGAGATAGGGCCGTTTTTCGCCAGACGCGCGCGACGTCTTCGTCATCTGCGGTCCATGATCAGACATGACCGATCACGCTTTCCTTGATCACCATCATTGCACGGCATTGAGCGAGGCCACGTACCGCCATTCACGGACAGCGCACGCCGCGCCGGAGCGCCGCACGTGTCCGCCGCGCCCCGTGGAGCGGCGGCTGACCCGGTGGGCGGAGGTGCGTACATGTCATCGCGTGAGGAGCTTCTTCTTCTTCGCGTTGTGTGGGGAGTGGCAGATGAGACAGGGGTCCGACGGCGACGGGTGGCCCTTCATCGGCTTGGCGTAGTCGTCGTGGCAATCGAAGCACAGCGCGTTCGTCTTCTTCACCACCGGTCCAGGCTGGCCGCCGCTGCCCTTGCCCTTGTGGCACGCCTCGCAGACGCCCATCTCGAAGGGGCCGTGCGTCGACAGCGCCTTCCCCGGCGGCAGGGGCGCGAGCGGCCCGGCGGCGGCGGCCCGTGCGCCGCCAGCGCCGAGCGCGGCTGTCGCCATCACTAAGAGTGCAATTCGACTCTTCCCGAACATGCGATCCCCCATCGACCCGCCGTCGCAGCCTGTCATGCTCTCACCACCGGCCCAAGAAAAGCGCGCCGCGCTCTCGCGGCTCGTTCCCACCCCTGCGTCCACCCGCGCACACCGCCTCCGTCGCGCCCGTCTGCGGCGCGGCTGCCGGTCGCCGATGCATGGGGCGCGCCCGGCCCCCCCACGGGCTCGCCCACATCGACGCCCAGGAACTTGCAAAGTGGGATCGATCGGGCATGCTGCATCGTCGGGCGATAGCGGCTGGAAGCGGCGGCCGGGCTGCGGGGCGGTTCTCGGGCGGCGGGATGGGGAGCGGCGCGTGGCGGGCGGGCGTAACCGCAGGCGGGTGGATCGGGGGGCGGAGGCGGAGGCGGGCGGCCCTCGCCGGTCCGTTCGCGCGCTCACGCTCCTGGCCGGCCTGGCGCTCCTCGCCGGCCTCGCGGCGCTCGCGCCGCGGGCGCTCGTGGCCCTTCGAGGCGCCCAGGCCCTCCGCATCCGCACGATCCGCTTCGAGGGGCTGGAGCGCGCCACCGCCGACGAGCTCCTGGCGCTCTCGCCGGTGAAGCCGGGCGACCACCTCCTCGCGGCCGACGTGGACGCCATGACCCAGGCGCTCGCGCGGCACCCCTGGCTGCGCCAGGTCGAGGTCCACCGCTGCTGGCCTCCAGCGCTGACGGTGCGCGTCCGGGAGCGGCGGGCGGCCGCGCTCGTGGAGCTGTCCGGCCTGTACCTGGTGGACGAGGCGGGCGAGGTGTTCAAGCGCGCCGCGCCGGGCGACGGCCTCGACCTGCCGCTCGTGACCGGGCTCGGCCGCGCCGAGTACGTGCAGCGGCGGGCGTCGTTCGAGGCGCGGTTGCAAGGCGCGCTGGCCCTCTTGCGGGCGTGGCGCGCCGGCCGCGGCGAGGCGCTGGGCCGGCTGTCGGAGATCCACGTCGAGGCCGACGGGGCGACGATCTACGTGGGCGACGAGGGCACCCAGGTCCGGCTCGGAACGGGCGACCTGCAGGAGGAGCTCTCGCGACTCGCACAGGTGCTCTCGGCGCTCCGCGCCGAGGGAAAGAAGGCGGACGTGCTCCACCTCGACAACCGGATCCACCCGTCCTGGGTGACCGTCCGGCTGGCGGGTGTCACTCCGCCGGCCGTGAAGGTGGTGGGCGGGCCCTAGCGGGCCCCAAGGTGGGACGAAGCGCGACTGCGCCAACTCGTCCGGAGGTGGTTCATGGCGAAGAGCGGAGACATCCTGGTCGGCCTCGACATCGGCACGACCAAGATCTGCGCCATCGTCGGTGAGATGACCGACGACGGCATCGACATCATCGGGATCGGATCGCACCCGTCGAAAGGGCTCAGGAAAGGGGTGGTGGTCAACATCGACGCCACGGTCGCCTCGATCAAGCGCGCCATCGAGGAGGCCGAGCACATGGGCGGCTGCGAGATCTCGACCGTGTACACCGGGATCGCCGGGGGACACATCAAGGCCTTCAGCTCGCACGGCGTGGTGGCGGTGAAGGACAAGGAGGTGCGCCAGAGCGACGTCGACCGCGTCATCGACCAGGCCAAGGCGGTCGCCATCCCGCTCGACCGGGAGGTCATCCACGTCCTGCCGCAGGAGTTCATCGTCGACGACCAGGACGGGATCAAGGAGCCGGTCGGGATGAGCGGCGTGCGGCTGGAGGCGAAGGCGCTGATCGTCACGGGCGCCGTCTCGTCCGCCCAGAACATCATCAAGTGCTCGCAGCGGACCGGCCTCAACGTGGCCGACATCGTGTTGCAGCCGCTCGCCTCCTCGCTGGCGGTGCTCTCCGAGGACGAGAAGGAGCTCGGGGTCTGCCTGGTCGACGTCGGCGGCGGCACGACCGACATCGCCATCTTCTCGAACGGCTCCATCGCCCACACCGCCGTGCTGGCGCTGGGCGGCAACCACCTCACGAACGACGTGGCGGTGGGCCTGCGCACGCCCACCCACGAGGCGGAGCGGATCAAGAAGCAGCACGGCTGCGCGATGGCCTCGATGGTCGACAAGGAGGAGACCATCGAGGTGCCGAGCGTGGGCGGCGGCCAGCCGCGCGTCCTCTCCCGCCACATCTTGGCCGAGATCATCGAGCCGCGGGTGGAGGAGATCTTCATGCTCGTCCAGCACGAGATCCAGAAGTGCGGGATGGAGGAGCTGCTCGCCTCGGGTGTGGTCATCACCGGCGGCTCGACGCTGCTCGCCGGCATGACGGAGATGGCGGAGGAGGTGCTCGGAATGCCGGTCCGGCGCGGGGTGCCGCGCGGCATCGGCGGCCTGGTGGACGTCGTGAAGGGTCCCCAGTTCGCCACCGCCGTCGGCCTCGTGATCTATGGTGCGAAGCAGGTGGAGGCGAGCCCACACTTCAAGATCCGGGACGAGAACGTCTACCGCAAGGTGCGGAACCGGATGCAGAAGTGGCTCGGAGAGATCTTCTGAGCGCGCGCGGACGGGAAAGGGACCAGGACATGATCGAGCTCAACGACAGGAACGAGCCAGGCGCGCGGATCAAGGTCATCGGCGTCGGCGGCGGCGGCGGCAACGCGATCAACACGATGGTGGCGGGGCGCCTGGAGGGGGTGGAGTTCATCGCCGCCAACACCGACGTCCAGGCGCTGGCGGCCAACAAGGCGCAGGTGAAGCTCCAGATCGGCAAGGCGGCCAGCCGCGGCCTCGGCGCCGGCGCCAACCCCGATCGCGGTCGCGAGGCGGCCCTGGAGGCGCGCGAGGCCCTCGCCGAGGCGCTCGCCGGCGCCGACATGGTGTTCGTCACCGCCGGCATGGGCGGCGGCACCGGCACGGGCGGCGCGCCCATCGTCGCCGACGTGGCGAAGCAGTCCGGCGCGCTCACCGTCGGCGTGGTGACGAAGCCCTTCCTGTTCGAGGGGAACCGCCGCCGCAAGCAGGCCGAGCAGGGCCTCGCCGAGCTGAAGGCGGCCGTCGACACCCTCATCGTCATCCCGAACCAGCGCCTGCTCTCGGTGGCCGGCGAGAACGTGAGCCTGGCCGACGCGTTCAAGCGCGCCGACGAGGTGCTCCTGCACGCCGTGCAGGGCATCAGCGACATCATCACCGTCCACGGCCTCGTCAACGTCGACTTCGCCGACGTGCGCACCATCATGAGCGAGCAGGGCATGGCGCTCATGGGCACGGGCCGCGCCTCGGGTGACCGTCGGGCCATCGAGGCGATGCAGGCGGCCATCAGCTCGCCGCTCCTCGAGGACGTCTCGCTCGACGGCGCGATGGGCCTGCTCGTCAACATCACCGGCGGCCCCTCGCTCACCCTCCATGAGGTGAACGAGGCGGTCACCATGGCGCAGACGGCGGCCGACCCGGAGGCGAACATCATCTTCGGGTCGGTGGTGGACGAGCGGATGGGCGACGAGGTGAAGATCACCGTCATCGCGACCGGCTTCGCGCCCCCCGAGCCGCCCACCATCCGGCTGCGCAACCAGGTGCAGGTCCCGGCCAGCGCGCCGGTCCGGCTCTCGACCCCGGTGGTCGCCTCGCCATCGCCGGCCATCTGCAACGCCGGCCCGGTTCCGGTGGAGCTGCCGAAGCGCGAGACGGTCAGGGTCGGCGTCTCGGCCGGCGCCGTGCCGCCCCGCCCGCCTCCCCTCCCCAACACGCGCGGCCGGCTCGGCGGCGAGGCCTTCAAGCCAGGAGACGAGGACCAGTACGACATCCCCGCGTTCCTGCGCCTCCGCAACCAGAACGTCAACGAGTAGGCTGGCGGCGGGGGACAAGCCCCCGCCCTACGCATGCCCCAAACGTAGGGCGGGGGTTCATCCAGGGTTCATCCCCCGCCGAAGGCCGCCCTACCTCCATTCCTTCGCCCGCGCCTCCTCCAGGCGCGCGCGGAACTCCGCGCGGGCGAGGAACGCCTCGGCCAGGGCGACCCCGAGCTTTCGCCCCGCCTCGACATCGCTCGGCCAGTGCACCCCGGCTCGCACCCGGTCGAACCCGATCTGCCTCCCGCGCTCGGCGAGCTGCGGCGCGCGCTCCGGCGCGAGCTCGGCGAGGAGCCGCGCGTAGAGCGCGCCGCGGGTGGCGTGCCCGCTCGGGAAGGCCGCGCTCTGCTCCTTCGCCACCGCCGGCGCGACGCGCGCGTCCGCGGCGTAGGGGCGTGGCCGATCGCAGTGAGCCTTGAGCGGCCCGTACACCTCGCGCGCCCGGCGCTCGGCATCGGCGAGCAGCGCGCGGGTGAGCGGCCGGCGCGCGGCGTCGAGCGGCCCGCCGGCCTCGCTGGCCAGCGCCTCCGGTCCGAGCTCGACCTCGGAGGCGGCGCGGCGGACCTCGTCGGCCGTCCGCGCCTCCTGCACCCACAGCAGCACGGCGAGGTCGTCGCGCCAGCCGGGCGAGCCCGCCACCGGACAGGGGCCGGTGAGCGCCCACACGTCGATGCCTGCGTTCGCGCCAGCCGCCGCCACGAAGGAGGCCGGCACGTCCTGACGGGGCGACGGCGTCGAATGCGGCGAGGCCGCGGCGCAGCCGGCGAGGAGCGTGGCGAGAGCGAGGGCGCGCATGGCCGGCGATTCTGCTCGCCAGCGTCCCGCGCGCCAAGCGCCGGGCGAGGGCGGCGCGCCAGGCCGTTACTGGAGGGCCGGAGGCTCGGTCTCTTCGCCCGCCAGCCGCTCGCGCGCGGCGTGGAAACGCGCCACGTCCCCGAGCGAGACGACCCCGAGCAGCCCGCGGGTCCCCACCACGGGGAGGTGGCGCACGCGCCGGCGGCGCAGCAGGAGCTCCACCTCACCGACGGTAGCGTGGAGCGATACGGTGGGGACGTCCTGGCGCATCACGTCCGCCACGCGGGTCCAGGCCGGATCGAGCCCAGCCGCCACGACCCGCGTAGCGACGTCCCGCTCGGTGAAGAGGCCCACGACGGCGCTCCCTTCCACCACCACCAGCGCACCCACCCGCCGCTCGGCGAGGAGCTGGCACGCCTCGGCGACGGTCGCGCTGGCGGGGCAGGTGTAGACGACCGCGCTGTTCTTCATGGCGAGGAGGTCGCGAGCGGTGGCGGTCATGTCGGTCCCGGCGCCGGGAGGATTCCCCGGCCGCGATGTGGAGGCTGCTCCGGCGATCGATGGCCGCCATAACGGATGCAGCAGCAGCTCGTCCGCAAAAGCAGACGCCCCTGCTTCTAGCGCGGCGGCACGGGCGGGGCAAGGGACCACGGCCGGACCCGGGAGTTTTCCTGTAGAAGGTCGAGGTGCGGCAACGGCTGGCAGGCGCGGCGGCAGCGGCGATGGGCATCCTCCTCGCGGCAGCGGCGCTCGTCTTCGCGCTGGCGCGGAGCCGCGGGTGATCCGGGCGGCGCCCCGCGACGTCGCGCGCTCGGTGCTGTGGCTGGCGCTCTACGCGCTGCTCGCGCTGCAGCCCCTCCTCATCCTGCTCGCCGCGCCATCGGCGGGCCGCGGGGGCTTCGGACGTGAGCTCTCCTCGGCCCTCGGCTTCCTCGCCCTGTCGACCATGACGATGCAGTTCGCCCTCACGGCGCGCTTCAGCTGGCTCGCGCCGCCGTTCGGGACGGACCTCGTCTACGCCTTCCACCGCTCCATCACGTGGGTGTCGCTCGCGCTCGTGCTCGCCCACCCGCTGGCGCTCCTCGGCGCCGACGCCCCGGAGGCCCTCGGCTGGCTCGGCGTCGCCGGCGCGCCGGCCTCGATCGCGGCCGGAGTGCTCGCGCTCTACGCGCTGGTCGCGCTCCTCGTGAGCTCGGCCTTCCGCCGCGCGCTCCACCTGGCGTACGAGCCGTGGCGCGTCGTGCATGGCCTCCTCGCCGCGGCGGCGCTGGCGCTGGGCGTCTTCCACGCGCTCGCCGCGGACCGGCTGCTGGCGCGGCCGGTGGAGCGCTGGGCCTGGATCGCCTGGACCGGCGCCTGGGGCTTCCTCCTCGTTCGCGTCCGGCTCCTGAAGCCGCTCAAGCTCCTGCGCCGGCCGTGGAGGGTGCGCGAGGTCCGCCCGGAGGGCGGCCGCGTGACGACGCTGGTGCTCGAGCCCGACGGGCACCCCGGCGTCCGCTTCCGCGCCGGCCAGTTCGCCTGGCTCACGCTCTTCGGCTCGCCCTTCTTCGCCCGCGAGCACCCGTTCTCGTTCTCCGGCAGCTCGCAAGCGGCGCCGCGGCTCGAGGTGTCCATCAAGGTGGCCGGCGACTTCACGGAGCGCGCCCAGCACCTCGCCCCGGGCGCCCGCGCCTACGTCGACGGCCCGTTTGGCAGCATGACGCTCGACGGGTTCCCCGACGCCGACGGCTACCTGCTCGTGGCGGGAGGCATCGGCATCGCGCCCTGCCTCTCCATCCTGCGCACGCTCGCCGATCGCGGCGATCGGCGGCGGCACGTGCTCGTGTACGGGACGGCGGCCTGGGAGGCGACGCCGTTCCGCGACGCGCTGCTCGAGCTGAAGGCCCGCCTCCACCTCGAGGTGGTGCACGTGCTGGAGCACCCGCCCGCCGGCTGGCACGGGGAGACGGGCGTCGTGAGCGAGGAGCTCCTCGGCCGCCACCTGCCGAGCGACCTGCGCGTCACCTGTTTCGTCTGCGGCCCGCCGCGCATGATGGACGCGGTGGAGCGCGCGCTGGTGCGCCTCGGCGTGCCGGTGGGGGACGTGCACTCGGAGCGGTTCGATCTGGTGTGAAGCTCGGCGGGGGACAAGCCCCCGCCCTACACTCACGGACGTAGGGCGGGGGTTCATCCCCCGCCGCTGCGCCGCTACCGCTCGCGCGCGAGGAGGCCGTCGGAGCGCGCGGAGAGCTCGCTCGTGCGGGCGAGCAGCGTCTGCACCTGCGCGTAGAGGGCCTCGGTCTCGGCGTCGCGCCGGCCACGGGCGCGGCGGCGGTCGAGGTCCACCAGCCGCGCGAGGAGGTCCACCACCCGGGTGAGGTGCTGGTGGGCGAGGAGCAGGTCGCGCCCGAGGCGGGCGCCGGCGCGGCTGAAGATGAGGCCGCTCTGGAAGAGGCGCGAGAGCGCCTTGCGGTTCGTCTCCTGCACCGCCCCGAGCCGCGCCTGGTAGTCGCGCAGGCGGCGATCGTCGCGCGCCACGGCGAGGTCGATCACCGGCGACGGCCACTTCGATCTGGCGGCGGTGCGCGGCGTGCGGTTCCCTCCCGTCCGGGGTGACCTCCCGTCCGCGAAGGATGGTAGGGCCGCACGCGCTCCGCGGTCAATGGACGCGGTTCATGCCACCGCCGCGCGGACGAGCTCCTCGACCCGTGCCAGCGCCTTGTCAAGGCCGGCAGCGTCGGGGCCGCCCGCCTGCGCCAGCTCCGGCTTGCCGCCGCCCTTGCCGCCGACCAGCTTGGCCGCCTCGCGCACGAGGTCGCCCGCCTTGACGCGGCCCACGAGATCCTTCGTCACGGCCACCAGCAGGACGGCCTTCCCGCCCTGCTCGCTCCCGAGCGCCACCACGCCGTGCCCGAGCTTGTCGCGCAGCTTGTCGGCGAGCTCGCGCAGCGCGTTCCCATCGCCCTCCACCCGCGCGGCCAGCACCTTCACGCCGTTCACGTCCCGCGCCTGCCCGGCCAGGTCCCCGGAGCGCGCCGTCGAGAGCTTCGCCCGCGCCTCCTCCAGCTCGCGCTCCAGCTCGCGCGTGCGCCGCTGCGCCTGCTCGACCTTCTGGGCCACCTCGAAGGCGCCCGCCTTGAGCAGCGCCGCCGCCTTGTCGAGCTCCGCCTCGGTGCGCTGCGCCAGCTCGACCGCCTTCGGGCCGGTCACCGCGACGATGCGGCGGACCCCGGCCGCGATCGACTCCTCGCTCGCGATCTTGAAGAAGGCGATGTCGCCGGTGCGCCGCACGTGCGTGCCGCCGCACAGCTCCTTCGAGGGGCCGAGCCGCACCACGCGCACGCGGTCGCCGTACTTCTCGCCGAAGATCATCATGGCACCGGTCTGGCGGGCCGCCGCGAGCTCGAGCACGGCCGTGTCGGCCACCTCGTTCTGGCGGACGAGCTCGTTGACGGTCGCCTCGATCTGGCGCAGATCCTCCGGCTCCAGCGACTGGAAGTGCGAGAAGTCGAAGCGCAGGTGGTCGGGCGCCACCACCGAACCCGCCTGCTTCACGTGCTCGCCCAGCCGCTGGCGCAGCGCCCAGTGGAGGAGGTGCGTCGCCGAGTGGTTGGCGCGCACGAGGTCGCGCCGCGCCTCGTCGACCGAGAGCTCGACCACGTCTCCCACCGCGAGCTCGCCTTCCACCAGCTCACCCAGGTGCACCACCATCCCGGGCACCGGCCGCTGGGCGTCCTTCACCAGCATCCGGCCGTCCGGCCCGGCGAGGGTGCCGACGTCGCCCACCTGGCCGCCCGACTCGCCGTAGAACGGCGTCGCGTCGGCGATGACCTCGATGCGGTCGCCCTTGCCGGCCCGCGCCACGCGCGCGCCGTTCACGAGGATCGCCTTCACCTCCGCCCGCGCCGTGCCCGACTCGTACCCGAGGAACTTCGTCTCGCCCAGCTCGATCGCGATCTGCTTGTGCAGGTCGCCCACCGCCGCCTCGCCCGAGCCCTTCCACTCGGAGCGCGCCCGCTGCTCGGCCATGTGCTTGTCGAAGCCGGGCTCGTCGACCGAAAGCCCGTGCTCCGCGGCGATGGTGCGGGTGAGGTCCATCGGGAAGCCGAACGTGTCGTAGAGCTGGAACGCCACCTGACCCGCGATGACGTCCTGGCCCGCCTCGGCCAGCCGCGCCATCTCGACCTCCAGGATGGTGAGGCCCTTGTCGAGCGTGCGGCGGAAGGACTCCTCCTCGGTCGCCGCCACCTTCTCGATGAAGGCGCGGTTCTCGCGCGTCTCCGGGTAGGCGCCGCCCATCTCCTCGATGACGGCGCCGCACACGCCGGCCAGGAACGGCCGCTCCAGGCCGAGCCGCTTCCCGTGCCGGATGGCGCGCCGCATGATGCGACGGAGCACGTAGCCGCGACCCTCGTTCGAGGGCAGGACGCCGTCGCCGACGAGGAAGGCGGTGGCGCGCGCGTGGTCCGCGATGACGCGCATGGAGACGCCGTCCGGGGTGGCGGCGTCGTAGCGCTTGCCCGACACCTGCTCGATGGCGCGGATGATGTTCTGGAAGAGGTCGGTGTCGTAGTTCGAGCGCTTGCCCTGCACCACGGCCGCCAGCCGCTCCAGGCCGGCCCCGGTGTCGATGGAGGGCTTCGGCAGCGGGGTCAGCCCGCCGTCGGCGCTGCGCTCGAACTGCATGAAGACGAGGTTCCAGATCTCGAGCCAGCGATCGCAGTCGCAGGCCACGCCCTGGCACGGGTGGCCGGCCTTCTCCTCGGCGCAGGGGATGTCGTTCCCCTGGAAGTAGTGGAGCTCGGAGCACGGGCCGCAGGGGCCGGTCTCGCCCATGGCCCAGAAGTTGTCCTTGGCGCCGAGCTTGAGGATGCGCTCCTCCGGCACGCCCTGCGCCTTCCACAGCCGGTAGGCCTCCTCGTCCCAGGGGATGCCGCCCTCACCGGCGAAGACGGTCGCGGCGAGCCGGTCCTTCTTGATGCCGAGCCACTCGGGGCTCGTCACGAGCTCCCAGGCGAAGGCGATGGCGTCCGCCTTGAAGTAGTCGCCGAAGGAGAAGTTCCCCATCATCTCGAAGAACGTGTGGTGACGTGCAGTGAAACCCACGTTCTCCAGGTCGTTGTGCTTGCCGCCGGCGCGGACGCACTTCTGGGCGGTGGTGGCGCGGCGGTAGTCGCGCGTCTCGCGCCCGGTGAAGACGTCCTTGAACTGGTTCATCCCGGCGTTGGTGAAGAGCAGCGTCGGATCGGCCTGCGGGACGAGCGACGCGCTCCCGACGCGGCGGTGGCCACGCGCCTCGAAGTAGCGGAGGAAGGCCTCGCGGATCTCGGCGGCGGTGTGCGGCTTCGGCATGGGCAGGGCCTCGAAAAATGAAGGCTTTCTTAACACCCGCCCCCGCGGCGGTCCACCGCGCTGCGTCACCCTCGCTGCGCCCGGTTCACACGAGCCCGAGGTGCGTCCGCCGCCCGCTCGTGGGCAGCACCGGGGCCGCGTCGAAGCGTCCCGCCAGCCGCGCGCCGCAGGAGGGGCACGCGCCGTCGCGGACGAGGTAACTCCGGATCGCGAACCAGTCGCGCTCGATGAGCGGCTCACCGCAGGCCGCGCAGGACGTGGTCTGCCCGGCGCGGTCGTGCACGTTCCCCGTGTACACGTGATGGAGGCCGACCTCGCGCGCCGCCGCCCGCGCCCGCGAGAGCGTCTCGGGCGGCGTGGGCGGGCGATCCATCATCTTGAAATCGGGGTGGAACCCGGTGAAGTGGAGCGGCACGTCGGGTCCCATGTGCTCGCCGACCCACTCGGCGAGCGCGCGCGACTCCGCCGGATCGTCGTTGAGTCCCGGGATGACGAGGTTCGTCACCTCCGTCCAGACGTCCGTCTTCGCGAGCCACGCGAGCGTCTCGAGGACGGGGGCCAGGTGAGAGAGCGTCACCTTCCGGTAGAAGTCCTCGGTGAAGGCCTTGAGGTCCACGTTCGCCGCGTCCATGTGCGCGAAGACCTCCTCGCGCGCGCTCTCCGTCACGAAGCCCGCGGTGACGAACACGGTCTTCAGCCCGCGCGCGTGCGCCTCCCTGGCGAGGTCGATCGCCCATTCGGCCCAGATGACGGGATCGTTGTAGGTGAACGCCAGCGACGGACACCCCGCCTCGACCGCGAGGTCGACCACCTGGCGCGGGGAGTAGGCCTGCGACGCGCGATCGGCCAGGCGAGACTTGGAGATGTTCCAGTTCTGGCAGAAGCGGCAACCGAGGTTGCAGCCGGCGGTCCCGAACGAGAGGACCTGCGTCCCGGGGAAGAAGTGATCGAGCGGCTTCTTCTCGATCGGGTCGATCGCGAACCCGGTCGAGCGCCCATAGGCGAGCGACACGAGCTGGCCGCCCACGTTCTGGCGCACGAAGCAGAAGCCCGCCTGGCCCTCGGCGAGGTGGCAATCGCGCGGGCACAGCGTGCAGCGGATGCGGCCGTCGGGCTCGCGCGTCCAGTACCTGGCGACGTGCACGATTGCAGATCTAAGAGCCCCGTCAGGGCGGCGCAGGGAGCCGCACGCGCCAGCCCTGCTCGCGGACGAGCTCCACCTCGCGCGGAGCTCCGCCCTCCTCCGCCACCTCGAGGACGGCGCGATCGCGCGACTCGCGTCGCAGCACCACCGCGGCGAGCGGGCGGGCGGTGAGCGCGGCGTCGCCGAGGACGAGCTGCTTTCCGCCGGCAGGCAGGATGCCTGGCGCGCGGGCGGCCGCTACGCGGGCGCGCTCGTCGAGCCAGGCGCGCGTGTCGGTCGAGAGGGACGCCCACACCCGCTCGGCGTCGCGGTCGGCCGCCGCGCGCACGAAGGCGCGGTAGGCAGTCTCGGGCGAACCCTCGCGCTGGACGCAGCCGGCGGCGAGGGCGCCGCCGAGGGCGAGGGCGAGGACGCGGCGGCGGCTCATGCTCGCGTTCATATGGAGCGCGGGCGGATCATCCGCAAGCGCCAGACCGGCTGCCCCGTGGCGAGGTAGCGCTTCTCCCGGGTGGAGGGGATGTCGTCCGCCGCCCGCTCCGCGAACCGCCCCGGCCCGGCCTCGTTCTGGAAGCCGATCTCCTCCAGCCGCGCCACCGCGTCGCTCGCGTAGCGCTCGACGTCGGTGCGGAAGTCGAGCAGGCCGCCTGGCGCGAGCAGCCCCAGCAGGAGCCGCGACATGCCGTCATCGACGAGCCGGCGGTGGTGGTGGCGCCGCTTCCACCACGGATCGGGGAAGTGGACGTGGATGGCGGCGAGCGACCCGGCGCGGAAGAGCCGCGGCGCGAGGAGGCGAGCGTCGCCGCAGAGCGCGAGGAGGTTCGTGTGGCCACGCGCCTCGGCGCGCGCGCGAAGCTCGTCGGCGAACTTGCGCCGCTGCTCGATCGCCACGAGCGCGCGGTCGGGCCGCTCGCGCGCGAAGGCGAGCGCGTAGCCGCCGTGCCCGGACCCGATCTCGAGCTCGAGCCGCCCGGCGCGATCCCCGAGCAGCGCTCGCCAGTCGGGGAGCAGGTCCAGGGCGAGGGGCGCGTCGTCCGCGGCCGAGAAGATCATGGCGGCGCTTTATACATGGTAGAGGTTCGTCATGCGCAAGCGCCGGGCGCTTCGGGCCACGCTCCTCGCCGCCCTCGCGCTCCTCGGCTGCGCGCGGTGCGGCGGGCCACCCTCCTCCCCGCCGGAGCGCTTCCTGGCCGGGAGCAGCGCGGTGGCGGTGATCGTCCCCAGGCTCTCCGCCGTCCAGGAACAGGCGGCCGCGCTCCTCGCCACCGCCGCGACCTTCCCCGCCGCCGCCGATCTGGCCGAGGTGCTCCCGGCCCTGCGCGCGCAGCTCGGCTTCGACCCGCTCCAGCCGCCCGCCGCGGCGGAGGCCGGGCTCGACCCGGAGCGCGGCCTCGCCGTCGCGCTCGCGCCGGGGCAGCCGCCGCTGCTCGTCCTCCCCGCCCGCGACCCCGACCGCCTCGCGGCGACGGTGGCGCGCCTCGCCGCCGACCGGCTCGGCGCACGCCGGCGCGAGGTGGTGAGCGCCGGTGGCCGCGACGTGGTCACCTTCCGCACCGCCAGCGGGCCTCCGGCGGTGTCGCTCCTCGCGCTCGGGAAGACGGTGCTCGTCGCCACTGGCGCGGACGGGCCTGCCCGGCTCGCCGCCGCCGCGGCGCTGCCCGAGGACTCCTCCCTCCTTCGCAGCGCACCCTTCGCGGCCGCGCGCGCCGCGCTCGGCCCGACGCCGGTCGCGCTGGCCTTCGCGCCACCCGGCTCGCCCGGCCTGGCGCGCCTGCCGCTCGCCCGCGACGGCGCGGCCATCGGCCTCGCCGGCTCCAGGTCGCGCCTCACCGCACGGGCGGCGCTCCTCCTCCCCGCAGAGCGCGCCGCGGCCTGGAAGGCGGCGCTCGCGCCCGGGCCCGCCGCCGAGGTCGAGCTGCCCGCCCTCCCTGCCGACGCCTTCCTCGTGGCCCGCCTCTCCGGCGATCCCGCCGCCGTCCTGCGCCGGCTGCTCGACGCGGAGCCCGCGGCGGCGGCGGCCCTGGCGCGCGCCGGCCTCGACCGCGAGCGCGATCTCCTCGCCCCGCTCGCCCCCGGCGCGGCGGCGGCGCTCGTCCTCGCCCCCACCTTCGAGGTGGCGGCGGTCTCGCGGGGCGCGGCCGAGCTCAGGGCGCAGGACCCCTTCCGCTCCGCCCAGCTCGCCCTGGCGCTCTTCGTGAAGGACGAGGCGCAGGCGAAGGCCGCCCTGGAGCGGCTCGCTCGCGCCGCGCCTGCGCTCGGGATGAAGAGCGAGCCCTTGGCGCGGGCCGGCGGCCGCCCCGCCTTCCGCTTCAGCCGGGGTGCCGCAGCGCTCGAGGTCGCGCTCGACGGCCATCGACTCCTCCTCGGCGGCGGACCGGGTCGGCTCGAGGCCCTGCTCGCGGGCGCCGGCCCCGCCTATGCGCCCCCGACCGAGGCCGCCCGCGCGGCGCTCGGCCCGGACACGACCGGCGCCGTCCTCGATTTCGGACAGCTCGTGAAGAGCTTCCGCGCCCTCCCCGCCGAGGCTTATGGGAGCGGACCGGACGCCTTCGTCATGCGCTCGCTGGCGGAGCGGGTGGTCGATCCCGCCGCGCGGCTCGCGGCGGCCGCGCTGCGCCTCGAGCTGTCGGAGTCGGCGGCCGTGCTCGAGCTGGTGGTGGACGCGCGGCCGGTGCCGGAGGCCGGGCCGTGATCCGGCTGCGCCGGGTCGTGAAGCAGTTCCGGGACGGCGGGGTGCCGCACACCGTGCTCGACGGGCTCGACCTCGACGTGGCCGCGGGCGAGCTCGTCACCGTGGTGGGCGCCTCCGGCTCGGGCAAGTCGACGCTCCTCTACCTGGCTGGCGCCCTCGACGCCGACTTCGAGGGCGAGGCGGCCGTGGATGGCGAGGACCTGCGCGCCCTCTCGGCCGACGCCCGGGCCGCCTTCCGCAGCCGCTCGGTCGGGTTCGTCTTCCAGTCGTTCAATCTCCTGCCGGCCCTCTCCGCGCTCGACAACGTCACGCTGCCGGCCTTCTTCCGGGAGCGCGGCGCGGGCGGCCGGACGGCGGTGGCGGAGGCGGGGCATGCGGCGCTCGCGCGGGTCGGGCTGACGGCGAAGGCGGGGCAGAGACCGCCGCAGCTCTCCGGCGGCGAGCGGCAGCGGGTGGCCCTGGCGCGGGCGCTCTTCGCCCGCCCACGGGTGCTGCTCGCCGACGAACCGACCGGGAACCTCGACGCCGGGAGCGGCGCCGCCGTCATCGAGCTGTTCCAGGAGCTCGCCGCGAGTGGGCTGGCGGTGCTGGTGGTGACGCACGAGGAGCGCGTCACCCGCGCCGGGACGCGCGCGCTGCGGCTGGAAGGGGGGCGGCTCCAGTGAGGTCGGGCGGGCTCCTCCGGCTGGCGGCGAAGAACCTGGCCGCCGATCGCACCGGCGCGCTCCTCGGCGGCGCCGCCAGCGCCGTGGGCGCGGCCGCGCTCGTCTTCTTCGTCGCGCTCGGCCTGGGGGTGGGCGACGCCACGCGGCGGATGTTCCCCGGAGACGCGCGCCTGGTGGAGGTGGTGCCGCCGGCCGTCTCGCTGGGCGAGGTGCTGGGCGGCGGGCGGCTCGACGACGAGACGGTGGCGCGGCTCCGCGCGTTGCCGGGCGCGGCCGGCGCCTTCCCCAGGCTGAACCTCCGGGTGCCCATCGCGGCCATGCGCGCCCCGGAGGGCCTGCGGGTGAACTGGCCGCCCGCGCTGGTGGTGCAGATCCCGGCGGTGGGGGTGCCGCGCGCGCTCCTCGCGGATGACCTCGCGCCGGGCGCCGCGTTCGACGACCCCGGCCCGGGCGGCGCGGTGCCGGTGGTGATCTCGCGGCGGCTCGTCGAGATCTACAACCGCACCATCGCGCCCTCCTGGAATCTACGGAAGCTGCCCCCGCCGGAGGCGCTGACGGGCCTCGAGCTCCCGGTGCGGGTGGGGTTCTCGATGTTGCGGCAGAAGACCGAGGACCGGGTGGAGGATGGGCGGCTGCGCGTGGCCGGCTTCTCGGACCGCGTCCCGCTCTACGCCGCGGCCGTGCCGCTCGAGACGGTGCGCCGGCTCCACCGCGAGTACGGCAAGGCCGACCAGGGCTACAGCGCGGTGACGGTCCTCGCCGCGCGGCCGGACGACGCGCCCTCGCTCGGCGCGGCGGTGCGGCGGATGGGGCTCGCGGTGGACGAGGGCGAGCGCGGCGCGGCCGAGCGGGTGGGCGCCGCGGTGGCGCTGACGACGGGCGCCCTCGCGCTGCTGGCGCTCCTCATGTGCGCGCTCGCGGCGCTCGCCATCGCCCAGTCGCTCGTGGCGAGCGTCCGGGCGCGGGCGAAGGACCTGGCGGTGCTGGTGGCGCTCGGCGCCCGGCCGCGCGACGTGCGGCGGCTGCTCATGCTCGAGGCCGCCCTGGTCGGCTTGTCCGGCGGCGTGCTCGGGGGCGCCGTCGCCCGCCTCTCGGCGGTCGCCGCCGACGGCGCCCTGCAGCGGGCCCTGCCCGACTTCCCCCTCCGGCCCGAGACGCTCTTCGCCTTCCCGGCCTGGGTCTACCTGTTCGGCGTGGCGGTCGCGGTCGTCTCCGCCGCGCTGGGTGCCCTCGCGCCGGCCGCTGCGGCGGCGAGGATCGAGCCGGCCAGGGTGCTGTCGTAGAGGCGGCGGTCCTTCATCTCCAACAAAAAGAGCCGCGAGCGCATCCGCCCGCGGCCCCGTCCTCGGTGATTCGATCGAGCGGTCTTACTTCTTCAGGCCGGCCACGAATTCGGCGACGGCCTTGGGGTCATCGACCCCCTTGACCGGCTTCATCTTGCCCTTGCCCTCGGCGATCGCCTTCTCGACGGTGGCGGCGTCCATGCCGGCGATGGGGGTCGGCGCCATCTTGGCGCCCTCACCCGCAGCGCCGTGACAGGCCTTGCACTTCGCAGCGTACTGGGCCGCGCCGTCAGCGGCGAAGGCGGAGGTGGCGAAAGCGACTGCGGCGAGAGCGATGACGATCCGCTTCATGTGGTGATCCTTTCGACGGGGTTGAGGCTCACCGCCCTGACGGAGCAGCGGATGCGCCTATTCAAGCCGAGCCGTTACGGCCAGAGAGGGGGTAGCTCGGCTGGTTGCCGTGGTTACCACGATCGTAAGGATGAGGTGGAGGGGACCACCCCGCACGCCCCAAACACGCGCTCCTCCCCCGATTGGGGGGGGGAGGGGGGCGCGCGCGGGATCAGCCCGGGCGGGCGGCGCGGACGGCCTCGGACGCCTCGGCCGAGCGGCTCGCCTTGGGATAGACGACGAGCGCCTTGCCGACCTGCAGCTTGAAGCGGCTCGGGTTGCGGATGCCGTTCCACCGGCAGAGCTCGTCGACCGCCACGCCGAAGCGCTGGGAGAGGCTCCACAGCGTGTCGCCGGCCCGGACCTGCACCGTCGAACGCGAGCGGCCGGCGGCCTCGTCGGCACGGCCGCCGTGCCTGGCACTGCCGGGCTCGGCGCTCGCGAGCACCGTGGCCTTCCGGGCCGCCTTCCGGCCGCGGCCCTTCGACTCGGAGGACTGCGAGCGCTCGGCCGAGGCGAAGGCGACGCCCTGGCTGCGGGCGAGCGCGTTGAGCGGGATGACGAGGTCGGTCCCCGGCTTGATGTGCCGGGCCGGCCGCAGGCCATTCATGCGCGTGATCGTGACCTCGTCCACCTTGAAGCTGCGGGCGATGGAGCGCAGCGACTCGCCGCGCGAGACCTTGTGCTGGGCGAAGGCCAGCCTGCCGACGGCGTCGGAGACGCCCGGCCAGTTGCGCGCGAAGACCTCTTCCCGGCCCTTCGGGAGCTTCATGACGTAAGTGCGCGGAGGAGTGCAGGTGCGTCGCAGCTCGGGGTTGAGCTCGAGGAGCGCCTTCTCCGGCGCCTCGGCCGCCTGGGCGACCGCGGAGAGCGGCGTCGCGTGCGGGATCGTGACCTGGTCGTAATCCTGCCAGGTCTCGGCCTCGATCTCCTCCTTCGAGAAGCCGAACGCCTCGTGGTGCTTGGCGATGATGGCGGCGGCCATGAGCTTCGGCACGTAGCCCTTCGTCTCGGCCTTGAGCACCTTGCCGCGCGTCATCGACCAGAAGTCCTGCTGGCCCTTCGCGCGCGCCTTGAAGATCTTGCCGACGCCGGCGTTGTAGCCGGCCCACGCGAGCCGCCAGTCGCCGGTCTGCCGGTACAGCTCCTTGAGGTAGCGCGCCGCGCCGCGGGCGGCCTTCTCCGGATCGCGCCGCTCGTCCACCCAGAAGTCCTGCTTCATGCCGAACCGCTTGCCGGTGGCGGGGATGAACTGCCACGCGCCCACCGCCTTGGCGCGGCTCGTGGCGAGGTTCGCGAACCCGCTCTCGATCATGGCGAGGTAGACGGTGTCCTCGGGCAGCCCCTCCTCGCGCAGGACGCGGCGGAAGACGGGCACGTACTTCGACGCGCGGCCGAGGTACTTCACGAAGTGCTTGCGGACGCCCGGCGCCTGGAAGAAGCGCACGTAGGCGAGGACCCGCTCGTTCACCTCGATGGGGATGTCGTACTCGGCTTGCAGGTGGCGGAGGTCGTGGTCGATCTCGGGCAGCCCGGCGATGCGGCCGGTCGATTCGAGAGGTCCGCCGGTCTCGCGCCCGAAGGCGTCGCGGAGGCGCTGGCGGAGCGGCGACTCGAGGCCGAGGCGCGCGGCGGCGCGAGCGGCGGGGTCCTCCACCACCGGCTGCTCGGACAGGTGCGCCTTCTCCTCGGCGGCGCGCACCTGCTCCAGCTCGGCCGACTCGGCCTTCACCTCTTCATCGATGACCGGCTCGTCGGGAGCGTCCTCCGCGGCGTCGGCGGTGGAAGCGCTCGCGACTTCGTCCTGGCTGGCGACCGAAGGGGCGGGCGCCGTCGCGATTGCAGCGACCGCCTTCGCCTGCCCGGGCTCCTGCAACTGCAGGGAAGCGGGCGTGAGGGCGCTCGCCATCTCGGCGGTCGCCGTGTCGGCGGCCGAGGCCCGCATCCCGAGGAGGGTCACGAGGGCGCAAAAGGCGAGCAGTTTCATTCGATTCATGCGCTCTCTTGGCTGCGTATCGAGGCGGGGGCCGACCAGTGGCCTCGTTGGGGGTCCATCGTACCGGCAAGGGCGCGGGAAGGGAAATAGCCCGTAGGGTCGCTTGCCTGCCTGCTTTACCGCTGTCCTGTGCTCCACCGGCAAGCCCCGCTTTTCCGCCGCACCGGGGAAGTCCCATCCGGGGATCGCCGCCCCGATCAGGGCGGGCGTGGTGGACCCCGCAGGCCGTCCCCGTGCCCGGGCCCGATCACCCGCTTGAAGAAGCTCGTCGGCTCGAACCGAGTCGAATGCTCGGGCGTGTGGCAGGTCCGGCAGCGCTCCTCGCCCGGAGCGCGCACGATGTGGCCGGGCGGGTCGAAGGCGTGCAGGCTGGCCGGACCGTGGCAGGACTCGCACTGCACGTCACGCCGGCCCTCGGTGGCGGCGACGCTGCACGCGCCGCCGGGCTCTCGCCAGCCGGTGACGTGGCAGGAGACGCACTCGAGGTCGTGCGTCCGGCCGCCCTTCACCAGCGTCGCCCAGGCGCGGGCGTGCTTCGTCGTCTCCCACTGGGCGACCGCCTCCGGATGGCAGCCCTTGCACGAGGACACGCCGCCGTGGGGTGCCTCCGCCGTCCCGATGTAGGTCGCCGCGCCGGCCGCCGGCGGCGGGCAGGGCCGCGCCTCGGCCCGGGCCCGCGCCAGGTTGTCTCGGCCGACCTCCTCGTGGTGGCGGGCGAGGAGCGCGTGCACGGCCCGGTCCTCGGGGAGCTCCTGGGTGAGCGGGATGAAGCTCACCCGGAGCGAAGGGCGATCGAGCGGTGGCCCCGGCAGCGGCTTCGACCTGAGCGCGCCCGCGCGCGCCGCCAGCTCGTCGAGCTTCGACGCCAGCGCCTGCGCCAGCTCCGCCTGCTGCCCGGCCAGCGCGGCCTCGCGCCGGCGCGCGTACTCGACCCGCCGGGTCTCCAGGAGCTCGAGCTCCTCGTCGCGCTCCGCCGCCGCCGGCAGGACCTCGAAGGCCCGGGAGCGATCGCCGCGCAGGAACAGATCGACGCGCGCCAGCGACTGACCGCGCCCCTGCACCTGGACCACCGGTACGGGGCCGTCGAGGAGCACCCGGTTCACGTCGTCGTCGAGGAGGTTCGCGCGGTGCGAGGTGAAGAGCACGGTCACCCCGGCGCGTCGCGCCTCGTCCGCGCGAGCCGCGCCGGCGCGTGTGCCGCCCTCGTGCAGGACCGCCACGCGCACCGCCGCCGAGGGCACGCGTCCGAGCGGGCCGAAGCCCACCTTCGTCGCGCCGGCGGAGAGGAGCCGGCCGTCCGTCAGCGGCAGCCTGAGCTTCGCGAGGAAGGCCGCGCCGAGGAACGCGTCGCGCTCGCCGGCGACGGTCGCGTCGAGGTGCATCCGCCGGAGCGCCTCCGCGGCCGTCCGCGCGGCAGAGATGGCCTGACGCCGCTCCTCGCCCTCGGGGCGGCCGTCGAAGAGGAGGTCGCCGCCCCCGAGGAAGACGACCGGATGGCCCTCGGCGCGGATGCCCGCGAGCACCGCCGCCATGCGGGCCAGCCCGCCGCGCTGGTCGACGGTGCAGCCGCAGGGCTCGAGGTGTCCGCCCAGGTCGGCCGTGTAGACCAGGGTGAGCTGCGCCGGCGGCGAGGCGCCGCGCGCGGGCGCCGGTGCGGAGACCGCCAGCGCGAGGAGGAGCAGGGGGGCGACGGAGCTGGCGTGACGCTTGCGCATCTCTCTCCGACGGCTTAACACGAAGCCGCGTCGCCGCGCCCATCGCCCGCGAGCGCTCCGGAGCCTCGTGCAGATCGGTCCTCACCACTTCCGCGGTCGTTACTTCCTGGCGCCGCTCGCCGGCGTCTCCGACCGCCCGTTCCGGAAGATCTGCCGCGACATGGGCGCCGCCTTCGCCTACACGGAGATGGTCTCGGCGCACGGGCTGCTGCACGGCAGCGCGCAGACGGAGGCCTACCTCGACCGCGATCCGGAGGAGGTGCCGTTCGCCGTGCAGATCTTCGCCGCCGAGCCGGAGGTGCTGGCCCAGGGCGCCGAGGCGGCGGTGCGGCACGGGGCGGGACTCGTCGACATCAACATGGCCTGCCCGGTGAGGAAGGTCTGCGGCTCCGGCGCGGGCGCCGCGCTGGCGCGCGAACCTGGCCGCGTCGCGGCGGCGGTGGCTGCGGTCCGCGCGGCCTCGGGCGTGCCCGTCACCGTCAAGATCCGCGCCGGCTGGGACGAGGCGAGCCTCAACTGCGTCGAGGTGGCGAGGGCGGCCGAGTCGGCTGGCGCGAGCGCGGTGGCCTTGCACGGGCGCACCCGCGCCCAGGGTTACGCTGGCCGGGCGCGCTGGGACCTCGTGCGAGAGGTGAAGCAGGCGGTCTCCATACCGGTGCTCGGCTCGGGCGACGTCTGGACCGCCGCCGACGCCCTCCGCATGCGCGCGGAGACGGGCTGCGATGCCGTGCTGGTGGCGCGGGGCGCCTGCGGCAACCCGTGGATCTTCGCGCAGCTCGCCGCCTCCGAGGCCGCGGCCGCGACGCCGCCGGCGCCGTCGCGCGACGCCTGGGCGGAGGTCGTGCTGCGCCACGTCGTGCTCCAGATCGAGCACCGCCGCCGCAAGGTGCCGGGCGAGGCGCCCGACGCGGCGGAGCGGCACGCGCTCCGCGATCTCCGCAAGCACCTCCTCTGGTACACGCGGGGGCGGCGGGGCGGGCTGCACTTCCGGCGCGAGGCGTCGACCGTCGAGACGGCGGATGACGTGCGCCGGCTCATCGACCGTCACTTCCCCGACGACGGCGCGGCCTTCACCGTCGACCCGGCGCTCGTTGCGGGCGAGGCCGAGGCCACCGAGTAGATGCGCGCGCTCCTCCTCGCCGACGCCCCGGACTCGCTCTCCCGCGCCTGCGCCGCCGGCGGCGTGGAGGTGGTGCGGGTGGCGAGCGAGCCCGAGGCCCGCGCCCTGCTCGCGCACGAGGCGTTCGAGCTGGTCGACGGACGGCTCGCCCGGCCGGTGCCGCTCGAGTGGGAGATCCGGCGCCGCATCGACGTGTTCTACGGCCAGCTGCGCGGCCACAGCGCGAGCGGCCTCTATGACGTGGTCATGCGCGAGGTGGAGCGTCCGCTCATCGCTTCCGTGCTGGCGCGCGCCAGGGGCGTCCGGGCCGACGCGGCGCGCGTCCTCGGCATCGACCGGGGCACGCTCTCCCGGCGCATCCGCACCTTGAGGATCCGATGACGCAGGTCCAATCACTGGGGCTCTACGCGGGCGCCATCCTGGTGGCGGCGCTGGCCGGCGGGGCGCTGCCGCTCGTCGGAAAGCTGCGCCGCAATGACGCGGGGCTCTCCTTCTCGGCCGGCGTGATGCTCGGAGCCGCCTTCTTCCACATGCTGCCCGAGGCGGTGGAGAGCGCGGGCATGTCGTCCATCCCGTGGGTGCTGGTCGGCTTCCTGTTCCTGTTCCTGCTCGAGCGGCTCGTGCTCGTGCACATCTGCGCCGAGCCGGGGCCGGTGGGGCTCGAGGGAGCGGCCGGCGGCGGGCTGCCGATGCCTCGCCCTCACGAGCACGTGCACGGCGAGCCCTGCGAGGGCACCGGCTGCGCCGTGCACACCATGGGGCTCGCCGCCTTCATCGGGCTCTCGCTCCACACCATGATCGACGGCTTCGCGCTCGGCGCCGCCTCGTCGGAGCCGGCGCTCGGGTTCCTCGTCTTTCTCGCCATCCTCGCCCACAAGCTGCCCTCGTCCTTCTCGCTCTCGGCCATCCTGCGGGCGGAGGGCTACACGCGCCGGCAGGCGCTCTTCATGAACGCCACCTTCTCGACGATGGTGCCGCTCGGCGCGGCGCTCTACCTCGCCGTGCGCGGGCTCGTGCACACCCCGAGCTTCACCGCCTTCGCGCTGGCGGCGAGCGCCGGGACGTTCCTCCACCTCGCGCTGTCGGACATCCTCCCCGACCTGCACCGGCGCGGGACGTCGAAGTGGAAGCTCTCCGCGGCGCTCCTGTTCGGGGTGGCGACGATGGGCGCGCTGCGCCTGGTGGGGCACGTGCACTGAGCCCGGCGGGGCTAGTCGGGTCGTTTCCCGCGCCTCCTCCAAAGGCCGTGTCCTATCGGGATGACTGATGCCGCGAAGAGGAGCATGTCCGTCCCGTCCCAGCCCAGAACGAAGCTGACGACACTGGCGACCAGCAAGCCGACAGCGCTCAGGAGCGCATTCCTTCCGAGCTTGTCCTTGCGCGCAAGGAGCAGTACGCCGATCGCCAGCATGAGCCAGAACGGCCCCAAGAACCACCGCGCGGCACCTCCTCGGTCATGCATACCCACGGCTGTGCAGATCGAAATGACCGCGGACAGCGCGAGATAGCCGCCGACGAGCGCACCTCTTGTCGCAGCAGGGTCCTTCTTCATCCTGTCGGTCCCGGAAGCCATCCGGTCCTCCGCACGTCACCGTGAACTCCCGAGCCTCGCTTCGCCTTTTTCTCCGTCTTCTGTCCACCCTGTCGGCCAGGCTAGAGCCGGGCGCTGTGCGACTCATCCTCGACGACGAGGCCGTACGCGCCGCTCATAAAGTTTGGCGGGTTGGCTCAGGTTCGACCCGGCGCTCCTCTCCACAAGAGGGGGTCCGCCACCTCGAGGTGAACTGGCTCATCCACGCCCCGCCGAACACCAGCCGCGCGGCGAGCTGATTGTGGAAGCCGCAGAGGACCCGGAGGTTGCTCACCGTGGAGGTCCCGCCGCGCGCAAGTGGCACGATATGGTCGAACTCCAGGCGTGTCGTGGAGCCGCAAACCCCTCCTGACGCGAGTGGCCACCGGCAGCACTTGCCATCGCGGGCCCAGACGGCGCGCTTCACCTCGGCCGGGATGTGGCGCGAGCTGGCGGACGGGCGTGCCGGAGAGGGCCGGGGCTTCTTGACGAGCCCCTTCTTCTTGTCGTTCGCCGCGAGGAGGAGGTCGAGGGCAGCTTCCAGCACCGTCTCGGTGTCGGCTCCGGGATAGCTGTGCGACAGCGCATCGCGAGCAGCCGCCAGCTTGGCGAGGAAGCGCTTGGACACCGTGGTGTGGAACCGGCGCAGGTCGCCGGTGAGCGGTTCGACCTCGTCAGATCTGGCGGCCGGGAGCGGCGCAGGTGGCGGCGAGCACGTCGGGCTGGAGGGGACCTTACCGCGTAGTTCATCCGGTTGAACCAGTACACCGGGCGTCCCGCACCTGGTCGCCACCTCCAGCCGCGTCACAGCATTCGCGAGTGCCGCCCGCCGCGGGACCGTGACGACGTCCCGATGCGGGGCAGCCTCCGCGGGCCGCAGCTCCGCCGCGACCGCCTTGGCCTCCCGCTTCGAGGCATGGAAGAAGCGGGGCACCACCTCGCCCCGGTTCTCGGGGGTGATGACCTTCGCGAGCTCCACCACGCTCGTGATGCAGAGCTTGCCCTCCCGAAGCGGCTCGGCGACCTCCGGGTAGCGCTGGATCAGCTCGGCGGCGGTCTTCCGGTAGAAGGCGGCGCCCTTCGAGAGCCCCAGCTCCCGGTGCAGGAAATAGAAGAGGCTGGTGTGGCCGAGCTCGACCCACCGTCGCTCCCGGTCGAAGTCGGCGAGGGCGACGAGGAAGTCGGCCAGGGCGCCGTGTTCGCGGCGGAGGAGCTCGGCGAGGCGCTTCGTGAGATCTCGCTTGAGCCAGTCAAGAGCGAATTCACTCCCAGTTGGGTAGTAGGGCCTGGCTTTGCGGCGCGGCCTCGCAGCGTCCGGCGACTGCCCCTCACCCTGTCGAGGAGCGCGCCTTTTCGTAAGCCGATCTTGCGGAAGCCGCCTCGACGAGATCGGTGACGCCTCGCACGCGACGCTGACCTGTCAGCGCCGACGGCCAGCGCACCGGCGCCCGTCGAACGGTAGCCTCCGCTTCACTGCAGTGACCGCTGCACCTTCGGTTCACCGCTCGCTCGCGGGCGACCTCGACCGCGACCACGGAACCGCCCCTCTCCCTACCCTCTCCCCGCTTCGCGGGGCGAGGGGGAAAGCCATTCGACCCCGATCCCCGACCCCGACCTGACCGCCGCGCTCACGCCAGCCGCCAGTGCTCTGCCAGCGCGCGGTCGCCGCCCTTCCGGAAGGCCTCCAGGGCGTCATCGGCCGGCGAGCGGCCGGACGCGGCGCGCTCGCGGAGCGGCTCGAGCCACACGCGCTCGTCCTCGCCGTGGCTGCCGCAGCACTTCTGGGCGCACAGGCCGCGGGCCGCGATCCCGACCAGCTCGCGCGCCACCGCCTGCAGGGCGCGGCCGTCGGGGAGCTTCGCCGCGAGCCCCTCCCGGCCTGCCGCCAGCGAGAGCCGGCGGCGGTCCTCGACGGCCAGGTCGCGCACGAGGGCGAAAGCCTCCTCGCGCGAGGTGCGGTCGTAGAGCACCCCCTTCCAGAAGGCCGCCAGCGCCTTCGTCATGGCGGCGTCGCAGCAGTCCGCCCCGCGCACCTCGACGACCCCCTTCACCCGCACCTCCGGGAAGAGCGTCGAGACGTGGTCCTCCCAGTCGCCCATGGTGGCGCGCGTGCCGTGCAGGCCCGTCTCGAGGAAGGCCCGGAAGGTGGCGCCCTGTGGATCGAGGTAACGCCCGTCGCGGCGGAGGAAGATCATCGGCGCGTCGATGGCCCACCCGACGTAGCGCCGGTACGCGTCCTCGACGAAGCCGTCCTCGAAGGCGAAGGGGAGCAGCCCCGAGCGTGAGCGGTCGACGTCCTCCCACACCGCCGTCCGCCAGCTCTTCCAGCCGCAGGGGGCGCCATTCACGATGGGCGCATTGGCGTAGAGCGCCACCACCGCCGGCTGCACCGCCAGCGCGGCGCGCAGCTTCTCCGCCATGTCGCGCTCGCCGCCGAAGTCGAACGAGACCTGGGCCGAGGCGGTCATCGCCATCATGTGCTCGCCCATGCTGCCGCGGCCGGCGAGGTACGGCCGCATGACGAGGTAGCGCGACTTCGGGACCCAGGGCGCGGTGGCGGGAGTTCCCCAGGGCCGGTAGCCCCCGGCGAGGAGCTCGAGGCCGAGCTCGTCGCAGAGCGCGCGGCACTTCTCGAGGTGGCGGTCGAGCTCCGCCGCGACCACGTGCACGTCCTGGAACGGGCGTCCGGAGAGCTCGAGCTGTCCGCCGGGCTCGATGGAGATGGTGAGGCCGGTCTTCTGGGCGGCGATGACGTGGCCGTCGTCCACGACCGGCGCATAGCCATACTGCTCGAAGCCGCGCAGGAGGGCCGCGATCCCGCGCGGGCCGGCATACGGCACCGGGTCGAGCGTCCCGCGCACGAGCCCGAGCTTCTCGTGCTCGAGGCCCACCTTCCACCCCGAGGGCGGGCGCTCTCGAGCGCGCAGCCACGCGACGAGATCACCCACCCCGCGAACGGGGTGATTGTCGGATAGCTGCGGGTCGAGCGACATGGCCGCCTTCTATCCTTCCATCCCGTGGACCGCCACCCCTTCCTCGCGCAAACCCGCGAGGAAGCGGACGTTTCGCGCTGCGGAAGGGATCCCTGGCCGCGCCCGTTCTCCTTGCGCCGCCTCCTGCAGCACCCTATCCTGATCTGTCGGTCTACCTCCTTCGCACTCCATCGCCCGGCGCCCCTCATGAACCGTTCCACCCGCCTCCTGGCGTCTCTCGCCCTCGCCCTCGCGGTGGGCGCCGGCGCCACCTACGCTGTCGCCCACAACCGGGCCGGAGGCGAGCCGCAGAACCTCGTCCGCCTGGCGGCGCGCGACCCGCACCAGGCGGCGTCGTTCTCGTCGCCCTCGGGCACGAGCGCCGAGGACGCGAACTACCCGCTCGACTCGCTGCCCGTCTTCTCGCGCGCCATCCACTACGTGGCCGAGAACTACGTCGAGCCCAAGCGCATCGACCCGAAGGCGATGGTGGCGGCCGCGCTCGACGGCATCGAGAAGACGGTGGCCGAGGTGATGGTCGAGGGCGACGCCACCTCCGGAAGGCTCACGCTGACGGTGGGCGCCGCCAGTCGGCCGCTCGATCTGTCCGGCGTCGACAGCATCTACAAGGTGCGCACGGTGATGGGGGAGGCGGTCACCTTCATCCAGCAGCACCTCGTCGCGCACAAGAACCTCCGCGAGATCGAGTACGCCGCCACGAACGGCATGCTCTCCACGCTCGACCCGCACTCCGTGCTCCTCGAGCCGAAGATGTTCCGGGAGATGCGGCTGCAGACGAAGGGCGAGTTCGGCGGCCTCGGCTTCGTCATCGCCATGCGCGACGGGAACCTGACCGTGGTGCGGGTGTTGAAGAACACGCCGGCGCAGCGCTCCGGCATCCGGGCCAAGGACCTCATCACCAAGATCGGCGAGCAGTCCACCGTCAACCTGGACCTGCAGGACGCCGTCGATCGCCTGCGCGGCAAGCCGGCCTCCCACGTCGCCATCTCCGTCCAGCGCACCGGCTGGCCGGAGGCGAAGCGCTTCGACATGGCGCGCGAGCTGATCAGCGTCGAGACGGTGCCGCAGCAGAAGCTCCTGGCGAGCGGCGTCGGCTACGTGAAGCTGTCGCAGTTCTCCTCCAACACCACCCGCGACCTCGCCGCCGCCATCGCCCAGCAGAAGGGGCAGAACGGCGGGAACCTGCGCGGCCTCGTCCTCGATCTGCGCGGGAACCCGGGCGGCCTGCTCGAGCAGTCCATCAGCGTCTCCGACCTCTTCCTCTCGGAGGGGGTGATCGTGAAGACGGTCGGCGAAGGCATGAAGATGCACGAGGTGAAGGAGGCGCACGGCGATCGCGACGACCTGACGAGCCTGCCCCTCGTCGTCATCGTGAACAACAGCTCCGCGTCGGCGAGCGAGATCGTGGCGGGCGCGCTCAAGAACAACAACCGCGCCCTCGTCATCGGCCGGCAGACGTTCGGCAAGGGCTCGGTGCAGGTGCTCTACGACTTCTCCGATCCGGCCAGGCCGAGCGAGGAGTCCGCGCTCAAGCTCACCATCGCCCAGTACCTCACCCCGGGTGACGTCTCGATCCAGGAGGTGGGCGTCACCCCCGACGTGCTGCTCCTGCCCGGGCGCGCACTCAAGAACGCGGTCAACTACTTCGCGCCTCCCCGCATGATGGGCGAGGTCGATCTGGAGAAGCACTTCTCGAACCCGGCCGACTCGACCCTCTCGCAGTCCGAGGCGCAGCGCCGCGCCGACGAGCGGAAGAACCGGACCGAGAAGGCCGCCCTCGAGCTCCGCTACCTGCTCGACGAGAAGGAGGACCTGCTCGCCAAGGCCATGAAGGCGGACGAGAAGCGCGAGGCGGTGGCGCGCGCACACGGGGAGGCGGGCGCCGACGAGCTCACCCCCGAACAGCAGGAGGACGAGGATCTGGACGCGAACCCCGACGAGCTGGTGGAGGACTACCAGATCCGGTTCGCGCGCGACCTCCTGGCCCGCGCCCCCTACGCCGACCGACCGCGGCTGCTCGAGGCTGCCCGCGGCTTCGTGGGCGAGCGGCGCGGCGAGGAAGACGCGCGCCTGCTCGCGCGACTCGGCGCGCTCGGGGTCGATTGGTCGGCCGGACCGGTCCAGGGCACGCCGCGCCCCGTGGTGACGGTGGCGCCCGCCCCCGGCAAGGCCATCACCGCCGGAGATACGCTCTCCTGGACGGTGACGGTGGACAACCGCGGCGACGGCCCGCTGCGCCGGCTGCGCGCCTGGACGCTGGTGGACAAGGCGCCGCTCCTCGATCGACGCGAGTTCGTCTTCGGGCTCGTGAAGCCGGGTGAGAAGCGGAGCTGGACGGTGCCGGTGAAGCTGCCGAAGGGCCTCGACAGCCGGCACGACGAGGTGCGCCTGCACTTCGAGGACGAGGGTGGGCGCGCGCCGGTGGACGCGGTGACGGCGCTCGACCTGGTCGAGATCCCGAAGCCCTTCTTCGCCTTCTCCTCGCAAGTGCTCGACGAGACCGGCAATGGCGACGGCCTCGTGCAGCGCGGCGAGGAGGTGAGCCTGCGGGTCGACGTGAAGAACGAAGGGCCCGGCCCGACGAGCGACAAGACCTACGTGTCGTTGAAGAACCTGGGCGACGAGAAGGTGTTCATCAAGAAGGGCCGGGCCGTGCTCGGCGCCATGAAGTCGGGCGAGGTGAAGAGCGCCCTCTTGCAGATCGAGGTGAAGAAGGGCCTGAAGGGCGAGACCATGCCGCTGCGGGTGCAGGTGGTGGACGAGAAGCTCGAGGAGTTCATCTCCGAGCGGCTCGAGGTCCCGCTGGCCGCCGAAGGGAAGCCGCACACGGCCTCGCCGGCCGCGGTGCGGGTCACCGGAGGTGAAGCGACGCTGCGCACCGGCGCCTCGGCCGAGGCGCTCCCCATCGCGGTGGCGCGGAAGGGCGCGGTCCTGCCGGCGCTGGGCCGCTTCGGCGACTTCGTGAAGGTCGAGTGGCAGAAGGGCCGCACCGCCTTCGCGCGCGCCGGCGACGTCGAGTCGGCCACGGCGAAGAGCGTCCCGGCGACGCTGGCGGGGGCCGAGGTGTGGCAGCGCCAGCCTCCGCGCATCACGGTGGCCCTGCCCGACACCTCGCGCGGCGCTCCGGTGGTCACGGCCGAGAAGCTCCGGCTCGAGGGCTCGGCGGTGGTGCCCACGGGCGCGGGTGGCATCGTGAACAAGCTGCGCGACGTCTTCGTCTACGCGAACGACCAGAAGGTCTTCTTCAAGGTGGTGCCGGAGTCGGGCGCCTCCGGGAAGCTGGACTTCGCGGCCGACGTGCCGCTCAAGCCGGGGAACAACGCGATCACCATCTTCGCCCGCGAGGACGACGAGTTCCAGACGCGTCGCACCATCCTCGTCCACCGCCGCGGCGTGGGCGAGGTGGCTCAGCAGGCCACGCCGGCGGCGGCTCAACCGAGCCGCTGACCTCGGGCGCCGGTTCGCCGCTCATCGCGGCGCGAGCGATCGTCCGGTAGGATTCGCTTCGATGGAGGCGTCCGAGAAGGCGAGCGCCGCGGGGGGGAGCGGTCTCGAGCTCCGGCTCGAGCGCGGCTGCGCCTACGTGGCGCTGCCCGGGCAGCCGCTCCTCGACGGTGTCGACCTCCTCGCGCTCACGATGGGAGTGCCCGAGGCGCGGCTCCCCTTCGACGTGGCGGCCGGCGCCGCGCAGTTCCGGCTGCGGCTGTGCGAGCTCGACCGGCTGGAGCTGACGGTGAGCGCCGCGGCGGTGTCGGCCGCGGTGGACGCGCTCGACCTCGCCTGGAACGGGTTCTCGCGGCTCGGGCTGGCGCTGCGCGAGGGGTTCCTCGAGGGTGAGGGAGCGCTCGAGGATGGCGAGCCGTTCACCTTCAAGCTCGGTCTCGCCGCGGACGAGGCCGGCGACGGGATCGTCGCGATCGTCCACGAGCCGCGCCTCTACCGCCCGAGCTCGGTCGCCGCGACGCTGTTGCCGGCCCGCGTGGCGCGCTGCCTCGGCGCGTTGCCGTGGAAGCCGCTGCCCGCCCTCCTCCGCCGCGTGCTGGCCCCGCGCGGGTTCAAGGTCCCTCGCACGGCGGGTGTGCGCCTCGCCCTGGCGGCGGTCGAGCCGGGCCAGCTCCGGCTGTCGTGGCACCGCGGGGCCACCGCCGCGGCTCCACCCGAGAGCGCCGCCGCCGCCGCCGAGGGCGCGCGCGCCTTCGCGGGGGCGGAGGCGTGCCTGGCGGCCGGGGACGCCGCCGGCGCGCTCGCCGCCTACCGCGCGCCCGGCGCGCTCGGCGCGGCCGAGCCGTTCGTCGTGGAGCGCCTCCTGGCGCTGCTGGCGGCGGAGCCGGCGCGTCACGATGAGGCGCTGGCGCTGGCAGGAGCGGCCCTGCGGCAGAAGGTCGGCGTGCCGGCGCTCCTCGCGCTGGCGCAGGTGCACGCCGCCCGCGGGCACGCGCCGTTCGCCGCCAGCGCCCTGGCGGAGGCGGCGGCGCTGTGCTCCCGCCGCGGCGAGGAGAGCGCCGCGCTCGCCGCCGCCGAGGCCTGCCTCGCGCTCGGGACGGGCGCCGAGCCGGCCGCCCAGCTCCGCGCCATCGACGTCGCGCTCGGGCTCCGGCGCGACCACCTGCCCGCGCTGCGCGCGCTGCTCGCGCAGGGCGAGCGCGCCGGAGATCGCCTGGCGCTGCTCCGCGCCTGCCGCCGTCTCGCCGCGGTCGCGCCCGAGCCCCAGGAGAAGGCAGCCGCTCACGCCCGCCTGGGCGCGCTGCTCCTCGCCGCGGATCCGCCCGCGGCGAGGCTCCACCTCGACCATGCGCTCAGGCTGGCGCCCCGGGATCCGGCGACGCTCGCGCTCCTCGCCCGCGTCTGCGAGGAGGGCGGGGAGCCGGAGCGGGCCGCGCGGGCGAGGGCGGCGAGTGCGGAATCCGCCCCTCTCCCCGACCCTCTCCCCGCTTTGCGGGGCGAGGGGGAAGGGACCCCGACCGCGAACGATCACCGAAGCGAACCGTCCGCCCTGAGCGTAGCGCCACCGGAGGTGGCGCGTAGTCGAAGGGCCGCGACCGAGTCCGCTCGCGCGCTCGCGGATGCGCTGGCGGCTTGCGACGCCGACCCCGATTCGGCCTCGCCGTGGGAGGCGCTCGCGCGGGCTTCGCTCGCGGCGGGGGACCGCGCGGGGGGGGCCCGGGCGCTCCTCGCCCTGACCCTGCGTGCCGATCCCGCCGCGGGCGCTGCGGCGGCGCTGGAGGCGGCGCGGCTCCTCGATGGGCTGGGCCGTCCCGCCGACGCGCGCCGCGCGCGGGAGCTGGCGGCGCGCAGCGGCGACGGGCTCACGCACGCGCTCGAGCGCGCCCGCGCTGCCCCGCTCGACCCGGCGGCGTCGCGGGCGCTCTCGGCCGCCGCGGAGCGCGCCGCCGGCGACGCCCCCGACCTCCGCCTGCGCCTCCTCGCTCGGGCGGCGGCCGGCGTGGCTCGCTTCGCCGACCCTGCCAGCCCGTCACCCGCCCCGAGCGCAGCGCCACGCCCGCTCCGCCTCGCCCCCGAGCTGCGCCGCGCCGTGGCGCTCCCGGCCGCGAAGGACGCGCTGGCCCAGCTCCTCGCCCAGCTCGCCCCCTGGCTCGAGCCGCTCTTCCCAGCCGACCTCGCCTCCCACGGCGCGGACGAGCTCCATCGACTCGGCCCGCAGCGCAGCCCCGGGCTGGCGGCCCTGGTCGAGGAGGCGCAGCGCGCGCTGGGCGCCCGCGGCTGCGCGGCCTACTTGACGGACGGTGACGGGTGCGAGGTGCAGCACGAGAACACCCGTCCGCCCTCGCTCGTGCTGGGGGGCGGCCTCGCCCGGCGCGCGCCCGCCGAACGTCGCTTCCTGGTGGCGCGCGGCCTCGGGCTCGTCGACCTGGGCTGGGCGCTCGTCGGCAAGTTCTCGCCCCGCGATCGCGCGCTCCTGGGCGAGCTCGCCTGCCGCTTCGCCGGCGGGTCGCCCGCCGCCGGGCTGCCGCCCGCGCGGGCCCGCGCCTTCCTGGAGGCGCTGGAGCGCACCGTCCCGGCCGCCGCCCGGGCCGCGGCGGCCCCGCTCGCGTCCGCGGCGACGATCGCGCTCGCCGCCGCCGATCCGCGCCACCTCGGCCCCGCGCTCCGCCAGACCGCCTCGCGCTGGGCGCTCCTGCACGGCGGAGATCCCGGCGCGGCGCTCCGCGCGCTCGTCGCGAGCGAGCGCCGCCTGCGCAGCGCCAGCCACGCCGAGGTGCTCGCCCACCCCGAGCTGCGCGACCTCGCCGCCTTCGCGATCTCGGACGCCTTCCTCGACGCTCGCGCCGCGGTGGAGGAGCCGTGAAGCCCCGCTCGCTCACTGCCACGCGCTGATCGAGCGCGCGCCCGCTTGTCGCGGCTCCCGCCTTCGGGGAGGATGCGCCGCATGGCGAAACGTGCGGCCCCGCGGGCGGTGGTGCTCCTCTCCGGCGGCCTCGACTCGAGCACCTGCCTCGCGGTGGCGCGGCGCGACGGCTTCGAGGCCCATGCGCTGTCGGTGAACTACGGCCAGCGCCACCGGACCGAGCTCGAGCGCGCCCGGCGGGTGGCGCGCGCGCTCGGGGCGGCCGGCCACCGGGTGGTGCGGGTGGACCTCTCCACCTTCGGCGGCTCGGCCCTCACCGACCCCGGTCTGGCCGTGCCGAAGGACCGCCCGCCCGGTCGGCCGGCGAGCGCGATCCCGATCACCTACGTGCCGGCCCGGAACACCGTGCTCCTCGCGCTGGCGCTCGCCCACGCCGAGACGATCGGCGCGAGCGACATCTTCCTCGGCGTGAACGCCGTCGACTACTCGGGGTATCCGGACTGCCGCCCCGCGTTCATCCGCGCCTTCGAGCGCCTGGGCCGCCTCGCCACCAAGGCGGGTGTCGAGGGGCGTCCGCTGCGCATCCAGGCGCCACTCCTGCGGCTCACCAAGGCGCGCATCATCCAGCTCGGGACGAAGCTGGGGGTGCCGTACCGGATCACGCTCTCGTGCTATGACCCCGTCCGCGGCCGCGCCTGCGGGCGCTGCGACGCGTGCGATCTGCGCCGGAAGGGATTTGCGGCGGCGGGGGTCCCGGATCCAACTCTCTACGCAGGCACCTCTGGGAGGTGAAGCAGATGCCGCAGATCAAGAAAGAATACCCCGGCAGGAGCGCCGAGGAGATCTACGAGAAGGTCGACGCCGTGATGGAGCGCCTGTCGACGAAGATGGGCCTCAAATACGACAAGGACCCGGACGCCAGGACGGGCAAGGTCTCGAAGCTGGGGATCTCCGGCACCTACCTCGCCGACGAGGGGAAGGTCACCGTCGACCTCAAGTTCCCCATGCTCGTTCCGGGGTCCATGAAGAAGCAGGTCCAGGAGGACATCGAGCGACGCCTGAACGGGCTGTTTGCATAGGGCTCGGCTTCCGATCTGCCGTTCGCCCTTCGACTCCGCTTCGCTACGCTCAGGACGAACGGAAGCCGTCCCACAGTTGGTCAGTCCAGGTGCACCACGATCGCCCCCGCGCGCTCGTTCATCCGCTCGACGGCGGCGTAGAGCGCGGAGAGCGGCGAGTCGCCGGCCCCGCTCGCCGAGCGCGGCCCCGCGCTGCGGCGCCGCCGCGCGGAGGGTCCGGCCACGATGCGGGCGCCGGCGCGCCCCGAGAGCGGGTCGGGCCACACGTTCACCTGCATTCCGGCGCGGTACAGCGCCATGAGCGCGCGGCCCATCTCGGTCGCCACCCGCTCGTCGGAAGTCGTCATGTTCGCGCGCCGCCGTGTTCCGGCCGGGTACCGACCGATGGGGGGCATGCTATCCGCCTCCTCTGACAGAGCTACTTTTCATGCTTCTTCGGGTCCTGGATGGACCCTCCCTTGACGGGTGCGAACCCCGAGCACAACCTTGTGGGTACATGCGCGCGCGCTGGGCCAGCTTCGCGATCGGCCTGTGGCTCCTCCTGGCGCCGCTCGCGCTCGGCTATCCGACGGTCAGGGCCGTGCTGCACGACGTGACGCTGGGGACCCTGGTCTGCGCCGCCGCGCTCGCCGCGCTGGAGTGGCCGCTGGCGCGCTTCGCGATCGCGCTGCTCGCGGCGTGGCTGCTCACCGCCGCGAACGCGCTGGGGTGGGGTTCACGCACCGTCATCGCCAACGAGCTGGCGGCGGGGGTCGCGCTGCTCCTGCTCTCGCTCGTGCCGAGCGGCAAGATCGCCGTCGCGCGAAGACCGGCTAAAGTGGCGGTGTGATCGTCTCGCGCGCCCTGGCGGCGCTCGCTTCCCTCCCTCCCCAGGAACGGCTGGACGTCGCCGCTCGTCGCCTGGCGGGCGGGCCGGGTGGTCCGCTCTGCGCCTTCGCCGTCGGGAGTGAGCTCTTCCCCTCGCCGGCGCAGCTCGACGGGCGCCTGCTCGAAGCCATCGCCGCCCGGACCCTCGGCGGCGCGCGAGGGGCGGGACTGCGCCTCCCCATGAGCCTGGGCAACCGTCCAGGCTCTTTGCGTTTTTGGCGAAACTCGTGACGCGGCACCCATTGTCAGTGTCGGATCGTAATGGGATAATGACGGAATGTTGACGGCAGAAAACTGGAAGCCTTCACCGACCGTGCCAGGAGCACTAGCATGAGACCGGGAAAGCTCTACTTCGGCGACAACCTTCCGGTTCTGCGGGAGTTCATCGCCAGCGAGTCGGTCGATCTCGTTTACCTAGACCCACCGTTCAACTCCAAGCGCGACTACAACGTGCTTTTTGAGGAGCGGGACCTCTCGTCCTCGCGCGCGCAGATAAAGGCGTTCGACGACTGCTGGCATTGGGACCAGGGCACGCAAGACACCTATGAGGGGTTGACCGGCCCCGACGCGCAGGAGCGCGGAGCGCCGCCCGCGCTCTCGGCGTTGCTGGAAGCGTTCTACAAGGGCTTCCCGCAGCGAAACGACATGACGGCGTACCTCGTGATGATGGCGCCTCGATTGTTGGAACTGCGCCGTGTGCTTCGACCCACTGGCGCGCTGTTTCTGCATTGTGATCCAACAGCGAGCCACTACCTCAAGCTGCTGCTGGATGCGATCTTCGGCGCGCAGAACTACCGGAATGAGATCATTTGGAAGCGACAGACGTCCTCTGGCTACAAGGGCTCAAGCAGCTTCGGCAGGAACCACGACACAGTCCTCTTCTACAGCAAGAGCAACGAGTACACATACCGCAACATCTACAAGCCCTATTCTCAAGAATACCTGACTAAGCAGTACAACAAGGTCGATGAGAATGGCCGAAGATATCGAACCCACTGGATTGGGACAAAGACGACAGCGGCAACCATCGCCAAGTACCTCAAGACTGGCAGGATAGTGAGGCGCGCGAACGGTTCTCTTGAGAAGCGGCTGTACCTAGATGAGCAACCGGGGATCGCTGTTGACAGTGTTTGGACTGACATAGGCGCGTTAACGCATGATGGCGCCGAGCGACTCGGTTATCCGACGCAGAAGCCGATCGCTTTGTTGGAGCGCATCATCACAGCCGCATCAAACGAGGGTGATGTCATCCTTGACCCGTTCTGCGGGTGCGGTACGACCGTCGAAGCGGCACACAAGCTCGGGCGGGAATGGATCGGCATCGACATCACGCACCTGGCGATCAGGGTCGTTCGCGACCGTCTGTCCACGAAGTTTCCGGGCATCGCTTACGAACTCCTCGGGGAGCCCCAGGACGTCGAGAGCGCGCGCATCCTTTCGGAGACCGACAAGTACCAGTTCCAGTGGTGGGCGATTCACAAGATCGGAGCGCACCCGGTCGGTGGGGTGCCGGGGAGCCGAGAGGGGAAGCGCGGCCGCGACCACGGCATCGATGGCGTCATCAAGTTCCGTTCGGATGACAAGGTCCACGAGATCATCGTCTCCGTGAAGGGTGGTCGCTCGATCTCGCCAGCGTTCGTGCGCGAGCTGCAAGGGACCGTTCAGACCGAGAAGGCCGCCATGGGCGTCCTCCTCGTCATGCAGGAGCCCACCCAAGATATGACGACGGCCGCTGCCAAGGCCGGGACGTGGCGCGATCCGACGACTGACAAGCGATACCCGAAGATCCAACTCCTGTCGGTCAGCGACATCTTCGAAGGAAAGCGAGTGCAGCACCCCGGGACCGAGATCGTCGAGCAGGGGCCGCAGGCCGGCCAGACGTTGCCACTACCAGGAATGGCTCAGCCGGACCCGCCGCCGCGCAAGGGGCGACTGATCACCGTCCCGGAGCAGCCTGCGGAAGCCCCGATTCCGCTCACCCAAGTTCGAGCCCCCGCCGCCGTGGCAGCACAAGCCACGCGGCGCAGGAAGGGCGGTGCCGACGAGTAGGCAACGCCTAGATCCACGAAGCCGACGTGGCGGGGCCGTCGGGCTCCGCCGCTTCTGTCTGCGCGAGCCCCGTGCCATCCGTCAGGGGTGTGAAATGTCAAACTGACCCACTACCCGCCGGTGCGGCTCGCCATCGACGCCGCCGCGCGCCAGCTCACCGGCCTGCAGGCCATCGCCGACGTGGACTGCCGCGTCCTGTCCGCCGCGCCCGTCCCGCCGGCGCACGCGCTGGCGCCGCTCCTCGGCCCGCTCACCGCCTGCTGGGTCGCCCTGGGGCGCGATCCGGTGACGACCGACGTCGCCGCCATGCTGGCGCGCCCCGCCCAGCGCGAGCTCGACGCGCTCGTCGGGGAGGCGCTCGGGCTCGGCGCCCGCGCGGTCCAGGGCTCCCGGCGCGAGCTCAGCGCGCGGGTGGCCGCGAGGCTCGCGCACGCGGCGCAGGTCCGGGAGGCGCTGGCGGCGCAGTGAGCGGGGCGGCGGCGACGGCAGGTGGGCGGAACCGCCGAGCGCTGCCCGCCACGTGCACCCTCCCTCGAGCGTCGACGAGCAAGGCCGATACCTCGGGCATTCGCCGCAGGAGCGCGGCGCCACGCTCGGGGCCGAGCACGAACAACCCGGTGGCGAGCGCATCGGCGACCGCGCCGTGCGGAGCGATCACCGTGACGCTCTCGGCGCCGGTCGCCGGATAGCCCGTGCTCGGGTCGAGGAGGTGGTGGTACCGGCGGCCATCGATGATGACGAAGCGCTCGTAGTCGCCGCTCGTGGAGACGGACTCGTCCCCCAGCGTCACCGTGGCCTCCACTCCCGCCGGCGCTCGCGGATCGCGGATGGCGACCGTCCAGGGACGGTCCCCGTTGCGGCCGCGAGCGGTCATGTCCCCGCTGGCGGCCACCAGCACGTCCTGGACGCCGCGGCTCACGAGGAAGTCCGCGGCGGCCTCGGCGATGTAGCCCTTGGCGATTCCTCCCAGGCCGATGCGCGCCCCGGGCCGCTCGAGGAAGGCGGTGCGATCGGCGGGCCCGAGCACGAGCTGCCGGTAGCCGACGAGCGCGCGACGGCGCTCCACCTGCTCCGGCGCCGGGAGGCGCCGAGGCTCCGCGCCGTCGAAGCGCCACAGGCCGTCCAGGGCGGCCCAGGTCGGGTCGAACGCCCCGGCGGTCAGCTGCGAGACGCGGAGCGCGGTCGCCAGCACCTCGTAGAGCTCGGGCGGTACGCGGACGGGCTCGACGCCAGCGCTGGAGTTGACGCGAGAGACCGGGCTCGCCGGGTCCCACTCCGACAGGATGGCTGCGAGCCGCTCCATCTCGGCGAACGCCTCGCGGACGCGCTCCTCCAGCGCGTCCGGGTCGCAGCCGCGCACCGTCACCGCGACGAGGGTGGCCATCATCGGCCTGGCACGCCTGAGCGTGACCTCCTGGCAGGGGCGCTCCGCCGCGCGGAGCGGCGAGCTGGAGAGCATGCCCAGGGCGAGCATCGCGCTGGCGATGGCTGGCGTCACCGCGTCGATCGCTGTCCGCGCCGGCGCAGGAGCTCGGCCAGCCCCAGGCCCTTGCGCACGGCATACGCCGCCGAGTGAGAGGAGATGGTCGCCCCGCTGATGGCGTCGACGTCCTTGCCGACCACGAGTGGCTGCTTCAGCGTCTTCCCCGAGAACTGCGCGCGGAACCGGCGCTCCCGGACCTCGCCCCCGTGCGACTCGCGGTAGACCATCACCTGGACGTCCTGCACGGTCCCGTCGGCCTTGACGCCGACCGCGAACGTGATGGGCAGGCTCTGGCCGATCACGTCGAGCACGAAGACGTACCCCTGCAGCGGGCCCGGCTGGCCGGGGGGCCGGGCCTCGGCAGAGGCCACCTCGAGATAGAGATACTTGCGGACCTCGATCTTCCGGCCGGCCGCGCGACTGAGCTCGGCGAGCTCTCCGTCCGAGAGCTCGAGCACCTTGCGCTCCGCCGCGACCCCGCTCCCGAACAGCGCCCGCGGCGCATCCCCCTCGGAGAGGAAGACCTGGTCCGCCCGGGCGGCGAGCGCGGGGAGCAGGGCGACCAGGAAGGCCGCCGCGCCGAGCTTCATGGCGGGTCGCCCCTGTCGTCGTCCCTGGAGCTCCACCTCCACCGGTCCGGTCCCCACATCGCCCAGAGCGAGATGACCACCATGCACGACATGCCGGCCGCGAGCAGCACCCAGCCGGCGAGGAGCGCGTACGCGAAGCCTCCCGCCACATAGCGCACCGCCCATGGGCCCGCCAGCTCGAGCGCCGCGCCCAGGTATGTCGTCACCGTCAGTCCGATCCGGGTGCGGACCGAGAACCGCGTGGCGCTCATGAGGTGAGAGAGGATGAGCACGACGATGGGGACGGAGAAGAGGTGGAAGTGGCTCACCTCCACCATCTGCCAGAGCTGCTTCGGGAAGCTCATCTCGCTCTCGCCGCCGCGGTAGTAGGTGGCGATCGCGTGCGGGCTCCACCCGATGCGACCGGCAGAGAGCGCCAGCAGCGTGACCACCCCGGGCAGGGTGAGCGCGAGGAAGCCGCTGTACGCCAGGCGCGTCTCGAGCGAGGCAGTCCTCAGCTGGAATCCGCGCCTGGCGAACACTTGCATCCGGCTTTCCTATCAGAACAGCCAGGTCATGGCGGAGGCGAACTCGCGGTTCGTCGTCCCGTCGCCCAGCTGGCGAAGGCGGTAATCCGCCTTGAGGGCGATCTGCGGGATCGGCTTGTAGACGAGCCCGAACACCTCCGACAGCCGCCGGAACTCCATCCTCGACTGGAAGCCCGCCGGGACGTCCGCCTGCGTGTCCGCGTAGTCCAGCCGGGCGAAGGCGTTGAGCGCCTGCGTCGATTCGGGCGCCATGAGGCTCAGGACGTCGTAGGCGGCTTCCAGGTACCCGCCGCGCGACTGGGACGAGACAGGGCCGGCGGCGGCCTGCTCGGGCGAGGCCGCGGCGAGCGTCTGATTCAGGGCTCCTGCATGGTCGATGAGGAGCACGGCCGCCTCGGCCCGCGCGCTGAAGGCGCCCCGCCGCGTGCGGACGTCCGCCTCGATCAGGGTGACCGGCACGCTGCCCAGGGAGGCCGGGAGCGTGTTACCCGAGGTCCCTCGGTAAGCCGACGCCCCGAAGACGGTGCCGAGGATGGGTTCGTAGTCGAGCCGCAGCACGCCCCCCACGTCGCCCGCGTGCGCGAGCTGGCCCTCCTGGTGCCCGTCCTTGATGGCCGACTCGGCGGTGAACCCGTTCGCGTTGAACCCGTTGACCAGGTACGCCTGGTACCGGAGGCCCTCCGCCAGCTCCCCGAAGATGCCGATCCCCGGCTCGCGCCAGGTGGTGGGGATGACGAACGTGTCCACGTCCGGGCGGTCCACGCCGTTGAAGCTCGGCGGCTCGTGGTAGATGTTCACGATCCCGACCGGCATCAGGATGATGCCGCCGCGCAGGTTGATCCGGCGGTGCAGCAGCCCGTCCAGGTAGGCCTGCTCGATCTCGACCTCGCCCCGGTCGTCGGCCGAGCTGATGGCGTGCTCCACCTCCACCTCCGAGTAGAAGCGGATGCGATCGGTGAAGTCGTGCCCGAAGAACAGCACGAAGCGGCGCATGTCGATCACGCCGGAGGCGTTGGTGGGCACGTTGAGCGTGAGCTCGCCATAGCCGCCGATGGTGGTGCCCGCGATGGCGCCGGAACGACCGAGCGAGTTCTCGATCGCCGATTCGCGCGGCAGGCTCGTCTCGGGCGCCGGCGCCGGCTGGGCGGACGCGGGCCGCGACAGCGCCACGAGCCCCAGGAACACGACAGGCCACACCGCGTATCGATTCATCGTCGCCTTGCCTCCCCGGGCGTGGCCCGGGACGAAGAGAGCCCTGCGGCGCGGGGAATGCCGCGCCGTCGAGCTCCGGGTTTTGAAATCGGGGAAGACCCGCGGCGGGCTAGGCCGCCGCGCTCCTGCAGGGACAGCCCGGGCAGCCGTTGCCGCAACCATGGTCATCGCGGCTCCCGGTCACGATCTCGGCGACGTCGTCGCGGCAGTGACCGCAGTCCGTCCCGGCCCCGCTGGTGGCGACGATCTGGGCGTGCGACAGGCCAGCGGTCACCGCGTCGCGCAGTGCGCGGTCGGACACGGCGTGGCAGGAACAGACGATCATCGCGCTTCACCTCTCGGCTGGTTCGTGACCATGACAACCATTTTCATTATCAGAAGACGGCGGCGGTCGGCATTGACGGCGGTCAAGACGACGACGGGCGCGCGCAGGCTTCCACACCCACAGCGGACCTCATCTCCGGCCCTGCACGGCGAAGTAGGTGGGTCCGCGAAGCGCACGAGGCGGGCCTGGCTGCCGTCGGTCATGGAGGTGAACCCTCCCCTTCACGGCGCTGCGACCGATTCGCATTCTCCGCCGCCAGGGCAGACCTCGCCCGGCAGGCTGGGCAGCGACCGAGCAGCTGGAGCATGTGCCCCTCCAGGGTGAACCCATGTCGAGCGGCCACCTCCCGCTGGAGGATCTCGATGGCGTCGTACTCGAACTCCACCACGGCCCCGCACCCCTTGCAGACCAGGTGATCGTGGTGCTCCTGACCGACCGCCCGCTCGTAGCTCTTCTCATCGCCGGTCACCACCGCCGGCTGCACGATTCCAGCCTCGGTGAGCAGCGGCAGCGCCCGATAGACCGTCGCCTTCGAGGCGTGAAGCCCCCGGGCGCGGAGGTCCTCGACGAGCTCCTCGATGACGAAGTGCCCCTGCCGTCCCAGGATCGCATCGGCGATCGCGCGGCGGCCGGAGGTGAGCCGCAGGCCGTGGGAGGTGAGCACCGCCTCCAGGCGACCGAGCGCTGCCTGGACGATGGCCGCTGCGGGAGGCGTCAGCCTTGAATTGAGACTGTGTCTCATCTCGGCCACCCTAACGCAGAGCGGCCGGGCGTGTCAAAACCCGTCGAAATAGCCGTCCGGCGGCGGGGGTTTCCATCGGCGGCAGGTCGGGCCCCTATACTCGGGCCCGACCGCTCCCCCGCTCATGTTCGACCTCCGCCCCCTCGCCATCGCGCTCGTCCTCTCGGTCGCAGCCTCCCCGCGCCACGCCCGGGCGGCGGACTCCGCGCCCGCGCCCGCGCTCGCCGAGAAGGCGCCAGCGCTCCAGCAGGCGCTCGAGCAGATCCTGGCGCGGACGCCGCTCCACTCCGCGCGGGCGAGCATCGTGGTCGCCTCCCTCGAGTCGGGCCAGGTGCTGTACGCGCACGACCCCGACACGCTCCTCAACCCCGCCTCCAACGTGAAGCTCTTCACGACGGCGGCGGTGCTGGCGCGCCTCGGGCCCGAGTACCGCTTCGACACCGAGATCTACACGGACGCCGCGACGGCCAACGGCACGGTCAAGGCGCTCTACGTGAAGGGCAAGGGCGACCCGACCTTCGTCACCGAGCGGCTGTGGGCGCTCGCGGGCGACATCGCCCATCGCGGCGTGAGGCTCGTCCGCGGCGATCTCCTCGTCGACGACGGCTTCTTCGACGCGGAGCGCGAGGGGCCCGGCTACGATCAGGAGCGCGGCGATCGCTCCTACCTGGCACCGGTGGGGGCGCTGTCGCTCAACTTCAACGTGATCGCCATCCACGTCGCGCCGGGCGCGCGCGCCGGCGATCGCGGCCGGGTCGAGGTCGAGCCGCCGAGCGACTACGTCGAGGTGGAGAACCGCACCCGCACCGTGCGCGGCAACGGCCGCCGCCGCGTCACCCCCTCCTCGCTGCGGCTCCCGAGCGGACGGCAGCGCATCCTGGTGGACGCGCGCCTGCCGGTGGGCGGCCGCGACCAGGTCTTCTACCGGAAGATCGACGACCCGCCGGTCTACTTCGGCCACACGCTGAAGCGCCTCCTCGAGCTGCGCGGGGTGAAGGTGACCGGCCAGGTGAAGCGCGCCTCCGTCCCGCCCTCGGCCCGCCTCCTCCTCGTCGCGCAGTCGGAGGGCCTGGGCGACGTGGTGCGCAAGCTCGAGAAGTCCTCCAACAACTTCGTCGCCGAGCAGCTGCTCAAGACGCTCGGGGCGGAGAAGAAGGGGCCGCCCGGCACCTGGCCGAAGGGCATCGAGGCGGTGGAGGACTACCTCGCCGAGGCGGGCATCCCGCGCGGCTCGTACGTGATGAAGAACGGCTCGGGCCTCAACGACACGAACCGCTTCAGCGCCCGGCAGGCGGTGGCGCTCCTGCGCGACGTCTGGCGGCGCTTCCCCATCATGGCCGACTTCCTGGCCGCGCTGCCGGTGGCGGGGAAGGACGGCACGACGCGCTGGCGGATGGAGAGCACCGAGGGTCGCCTGCGCGCGAAGACCGGCACGCTCGAGGGCGTGACGAGCCTCTCCGGCTTCGTCGAGACGTCGGCCCGGGAGCGGCTCGTCTTCTCCATCCTGGTGAACGACTTCCCGGGCCGGCCGCAGCTCACCGTGCGCGCCGTCGACGCGGTGGGGAGCGCGCTCGCCGCGTCCGGCGGGCGGCCGGGCGACCTCGGCGCCGCCGTCGCCTCGGCCACGCCGCCCCGCAGCGAGCCGCGCGACGAGGCCTCCGCGGACGTGAAGGCGCACCTCGCGACCTACTACCGGCTCGGCCGCTCCGGCGACCCGCGCAACCTGCCGTTCCTCCGCACCGCGCTCAAGACCGAGGGGGATCCGGTCCTGCGCATCGCCGCGGCGGAGGCCATCTACCTCTCCGACCCGGACTCGGAGCTGGCGCGGCGCGTCTTCCTGGACGGGGTGGCCGTCGAGGGCGCGACGAGCTTCGGGCGGCTGCGCGCGCTCGGCGGCGAGCTCGAGTCGCCGGCGCCGGTGCTGGGATCGCTCGCCGACCTCGCGGCCGAAGGGGTCGACGAGGCGCTGTCGCGCCTGGTGGAGCTCACGCCGGCGGCGGTTTCGGACCCGGCGCTGGGTGACCGGATGAGCGAGCTGTGGGAGGACGTGAGCCGCAACGCGCCGGACGAGGTGCTGCGCGCGCTCGCTGCGGCGCCGGCCCTCGCCGCCGACGCGGCCGTGGGCGCCATCGCGCGCGGCGTCGCGCGCTCCAAGGAGCCCGACCACCCGCTCGCGGAGACGGTGCGCCAGGCGGCGAAGGCGGACGGGGTCGAGCTCGCCGCCTACGCGCGCCGACTCGGGCCGAAGCTCGAGGAGCAGCTGGCCGCGGCCCGGGCCGTCCTGCAGGCCGCACCCGCCACCATCGGCCCGCCCGCCCGGACGGGCGAGCGGCCGGAGCCGCAGGTCGTCAACAAGGACGGCTGATCCGTGGAGCGCCGCGCCGGCGGCTGAGCCTCACAAGGCCAGGAGCCCGCGCACCCCGTCGCGCTCCATCTCGCTCCCCTCGCCCTCCCTCACGATCTCGCCGCGCTGCATCACGAGATACCGGTCGGCCAGCGTACGCGCGAAGTCGTAGTACTGCTCGACCAGCACGATGGCCATGCTGCCCTCCGCCGCCAGCGCGGCGATGGTGCGCTCGATGTCCTTGATGATGGAGGGCTGGATGCCCTCCGTCGGCTCGTCGAGGATGAGGAGCGAAGGCCCCATCGCCAGGGCCCGGCCGATGGCGAGCTGCTGCTGCTGCCCTCCGGAGAGATCGCCGCCGCGCCGGCCGAGCATGGACGCGAGCACCGGGAAGAGCTCGAAGATGCGAGCCGGGACGGCCGTGCCGCGCGGCCGCGAGGCCAGTCCCATCATGAGGTTCTCCTGCACCGTCAGGCGAGGGAAGATCTCCCGGCCCTGGGGGACGTAGGCGATGCCCGCACGCACGCGCCGGTGCGAGGGAGCGCGGGTGAGGTCCTCGCCGCCGAACGCGACGCGCCCCGAGGTCACCGGGACGAGGCCCATGATCGCCTTCAGCAAGGTGGTCTTCCCGACGCCGTTGCGGCCCAGGATGGCGGTGACCTTGCCCGGCGCGGCCTCGAACGACACGCCGCGCAGGATGTGGCTGCCGCCGTAGAACTGGTGGACCGCCTCGACCTTCAGCATGCGCGCCACTCCACGAGACAGGGACGGGTCAGCGCCCCAGGTAGACCTCGATCACCCGAGGATCGTTCTGGACCGCGTCGAGCTTGCCTTCGGCCAGCACGGAGCCCTCGTGCAGCACCGTCACCGTCCCGCCCAGCTGGGCGACGAAGTCCATGTCGTGCTCGACCACCATCAGGGAATGCTTGCCGGCCAGCGAGTGGATGAGCTCCGCCGTCCGCTCCGTCTCCTCGTCGGTCATGCCCGCCACCGGCTCGTCGAGCAGGAGGAGCTTCGGCTCCTGCATGAGCAGCATGCCGATCTCCAGCCACTGCTTCTGCCCGTGCGACAGGAGCCCGGCCGGGCGTCCGGCGTGTTCGGAGAGGCGGATCTGGCGCAGCGTGTCGGAGATGCGGTCCCGCGCAGCGTCGTCGAGCGCGGTGAAGAGCGTCTTGCGGACCCGCTTGTCGGCCCGGAGCGCCAGCTCGAGGTTCTCGAAGACCGTGTGCCGCTCGAAGACGGTCGGCTTCTGGAACTTGCGCCCGATGCCGGCGTTGGCGATCTCGGGCTCGCTCAGGCGCGTCAGGTCGACCGTCTGGCCGAAGAAGGCGGTGCCGGAGTCGGGGCGCGTCTTCCCGGTGATGACGTCCATCATGGTGGTCTTGCCCGCGCCGTTGGGGCCGATCACGCAGCGCAGCTCGCCGACGTCGATGTAGAGCGTCAGCCGATCGAGCGCGCGAAAGCCGTCGAAGGAGACGGTGATGTCCTCGAGGTAGAGGATCACCCGGTGCGACGCGTCGAGCTCGCCCGGGCGGACCAGGTTGACGGCGCCGCGCGGCTCGTGAGCGGGAGTGAGCTCGGGGGAGCGCTGCATGGCGGTCACGCGGAGGCCCGCCGGCGCAGCAGGCGGCGCCAGAGCCCCACCACGCCCTCCGGCAGGAAGAGCGTGACGACGATGAAGAGGAGCCCGAGGAAGAAGAGCCAGAACTCCGGGAACGCCCGCGTGAACCAGCTCTTGGCCAGGTTCACCAGCACCGCGCCGAGCACCGCGCCGACGAGCGTGCCCCGCCCGCCCACGGCCACCCAGATCGCGATCTCGATCGAGTTGGCAGGAGACATCTCGGACGGGTTGATGATGCCGACCTGCGGCACGTAGAGGGCGCCCGCCACCGCGCACAGCACGGCCGAGAGGGTCCACACGAAGAGCTTGTAGGGGAGCGGCTCGTAGCCGAGGAACATGGCCCTCGACTCGGCGTCGCGGATGGCCGCCAGCACGCGGCCGAAGCGGGAGGTGACGATGGCGCGCCCGGCGAGGAGCGTCGCGGCGAGCGCGGCGGCCGTCAGCATGAAGAGCGTCACCCGCGTCACGGGCGAGGTGATGGAGAACCCCAGGATACGCTGGAAGTCGGTGAACCCGTTGTTGCCGCCGAAGCCGGTCTCGTTGCGGAAGAAGAGCAGCATGGCCGCGAACGTCAGCGCCTGGGTGATGATGGAGAAGTAGACGCCCTTGATGCGGGAGCGGAAGGCGAAGACGCCGAAGACGAGCGCGATCGCGGCCGGCACGAGCAGCACCAGCGCGAGCGCCCACGGCAGGTGGTCGGAGCCGCGCCAGTACCAGGGCAGCGCCTTCCAGTCGAGGAACACCATGAAGTCGGGCAGGTCGGACTGGTAGACGCCGCCGCGCCCGATGGAGCGCATGAGGTACATGCCGAAGGCGTAGCCGCCGAGCGCGAAGAAGAGGCCGTGGCCGAGCGAGAGGATGCCGCCGTAACCCCAGACGAGATCCAGCGCCACCGCCACGATGGCGTAGCACATGACCTTGCCGCCGACGGTGATCACGTAGTCGGAGACGTGCAAGGCGCTGCCACGCGGCGTGAACAGGTGCAGCCCTGGCATGACGACCCACGCGACGAGGCCGAAGGCGGCCAGCGCGATCCAGGCCGGCCGGGGCACGATGGCCAGGAGACGGGAGCCGGGTGGCGGGCGCGTCGTGTCGTCCATCTCAGTCTTCGACGAAGCGGCCCTTGAGCGCGAACAGGCCCTGCGGGCGCTTCTGGATGAAGACGATGATGAAGGCGAGCACCAGGATCTTGGCGATGACGGCGCCGGCCCACCCTTCGAGGAACTTGGCGAGCACCCCCAGCCCGAGCGCCGCGGCGACGGCTCCGGCCAGCTGGCCCACGCCGCCCAGCACCACCACCATGAAGGAGTCCACGATGTAGGCCTGGCCCATGTCGGGGCCGACGTTGGCGATCTGGGAGAGCGCGACGCCACCCAGGCCGGCGATGCCCGCGCCGACAGCGAAGGCGACGGTGTCGAGCCGGCCGGTGGGCACGCCCACGCAGCCGGCCATGGCGCGGTTCTGGGTGACGGCGCGCACGTGCATGCCGAGCCGGGTGCGGTACAGGAGCAGCCACACCAGCGCCAGCACCCCCAGCGCGAAGGCGATGATGACGATGCGGTTCCAGGGCACCATCGCGTTCGCCATGAGCTCGACCCCACCCGACATCCAGGACGGGTTCGCGACGCCGACGTTCTGGGCGCCGAAGGCGACCCGCGCCGCCTGGATGAGGACGAGGCTCGCCCCCCACGTCGCGAGCAGGGTCTCCAGCGGCCGGCCGTAGAGATGGCGGATGACGGTCCGCTCGATGACGGCGCCCACGGCCGCGGCGGCGACGAAGGCGACCGGGATGGCCGCGGCGAGGTACCAGTCGACGGCGCGGGGGAAGAACCGGAGGAAGAGGCCCTGCATGCCGTACGAGGCGTAGGCCCCGATCATCAGCAGCTCGCCGTGCGCCATGTTGATGACGCCCATGACACCGTAGGTGATGGCCAGCCCGAGCGCCACCAGGAGCAGGATGCTGCCCAGCGACAGGCCCGAGAAGACGCGCCCGGCCAGCTCGCCCAGGTACGTCCGCAGCTCGACGCTCTGGAGGGAGGCCTTGGCCTGCGAGCGCACGCCTGCGTCGGGCTCGGCCTTCGGATCCAGGAGCGCGGCCAGGAGCGCTTTCACGGCGGGGTTGCCGCTCGCGCCGAGCGCCTTCACCGCGGCGAGGCGGGCGGCCGGATCGGGGTTCCTGAGGTTGGCCTGGGCGTACGCCAGCGCCAGGAGCGTCTTGATCTGCGAGTCCGTCTCCTTCTCCAGCGCCCGCGCGAGCAGCGGCGCCATGTCGAGCTTCGCGCCGGAGGCCAGCTCCTGTGCGGCGGCGAGCCTCACCCCGCGCTCCCGGTCGAAGAGCCTGAGGGCGGCGATGGCGGCGCCGAGCTGACGCCGCACGCGGTTGTTGACGGTGATGCCCTCGCGGTCCTCGGGCGGCGGCTTCAGCTCCTGGCCCGTCACGGCGTCGAGCACCCGCTCGCCGTCCACCACCACCACCTTGCCGCCGGCGCTCTGCAGCGCGTCCTCCGAGAGCGCCCGGAGGACGCGCAGCGCGGCGGGGTCGGCCGACTCCGCGAGCTGCCGGATGGCGGCGAGCTTCTGCTCGGAGTCCTCGGCCGCCAGCCCGTTCACGGCGACCGGATCGAGGGACGCCAGCGCCGAAGCAGGCCAGCAGACCAGGGCGAACAGGAGGTGGAGCGGGCGGCGCATGTTCCTCCGGGTGAGCGGACCGCGCCTCGGTGCCGGCTCGCGGGAACGCGCGATCAGAAGTTCTGCTTGCTCTCGTTCCCCGGGACGAACGGGCTCCAGGGCTGAGCGCGGACGGGCGCCTTGGTCTTCCAGACCACGTTGAACTGCCCGTCGGGCCGGACCTCCCCGATGAACACGGGCTTGTGGAGGTGGTGGTTGGTCTTGTCCATCTCCAGGACGAAGCCCGACGGCGCCTTGAAGGTCTGGCCGCCCGCCGCGGCGATGACCTTGTCCGCGTCCGTGCTCTTAGCCTTCTCGACCGCCTGCTTCCACATGTGGATCCCGACGTAGGTGGCCTCCATCGGATCGTTCGTCACGACCTTGTCGGCGTTGGCGAGGTGGTTCGCCTTGGCGTACGCCCGGTACTTCTTGATGAAGGCGTCGTTGGCGGGGTTCTTGAGCGACATGAAGTAGTTCCAGGCCGCGAGGTGGCCGGCCAGCGGCTTCGCGTCGATGCCGCGCAGCTCCTCCTCGCCGACGGAGAACGCGACCACCGGCACGTCGGTCGCCTTCAGGCCGGCGTTGCCGAGCTCCTTGTAGAAGGGCACGTTCGAGTCGCCGTTGATGGTGGAGATGACCGCCGTCTTGCCACCCAGCGCGAACTTCTTGATGTTCGCGACGATGGTCTGGTAGTCGCCGTGGCCGAACGGCGTGTAGACCTCCTCGATGTCCGCCTCCGCCACGCCCTTGGACTTGAGGAACGCGCGCAGGATCTTGTTCGTGGTGCGCGGGTAGACGTAGTCGGTGCCGAGCAGGAAGAAGCGCTTGGCGCCGCCGCCCTCCTCGCTCATGAGGTATTCGACGGCCGGGATCGCCTGCTGGTTGGGCGCCGCGCCCGTGTAGAAGACGTTCTTCTCCAGCTCCTCGCCCTCGTACTGGACCGGATAGAAGAGGACGCCGTTCAGCTCCTTGAAGACCGGCAGCACCGACTTGCGGGACACCGACGTCCAGCAGCCGAAGACGACCGCCACCTTGTCCTGCGTGATGAGCTGGCGCGCCTTCTCCGCGAAGAGAGGCCAGTTCGAGGCGGGATCGACGACCACGGGCACGAGCTTCTTCCCCATCACGCCGCCCGAGGCGTTGATCTCCGCGATCGTCATCAGCGCGACGTCCTTGAGGGCCGTCTCGGAGATCGCCATCGTCCCTGAGAGTGAGTGGAGGACGCCGACCTTGATGGTCTCCTCGGCGGGGGCGGGGAGCGGCGAGACGAGGACGGCGAGGGCCACGACCGGCCACAGCAGACTCGGGATTCTTTCGCGCATGACAGCCCCTTCCGAAGTGTGTGGTGAGACGTGCGAAGGCCGCCCACACTCAAGCGAGAAGCGTGCCACGACAGGCGTTAAGCCGCCCGATCGTGCGCGCTGCTGCTTTCCGAGGCACGGGGGACGGCGACGGTCCGCCGCTCCGCCTCACGTGCTCCGCGATGCGGCAGCCGCTGCCCGCCGACCGGGCACCGCTCACGCCGCCGGTGACGGAACGAGGCCGCTGCCAGGCCTCGATCCCGCCCGGGCGGCTGTCAGGGTCGGCTGTTACCTTCCGCGCGTCTCGCCGAAGCAGAGAACCGGGCGAACACACACGAAAGGAGCATCGCCATGGTCAACAAGGTCATCCTCATCGGGAACCTGGGGAAGGATCCCGAGGTCCGCTACACGGCGGGCGGGCAAGCCGTCGCCAGCCTCCGCATCGCCACCTCCCGCAGCTGGACCGACAAGACGTCGGGGCAGCGCAAGGAGGAGACGGAGTGGCACGACGTCGAGGTGTGGGGGAAGCAGGCGGAGCAGTGCGGCGAGTACCTGTCGAAGGGCCGCCAGGTCTACTGCGAGGGCCGGCTCAAGACGGACAAGTGGCAGGACAAGCAGAGCGGCCAGGATCGCTACAAGGTGAAGGTGGTCGCCGAGAGCGTGCGCTTCCTCGGCGGCGGCGCCGGCGGCGGGCAGCGTCCGCGGCCGTCGAGCGACGAGGCCGGTGCGCCCAGCGGTCCTCCGCCCGGCTTCGAGGAGCCCGTCGACAACGGTCACCACGGCGGTGGTGGCAGCGGCGGCGGCGAGGACATCCCGTTCTGATTCGAACCCCGCGCCTGCGCGTCGACCTGACGGCGGAGACCTCCGGGCCTCCGCCGTTTTTTTTCCTGAGCGGCCAGCGTTCGGCGCACGACGAGCCGACCAGCGCGCTCGCGCTCGCGCCGGAGCACGCCAGGCGCGGTCGTGCGTCCGCCTCGCACATCCACGCCCAGCCGCCACTCGCGCGCGACCTCGCGCGACGTGATGGCGAACCCGGGCGTGTTACGCTCGGCGCACGTCCCGCATGGCTCCCGCGCTCCCCCCGACGGTCGAGAAGTACCAGCGCATCCTGCTGGCCGATCCGCGCTCCCGCATCTTCGTGGAGCTGGCGCGGGCGCTGCTCGAGGGCGGCGAGCCGGCGCAGGTGCTCGAGGTGTGCGAGCGCGGACTCTCGCACCATCCCGACTCGATCCAGGCGCGCATCCTCGCCGCGAGGGCGCTCCTCGCGCTCGGCCGCGGCGACGAGGCGGTCGTCCGCTTCGAGGAGGCGGTCGCCGCCGATCCAGGCAACCCGCTCAGCTGCGACCTCGCTGGCGAAGCGCTCATCGCCGCCGGGCTCGCAGCCCATGCCCTGCCGCTCCTCGAGCGAGCCGCGGCGCAGCATCCCGGGGACCTGCGCATCCGGCAGCGGCTCGCAGAGGCGATCTCGGCGTGCGGCGTGAGCGCGTCGACCGCGCCGACGTTGAGTCGGGTGCCGTCCCCCACCCCCTCTCCCCGACCCTCTCCCCCGGCGGGAGAGAGGGAGAGAGAGACCGCGACCGCGAATCACTCGACGGTACGGCTGCCTGCGCCGCCGCCCCTGCGCCGACCACCGACGCCCGTGCCGGTAGCGCCGGCCGGCCTCCTGTCGCTCCTTCCAGACCCGGACGCGCCGGCCGCTCCCGCACGCGCAGCGGCGCCCCCCGAGGACGAGAAGTCGAGCGGCCTCCTCGCTCTCCTCCCCGAGCTGTCGGCGCCGGCGCACGGCGGCGACGCCGCTCCCGGACGCGAGGCGCCCCGCTCCCGCGAGGCGTCCCCGAACTCGGCGATCATGCGGCGGTGGCCGCGCGACGACGACGACGAGGCGAACGAGGCTGCCCGCACCTACGAGCACGAGCTGCGGACGAAGCTGCTCGCCGAGACGGAGCACGCGCACGGGCGCTGGCGCCGCCACCGCCGGACGCTCGCGGCGGCGGCGGTGGTGCTGGCGCTCGCCGGCGGTGCCGCCACCTTCCTCGCCGTCCGCACGAACCGCCGCGCCGGCGAGGCGCGCACCGCCGTCGACGCGGCGCGCAAGGGCCTCGCCCGCGACACGGTGGGCGCCCTGCGCGAGGCGAGCCGCGTGCTCGCCACCGCCCGGGCAGTGCTGCCGGACGACGCCGCGGCCGCCGCGCTCACGGTGGAGGTGGACGGCCTCCTCGCGCGCGACCACGGCGACGCCGCCGCCCGCGGGCGGGTGAAGGAGCTGCTCGCCGCCGGGCGTGGGGGCGAAGGCGCGCTGGCCGGGCAATGGCTCGTCGCCGAGCACGGCGAGGAGCGCGCCGCAGCGGAGGCGCTCGTCGAGGGCGCTCGCCGGGCGACCCCGCTCTCGCAGGCACTGGCGGGCGAGGTACTCCTCTCCCGGCGCGAGCACGCGTCGGCCCGACCGCTCCTCGAGGCCGCTGCGCGCGCTCAGCCGCCGCTCTTGCGCGCCCTCACCTCGATCGGTGACCTCGAGCTGGCGCGGGGCGACGTGTCGGCGGCGCTGGAGCGCTACCAGCTCGTGCTCCGCGCCCAGCGCAACCATCCCCGCGCGGCGCTCGGCGAGGCGGAGATCCGGCTTCGCAGCGGCGAGGACCTGCCCGGCGCGCTCCGCGCGCTCGAGGCGGTGGACGCCGACCCGGACTCCCAGCCGCCGCTGGCCGAGCGGCTGCGCTTCGATCTGATCCTCTCGAGGCTGCTCGCCGCGGCGGGGCGGACCGGGGACGCCGACAGGCGCCTGGCGCTCGCCGCCGCGCGCCATCCGGAGGAGCCGCGCGTGGCGGCGGCGCAGGCCGACGTGCTGGCGCGCGCGGGCGACCTCGACCGCGCGCTCCGCGCCGCCGAGGGCGCGGCGCGGCTCGCGCCGGGCGAGCAGGTCTACCGGGAGCTGCACGGCCACCTGCTGCTCCGGAGCGGCCGGTACCGCGAGCTCCTCGCCTCGACGTCCAGCGCCCCGACGCGCGCCCTCCGGCTCGACCGCGGCATCGCCCGCCTCCGGCTGGGCGAGCCCGACGCCGCCCGCGCCGAGCTCGAGGGCACCAGCCGCGAAGGGAAGATGACGCCGGAGGCGGCCGCCTGGATGGCCCTCGCCGAGCTCGCCAGCGGCCGGCGCGCGCAGGCCGCCGCCATCGTCGCGGCGCTCCTCGCCGCGCCCACTCCGCACCCGGTGGCGCTCCTCGCGCGCGGCCGGCTCGACCTCGCCGAGCGGAAGCCGGCGGAGGCGGAGCGCCGCTTCCGCGCCGCCGCCGAGCGCGCGCCGGAGCTCACCGAGGCGCGGGTCGACCTGGGGCGGCTCCTGCGCGAGCGCGGGCGCGGGGCCGAGGCGCGCCCGGTCCTGGAGCAGGCGGTGGCGCGCGACCCCCACCACCCGCTCGCCCGCCTGGAGCTCGGCCGCGCCCGCCTCGCCACCGGCGACGCGGCCGGCGCGGCGCGGGACCTCGAGGCGGCGCTCGCCGATCGCCCGCAGGACGCGGGCGGGCTCACTGCCCTCGCCCAGGCGCAGCTCGCCGCTGGCCGCCCCGCCGACGCGCGCCGCGCCGGGGACCGCGCCGTCGCGGCCGATCCCAGGAGCGGCGCCGCCGCGCTCGCCGCCGGGCAAGCCGCCCAGGCCCAGGGCGACACCGCCGCCGCCCGGGAGCTCCTCCGCCGCGCCCAGAAGCTGCTCGGGAAGAGCCCTGCCGCCGCCGAGGCGCGGCAGGCGCTGGCCTCGCTCGGGAAGCGGCGGTGAGCAGGTCCACCTCGGTTCGGGGTGCCTGCGCGCTCAACCCGAGCGTGGGCTGCGCATACGGCCGGAGGACCTGGATGGTTCACCCGCCGCGAGGGCTGCGTCGAGGGCCCCGCCCAGACGCGCCACACCGGTCTCGATGGCAGTCGCCCCCGCCCCCGCATAGCTCAGACGGAAGTATGCTCCCTCCGGCTCGGCAGGAAACCACGCGCGACCTGGATTGACGTGTACGCCACGTGCCAGGCCCGCTCGTGCGAAAGCGACGTCGTCCACGCCCTCCGGGAGCTCGACCCACAGGACGACTCCGCCTTTCGGGACGATCTCGAGCTTTGCTCGGGGCAGGTGAGCCCTCACCGCCTCCACCGCGACGTCGCGCCGGTGCCGAAGGATGCTGCGCAGCAACTTCAGGTGCCGAGCCCACGCAGGAGAGCTGACGAGCTCGAGGGCCGCCTCCTGCATGGGCCCACTCACGAACGGATCGGCCAGGACCTGCACTGCGCGCAATCTCACGCCCGCCGGACCGCGCGCGCACACGCCTGCGATGCGCAGCCCCGGCGCGGCCGACTTGGTCAATGAGCGCACGTACACGACGTGCCCGTCGTCATCTGCCACGAGCGGCGCCGGCGGCGCGCCGTCGATCGCCAGATCCCTCGCGGCGTCGTCTTCGACGATGAACGCCCCGGTGCGACGGGCTATCTCCAGTACGGCCCGCCGCCGGTCGTGCGGCAGCGTCGCACCCGTCGGGTTCGCGTAGGTCGGCTGGCAGGCGAAGACGCGGCCGCCGGACGCCTTGAAGGCGGCTTCGAGCAGATCGGGCCGCACGCCATCCATGTCGCACGGAACGGGCACAGGGCGGAGCCCCGCCGCTCGCAGCACTGCGAGCGTGCCCAGGTGCGCGGGCGATTCGACGAGCACCGGTGCGCCGGGCGTGGCGAGCGCGCGGAATACGGTCGACAGCGCCGCCTGACCTCCGGGCACGATCAGGATGTCGTTCACGCTGGCGTCGCCGGCTTGTCGCGCGAACCACGCCCGGAGCGCCTCGATCCCTTCGGCTGGAACGCGGTCCCATGCGCCGGGCCTCCTGGCGGCCCGCGACGTCGCGCTCGCGAGGGCTGCCGACGGCTGCGCTTCCATGTCCAGGTATCCGACTCCAAGCGGGATAACGTCGGGGCGCGGCAGCGTGAAGACGTCGTGAAACTCCTCGAGCGCGAGCGTGCTCGATCCGAGCACCACCGCTTGCCAGCCGTAGTCGACTCCACCGGACCTCTCGCGACGTTCGGCGACGAACGCGCCGTGACCGGGACGCGTGGCGATGAGGCCCTCCTGGGCGAGCCTGACGAGGGCACGCTGCACCGTGATCGGGCTCACGCCGAACCGGCTCACCAGGCTTCGGGTGGTGGGGAGCTGATCACCCGCCTGAAGCTCCGCCCCGATCTGCTTCGTCAGCGAGGCGTACACGCGCTCCGTCGAAGATCCGGCTTCCCCCGCGCGTCTCCTGGCGCTATCGTGTTCCATGAAAGACAACGATAGCGCTACTCTCTCCGGTGAGATAGCGGCAGAGCCGTCCGGCGAGCGTCTGCCCACCTTCCAGGACGTGCTCCTCGCGCGGGCGCGCCTCGCGTCCCACCTGCCGCGCACACCGATGTTCGACTACCCCGCGCTCAACTCGCACGTGGGCGCGACGGTGTTCGTGAAGCACGAGAACGCCCAGCCGATCGGGGTTTTCAAGGTCCGTGGCGCCATCCATCTCGTGTCGCAGCTTTCGAGCGACGAGCGCGCGCGGGGACTGATCACCTACTCCACCGGGAATCACGGTCAGTCCATCGCCTACGCCGCACGGATGTTCGGCGTGGCCGCCCGCATCGTCATGCCCGACGCGTCGAACCCGGGAAAGGTCGCGGCGATGCGCGGCTTCGGCGCCGAGGTGCTCTTCCACGGGCCGAGGTTCGACGACGCTCGACGCCATGCCGAGAGCCTTGCCCGTGAACGCGGATACCGGCTCGTCAGCGCCGGAAACGAGCGTCTGCTCATCGCCGGAGTCGCTACCCAGACGCTCGAGATGCTCGAGGACCAGCCGGACCTCGATGCGATCATCCTGCCCGTCGGCGGCGGGAGCAACGCCGCCGGCGCGTGCCTCGTCGCCTCGACCGTCGCTCCGCGCTGCCGTGTGATCGGCGTCCAGTCGGACGCCGCCCCCGCCGCGCACGACTCATGGAGAGAGGGGCGTTGCGTGGAGCGGGGCAACACGACCTTCGCAGAGGGCGTGGCTACCGGCGCAGCCTTCGAGATGCCACAACGCATCCTCAGGGCGCACCTCGCGGACTTCGTGCTCGTGAGCGACGACGAGATCATGCGGGCGATGGTCTGGATGCTCGAGAAGGCGCACACCCTCGCCGAGAGCGCTGGCGCCGCGGCGCTCGCCGCCGCATACCGACTACGCGGCGAGCTGCACGACCGGAAGATCGGCATCGTCTGCTCGGGCGGGAACAGCTCGCTCGAGCACCTCGGCCTGGCGCTCGCGTCTCGCCGCCACGACGAAGGGTGAACGCAGGGCAGTCGCAATCGTTGCTCAGGCCACCCTGCA
>DASPZP010000048.1:0-6039 GCA_035636195.1 Anaeromyxobacteraceae bacterium
AACTTGGGCCGGAGCCGGGAGACCTGCCCGAGCAGCTCGTCGAGGACGCTGGAAAGCGCCTCGGCCGTCGCGCGCGGCACCCGAGCGGCGCAGCTCGGGCACTGGACGCGCGCCTCTGCGAGCAGATCAGTGACGTCCAGCTCGAAGCTCGTGTCGCACGCCTGGCAGGTGAGGTCGAGCGTCATGCGGGCTGACTCCGGAAGGCGGAACGGCAGGAGGATGCGGTGGGTACGCCCTCGCGTCAATGGGGTGCGGCGCGAGCGCCGAGCAGCGGTGCGCACGCAGCCTTTGCGCTGGGACAAGCCTGGCTCACGGTGCGTGCGCGAGCCCCATCACGGCCAGGCAGGCGCCATTCCTGCGAATTCCGCGGGATTGCGGCATGTTGCCACGGTACGCCGGGGGTCCATGCTCCATGTGGGTGCACTGGCCCGGATCGTGAAAGGTGCGGGCCCAACTCTCTCCTCTCCAGCCCCGAGGTCCGCACCGCATGGAATTCCTGAAGCAGTCGTTCGAGCTGCTCGAAAAGCGGGAGCTCGCGCCGAAGGTGACGCTGTACCGGGTGCTCGCGCCGCAGGTGGCGAAAGCGCGCAAGGCCGGGCAGTTCGTGATCGTCCGCGTGTGCGAGGGCAGCGAGCGTATCCCGCTCACCATCGCCGACGCCGACCCGGTCTCGGGCTCGGTGACGCTGGTGGTGCAGGAGGTGGGGTCCTCCACCGCGCGCATGGCCAAGGTGCCGGTGGGCGGGTGCTTCGCCGACCTGCTCGGACCGCTCGGCGCCCCCACCCACGTCGCGAAGATGGGCACGGTGGTGTGCGTGGGCGGCGGCATCGGCATCGCGCCGGTCCACCCCATCGCCCAGGCCATGAAGGCGGCCGGGAACCGCGTCATCGGCGTGCTCGCCGCACGCAACACCGGGCTGCTCTTCTTCCGCGAGGAGATGAGGAAGGCCTGCGACGAGGTCCGGGTGTGGACCGACGACGGCAGCGACGGGAAGAAGGGCCTCGCCACCGACGCCATCCGCGAGATCCAGGCCGAGGGGCCGATCGCCACGGTCATCGCCATCGGCCCGGTCCCGATGATGAAGTTCGTCTCGAAGCTCACCAGGGAGCTCGGCATCCCGACGCAGGTCTCCCTGAACCCCGTCATGGTGGACGGGACCGGGATGTGCGGCGGCTGCCGAGTCTCGGTGGGCGGCAAGGCCAAGTTCGTCTGCGTGGACGGCCCGGAGTTCGACGGCCACCAGGTCGACTTCGACGAACTGTCCCGCCGGCAGGCCATCTACAAGGAAGACGAGCGGCACGCGATGGAGCGGCTGCAGAAGGAGGTGCGGTGATGGCTCCGACGATCGCTCCGGTCCCGAAGGACCTCAAGGCCCGCTTCAAGACCCTGCGCCAGGACATGCCGAACCAGGATCCGATCGCGCGCGGCAAGAACTTCCAGGAGGTCGCGCTCGGCTTCGATGCCGAGGCGGCCAAGCTCGAGGCCTACCGCTGCATCTACTGCAAGGAGCCGGACTGCGTGAACGGCTGCCCGGTCGGGATCGACATCCCGGGCTTCCTGCACGAGGTCGAGAAGGGTGACTTCTCTTCCGCGCTCGGCATCCTCAAGTCGACGAACCTGCTCCCCGCCGTCTGCGGCCGCGTCTGCCCGCAGGAGGAGCAGTGCGAGTCGCTCTGCAAGACCGGCAAGTCGAAGGGCAACAAGCCCGTCGCCATCGGTCGGGTGGAGCGCTTCCTCGCCGACTGGGAGCGCGCCGGCGGCGTCGCGAAGCCGCAGGAGGTCGCGCCGGCGACGGGCAAGAAGGTGGCCGTCGTCGGCTCCGGACCGGCCGGCCTGGCCTGCGCCGCCGACCTCGCCCGCGCCGGGCACGACGTCGTGATCTTCGAGGCCTTCCACAAGCCGGGCGGCGTGCTCGTCTACGGCATCCCCGAGTTCCGGCTGCCGAAGAAGATCGTCGCCGACGAGATCGCCGCGCTCGAGAAGATGGGGGTCGAGATCGTCTGCAACTTCGCGGTCGGCCTCACCGCCACCCTCGAGCAGCTGCAGGAGGCGTTCGACGCCATCTTCGTCGCCACCGGCGCCGGGCTGCCGTACTTCATGGACCTGCCCGGCGAGAACCTGGGCGGCATCTACTCCGCGAACGAGTACCTGACGCGCGTGAACCTGATGGGCGCGTTCGATCCCGACCACAACGACACGCCCGTCGTGCGCGGCAAGAACGTGGTGGTGGTGGGTGGCGGCAACGTGGCCATGGACGCAGCCCGCACCGCGCTCCGGCTGGGCGCCGAGAAGGTCCGGCTCGTCTACCGCCGCTCGCACGACGAGATGCCCGCCCGCGGGGAGGAGATCGAGCACGCCGAGGAGGAGGGGATCGATTTCACGCTCCTGACTACCCCCGTGCGCTACCTGGGCGACGACAAGGGGCGGGTGGTCGGGGTGGAGTGCCGGCGGATGGAGCTCGGCGAGCCCGGTCCCGACGGGCGGCGCAAGCCCGTCGAGGTGGCGGGCAGCGAGCACCAGTATCCGGCCGACGTGGTGGTGGTGGCCATCGGTAACGGCCCGAACCCGCTCGTCCCGCGGACGACGCCCCAGCTCGAGACCAAGAAGGGCAAGATCGTGGCGAAGGACGACTCCGGGCGGACGTCGATGAAGGGCGTCTTCGCCGGCGGCGACATCGTGCTCGGCGCGGCCACCGTCATCCTGGCCATGGGCGCGGGCCGCAAGGCGGCCGCCTCGATGAACGAGTACCTCGCGACCGGCGCCTGGTAAGAGGCTCGACCGGGGTGTGCGCCCCCCACAAGGATGGCCCGGCGAACGCTCGCCGGGCCATCGTCTTTTTTTATCGCGCGCGGGTCCGCCCGGGCGAGCAGATCCGGGAAGTGCCACCCGCCGAGCGCCCGCCGATCGACTTTTCGCTCCTCGGATCCGTGCCCGACGCGATCGTCATCGCTCGGCTCGACGGCGTGATCTCGTACGCGAACCCGATGGCCGAGCAGATCTTCGGCTGGGATCCCGGCCAGCTCATCGGTCAGCCGATCGAGGTGCTCCTGCCCGCGCGCTACCGCGCCATGCACCAGCTCCATCGCGAGGCCTACCACGGCGCGCCGCGGGTGCGGCCCATGAACCTCGGACTCGACCTCTCGGGCCTGTGCCGCGACGGGCAGGAGTTCGCGGCCGAGATCAGCCTCTCTCCGCTCACCTTGGGGGGTGAGCTCTTCGCCGTCGCCGCCGTTCGCGACGTGACCGAGCGGAAGAAGCTGGAGGCGCGGGCGCTGCTCTACCGGAAGGCGCAGGAGGAGGTACGCGAGCGCGACGAGTTCCTCTCCATCGCCTCGCACGAGCTGCGCACCCCGGTGACCGCGCTCCAGCTCCAGCTCCAGCTCATCCAGCGCGCCGCCAGCCGGACGGGCGGCGATCTGCCGGAGGAGATGGCGGAGAAGCTCGCGGCACTGGAGCGCCAGTCCCGGCGCATCGGCGTGCTCGTGAACGCGCTGCTCGACGTCTCGCGCCTGCGACTCGGCCGGCTCGAGCTGCACCGCGAGGTGGTCGAGCTGTCGGCGCTGGTGCGGGAGACGGCCTCCCAGCTCGCCCCCGAGGGTGCGCGCGCCGGCTCGGCGCTGGAGGTGGTGGCGCAGGGCCCGGTGGAGGGACAATGGGATCGGCTGCGCCTCGAGCAGGTGGTGACGAACTTGCTGTCCAACGCCTTCAAGTTCGGGGAGGGGAAGCCCATCACGCTCACCGTGGGCAGCGATGGCGAGCGAGCCGTCCTCGGCGTGCAGGACGCGGGCCTGGGCATCGCCCCCGCCGATCAGCAGCGCGTCTTCGGCCGCTTCGAGCGGGCGGTGCCGACGCACCGCTTCGGCGGCCTCGGCCTCGGTCTCTACATCGCCCGCGAGATCGTGGAGGCGCACGGCGGCGAGATCTCCCTCGCGAGCACGCCCGGCGCGGGGACCACCTTCACGATCACGCTGCCGCTGGTCCCGCCGCCCACGCTCGCGCCCGCCTCCGGAGTGGAGGAGGACGTACCGGATCTGCGGCACTGAAGTCAGGTGAGAGGGTAGGGTGAGCGGGCTTGTCCACGACACTCATCGTCAACGCCGACGACCTCGGCTACGACCCCGCGGTCGATCGCGGGATCCTCGAGGCGCACGCGCGCGGGCTCGTCACGGCCGCCACCGCCATGGTCGAGACGCCGTTCTCGGAGCGTGCCCTGGCCGGGGCGCCCGCGTCGCTCGACCTCGGCCTCCACGCCGTCGTCGATCCGGCCGCCGCCACCGCCGCTGTCGAGGACGCGCTGGCGCGGCAGCTCGCCCGCTTTCGCGCCCTGCGTGGCAGCGCCCCCACCCACCTCGACAGCCACAAGCACGCCCATCTCCTCCCGGCGCTCCTGCCCGCCTTCGCTGCCGCCGCGCGCCGCGAGGGTATCCCGCTGCGCGCGGTCGACTCCGCCGTGCGCTCAGCGCTCCGCGCCGAGGGCGTGCTCACGACCGACGCCTTCCTGGGCGACGCGGCCCTCCGCCCGTGCTGGACGCGCGAGCGGCTCCGCGAGGCGCTCGCCGCGCCGCCGGAGGGCGTGGTCGAGCTCATGTGCCACCCCGGCTTCACGCCCACGCACGCTCGGACGAGCTTTGCAGCCGAGCGCGAGGTCGAGCTGCGGGCGCTGTGCGAGCCCGAACCCCGGGCCGCGCTCGCGGCCGCGGGGGTGATCCTGGCGGGCTTCGCGGAGGCGTTTCGGCGGTCGTGAGGCCGCTCGCGAAAGGGCACTCAAGTGCCCGCCAGATCTGGATCAAGTGACGGTCGGATGCGGCTTTACACCGCAGGAAGCGCGGTGTATTGAAGCCGCTCACCCCCCCCAGCAGACGTGAGGAGCCCCGGAACATGGCCGACGCGAAGCCCGCAGTCCCGAAGGATGGCGCCAAGATCACGCTCGCCAACGGCAAGCTGACGGTGCCCGACCGCCCGATCATGCCCTTCATCGAGGGCGATGGCACAGGGCGAGACATCTGGCGGGCGAGCGTGCGCGTGCTCGACGCCGCGGTCGCCAAGGCTTACGGCGGCAAGCGCCAGATCAAGTGGATGGAGGTCTACGCCGGCGAGAAGGCCTTCACCAAGTTCAACAACTGGCTGCCCGACGAGACCATCAGCGCGTTCCGCGAGTACCTCATCGGCATCAAGGGCCCGCTCACCACGCCCATCGGCGGCGGCATCCGCTCGCTCAACGTGGCGCTGCGCCAGATGCTCGACCTGTACGTGTGCCTGCGGCCCGTGCGCTGGTTCAAGGGCGTGCCCTCGCCGGTGAAGAACCCGCAGAAGGTCGACATGGTGATCTTCCGCGAGAACACCGAGGATATCTACGCCGGCATCGAGTGGGAGGCCGGCACCGAGCCGGTGAAGAAGATCCTCGGGTTCCTCGAGAAGGAGTTCCCGAAGGAGTTCAAGAAGATCCGCTTCCCTGGCTCGGCTGGCCTGGGCGTCAAGGCGGTCTCGCGCGAGGGCACCGAGCGCCTCGTCCGCGCCGCCATCGAGTTCGCGCTCACGAACAAGCGGAAGAGCGTGACCATCGTCCACAAGGGCAACATCATGAAGTACACGGAGGGTGCCTTCCGGAACTGGGGTTACGCGCTCGCCGAGAAGGAGTTCGCCGACAAGGTCTACACCTGGGATCAGTGGGAGCGGACCAAGGCGCAGAAGGGCGAGGAGGCGGCCAACGCCGAGCAGAAGGCCGCGCTCCAGGGCGGCAAGCTCCTCATCAAGGACGCCATCGCCGACATCACCCTGCAGCAGGTGCTGACCCGTCCCGACGAGTTCGACGTCATCGCGACGCTCAACCTGAACGGCGACTACCTCTCCGACGCGCTGGCGGCGCAGGTCGGCGGCATCGGCATCGCGCCGGGCGGCAACGCCAACTACGTCACCGGGCACGCCATCTTCGAGGCCACCCACGGCACCGCGCCCAAGTACGCCGATCAGGACAAGGTGAATCCGGGCTCGGTCATCCTCTCCGGCGAGATGATGTTCCGCCACATGGGCTGGTTCGAG
>DASPZP010000049.1:0-11293 GCA_035636195.1 Anaeromyxobacteraceae bacterium
CACGCGCGGAGCGCTTCCCGAGCACGCGGTGCCACGGCACCCGGGTCGCGCTCCCGCGCAGCGCCGCCAGGGCGTACCCGACGTGGCGCGCGCAGCGAGGCTTGCCGGCGAGGAGCGCCACCTGGGCGTAGGTCGCCACCCGCCCGCGGGGGATCCGCCGGATGACGCGGTAGTACCCCTCCCAGCCGGACAGGGCGGCCACGGTTTCACTTTACATGCCCCCGACCGGCATTACCCTGTCGCCATGTCGACAGCGAAGCGATTCGGGTGGGTGGCGGCCGCGCTGGTCTTCGCCGGTTGCGGCGTCCAGTCCATTCCGCAGGCGGACAACGCCGTCAACGGGGCCTGGGGCGAGGTCCAGAACCAGTACCAGCGCCGCGCCGACCTGGTGCCGAACCTGGTCGAGACGGTGAAGGGCTACGCCAGCCACGAGCGCGAGACGCTGGAAGGCGTGATCGCGGCGCGCGCGAAGGCCACCCAGGTGCAGCTCAACGTGAACGACCTCACCCCCGAGAACCTCAAGAAGTTCGAGGACGCGCAGGCCGGGCTGCGGAGCGCGCTCGGTCGCCTTCTGGCGGTGGCCGAGAGCTACCCGCAGCTCAAGGCGAACGAGAACTTCCGCGACCTGCAGGTCCAGCTCGAGGGCACCGAGAACCGCATCACGGTGGCGCGGAACCGCTACATCCAGGCGGTGCAGGAGTTCAACAACCTCGTCACCGTGCCGCCCACGAGCTTCACCAATTCGATCGTGTACCACAAGCAACCGAAGCCCCAGTTCAGCGCCACGACGGCAGGCGCCGAGCAAGCGCCGAAGGTGAAGTTCTGATCGCGACCGCCCTCCCTCCCGAGGGGCGCCGGCTGCTCCGAGCGGTGGCAGGCGCGGTCCTCGCGGCAGCGCTCGTGGCGGGCGCCTCGCCGGCCAGCGCCCGGGACATCCCGGCCTTGACCGGTCCGGTCGTCGACGAGGCCGGCCTCCTCGACGCCGCCGAGGTGCGGCGCCTCGAGGGGCTCTCCCGCGCCGCCTGGGGACAGCCGGCGGAGCACCGCGTCCAGCTCCAGTACCTCGTCGTGAAGTCGCTCCAGGGAGAGGACGTGGAGGGCTTTGCGGTCCGTGCCTTCAAGGCCTGGCAGCTCGGCGAGAAGGGCCGCGACAACGGCGTCCTGATCGTGGTCGCGCGGGAAGATCGCAAGCTCCGGATCGAAACCGGCTACGGCAACGAGGGCGGGCTGACCGACGCGCAGTCGGGGCGCATCATCCGCAACACCATCGCGCCGGCCTTCCAGGGCGGCCGGTACGGGCAGGGCCTCTTCGACGCCGGGGTCCAGGTCCTCTCCGCGCTCGGGGCGCTGCCCCCGGACGCAGGTCGCCGGCTGGCGCAGCCGAGCCGCAGGCAAGGCGCCGGTACGGGAGTGATCGTCGGGCTGGTCGTCCTGTTCTTGCTCGCCCGGATGATGTTCAGCGGCTTCGGGCCGCGGCGCCGGGGCGGCTTCTTCGGCGGTCCGTTCGGTGGTGGCTGGGGCGGTGGCGGTGGCTTCGGCGGCTTCGGGGGAGGCGGCGGCGGCAGCTGGGGAGGCGGCGGCGGGCGCTCCGGCGGCGGTGGTGCGTCCGGCGGATGGTGAGGAGCCTCGCGCGCACGCGCGTCGGGGCGGGGGTGAGCGGATGGTCGAGCGATTCTTCGGCGAAGAGGCCCGGCGGCGCATCGAGGCGGTCGTGCGCGAGGCCGAGGCCCGCAGCACCGGCCAGATCGTGCCGGTGGTGGTGGAGCGCTCCGACCCATACCCCGAGGCGCGCATCCGCGGTGGCCTGCTCGGCGCCGCGCTCGCCACCGCCGTCGTGCTGCTTTGGCACCTGCCCCTCACGCTGGCGGAGCTGCCGCTGGTGCAGCTCGGAGCGGGTCTCCTCGGGGCGCTGGCGGGGATGTGGGATCCGCTGGAGCGCGTCCTCGCCGGGCGCGCGGAGCTCACCCTCGCCACCCGCGACCGCGCGCTGCGCGCGTTTCACGAGCACGGACTCCATCGGACTGCGCAGGGCACGGGCGTGCTCGTCTTCGCGTCCCTGTTCGAGCGGAGGGCGGTCGTCCTCGGCGACCACGGCATACACGAGAAGATGGGCGAGGAGAGCTGGCAACGCGCCGTCGACGCGCTCACGCGTGGACTCGGAGCGAACGATCCGGCCGCGGGCTTCTGCGATGCGATCGCGCTCTGTGGGGCGATCCTGGCCGAGCACTTCCCGCGCGACCCGTCCTCGCCCGGACCCGGCAACGAGCTCGGCGACGCGCTCAGGACGAGCCGCAGCTAGCCGCGGAAGCCAACCGCCGGCAACAGCAGCGACAGCCGGAGCACGCCTGCGACGGCGTGAGCCGAGGCGACCGCCACGTGATGGGCGCGGGCGATTGGCTCGACGCGCGGCAGCTCCAGCGCGAGGCCGGCGCGCCGTAGCGTCACCTCGAGCTGCGGGCCGTGGCGGGACACCTGGACCGTCACCGGGTCGGCGTCGGACTGGTCGGCCAACGCCATGAGATCATGGACGAGTTGAGTTTCGGCATCGAGGTCCGGCAGCAGCGCGAGCTCAGCGGCGGGGCGGAGCACCTGAGGCTGTCCGCTCGCGGTGGCATCCAGCTGGTAAGCGGCGGCGGTGGGCACGATTTCTCTCTCCACCTGGAACTTGTTGTCCTTCCTGCGAGCAAAGTAGCGCCCCGATGGGCAGGGTCACGGCGAGCCCACACGACTGGTGGAGTCGGTGGAACCGGCGACGGCGTTGACATCCCCTTCGCTCCTGCGGATAACGGCTGAATGAAGAGCGGCAAGGAGACGCAGGCCGGCACCCGGTCGCGTGGCGCAGCGCGGCGCGCGGGACGCACCGAGCCCGAACGGGTGGAGCCGTCGGAGAGCGCGCCCGTCACAGCCACCACCACCGACCTCGCGCCGGTGGTCGGCGTGAACCTCCGCCGCCTCCGCGTGAAGCGGGGGCTCTCGCTCGAGAAGCTCTCGCGCCTGTCCGGTGTCTCGCGCGCCATGCTGGGCCAGATAGAGCTCGGGCAGAGCGCCCCCACCATCAACGTGCTGTGGAAGATCTCGACCGCGCTGGGCGTGCCGTTCTCCGGTCTCATCGGGCAGCGGCAGGTGGGCGGGGTGCTCGTCCTGCGAGCCGATCAGGCGAAGAAGCTCACCAACCACGACGGCACCTACAGCTCGCGCGCCCTCTTCCCCTTCGACGAGCCGCGCCGGGTCGAGTTCTACGAGCTCCACCTCGCCCCAGGGGGCGAGGAGCGGGCCGACGCGCATGCGCCCGGCACCACCGAGAACCTGGTGGTGGCGAAGGGAGCGCTCGAGCTCGAGGTGGAGAGCACCCGCCAGCTCCTGGCAGAGGGCGACGCCATCGTCTTCGAGGCGGACACGCCCCACGTCTACCGGAACCCGGGCGGCGGCGAGACGGTGATGTACCTCGTCATGACCTACGCCGACACCGTCGGCTAGTGAGCGCGCGTCGAGAGCTCCGAGCCAGCTAGAGCGCGTCCTCACCGCGCTCACCGGTGCGGATGCGGATGGCCTCGTCCGACGGAGAGACGAAGATCTTGCCGTCGCCGATGCGGCCCGTCCTGGCGACGCGCTCGATCATCTCGATGACGCGCCCCACCAGCTGATCGGGGACCACCACCTCGACCTTCACCTTGGGGAGAAAGTCGACCACGTACTCCGCGCCGCGGTACAGCTCGGAATGGCCCTTCTGCCGGCCGTAGCCTTTCACCTCCGTGGCGGTGAGCCCGGCCACTCCCACCTCGGCGAGGGCCTGCTTCACGTCGTCCAGCTTGAACGGCTTGATGATGGCTTCGACCTTCTTCACGGTGCACCTCCTGATCTTCGAGCAGGCGATGGGCCCGTGAGGTGCAATGGCCGCGCCGCCGCTCGAGGTGTGGACCGCCAGCCCCAGCCAGCGGAATGCGTGGTCGCCCCCGGCGGGAGCTCCCGGCCTGCGCGCTCGGCGGGCTCGCGACTGCCCACTCAACGCGCAAAAGCCCCGCGCGGGCGCTGCGCCTGGCGAGGGCAGGCTGCTCGCCGGGAGCCGCGCCGCCGCGGCGATCGAGCTCGTTTTTCGGGCTGCGCTCTCGGTGCTTCCGAACGGGGGCACGCCGGCTGCACTGGAGCCGCGGCAGGCGCCATCGCGCCGCTCGCCACCCGCCAAGGAGTCTGTGATGACGGAAGGAAGTTCCCCCAAGGCCGCCCCGGCCAGCACCTCGTCCCGCGCGACGCTCGGGCTGACCGGCCTCACCATCAATGCCATGGCGCTCATCGCCCCGGGCGCCTTCCTCTGGCTCACGTTCCAGATGCAGTCGCTCTACGGGGCGCCCATGGCCGGCTCGGCCATGTGGTTCGGCATCCTGGCCGCCCTGCTCCTCTGCTTCGCCACGGCGATCAGCTACGCCGAGCTGTCGAAGCTCTACCCCGGCGCCGGCTCGTCGTACTTCTTCGCCGAGCAGGCCTTCCTCAACCGGACGAAGGCGTATCGGTTCGCGCGCATCGCCAAGTTCATCACCGGGTGGGCGAGCCACCTGTACTACTGGGTGTACCCGGGCTGCATGGTGGGCGTGACCGCCATCCTCTCCGGCTACCTCCTCAACCAGTTCTTCCCGAACACGTTCAGCGGCACCTTCAACAGCCCGCTGTTCATGATCCTGTTCTGCGTCGCCTTCGCGCTGGGCGTCGCCTACATCGCCTTCCGCGGCGTGACCGGCACCACCGGCGTGAACTTCGCGATCAACGTCATCCAGATCGCGGCGCTCTTGGTCTTCTCCGTCATCGCCATCTCGTACCGCGTGCAGCACCCCGAGGGCTCGCGTGGCCTCCACCTCGTGAACGGCACCCCGGTCGACTTCGTGGTCGCCCAGGAGCCCGTCCTCGAGAACGGCAAGCCCAAGCTCGACGCGAGCGGCGCACCGGTGCTGCAGAACAAGCTCGACGCCGACGGCAACCCCGTGGCCGAGCTGAAGGACGGCAAGCCGGTCCCGTTCACGCTCAGCTACGCCGCCGATCAGGGCACCACGATGGAGCCGGTCGACGCCGACCACCCGAAGGACCTCACGCCGCACTTCAAGTTCCACCCCACCGCCTCGTCCGTCCCCGCGCCGCACGGCTTCTCGCTCATCGTCATCCAGGCCTGCATCGCCATCCTCATCCTGGTCGGCTTCGAGTCGGTGACGTCGATGGGAGAAGAGGCGAAGAACGCCAAGCGCGACATCCCGCGCGCGGTGCTCCTCTCGCTCGGGATCCAGGGCCTCGTCTGCTACGCCATCGAGTACTTCGCGGCGAACTACTTCCTGAACCAGGGGTACAGCCTGGCCGACGCCGCGGGCTCCGGCGCCCCCCTCGGCGACATGATGGTGCTCGCCGGCACCTGGCTCTTCGGTAGCTACACGGCGGGCCGGGCCTTCATGCTGGTGCAGGCCGCCACGGTCTTCCTGGCGCTCATCGGCACCACGCTCTCCTGTCTCAGCACCGGCGCGCGCGTCACCTACGCGATGGGGCGCGACGCGGAGGTGGGTTCGCACTTCGGCATGCTGCACGGCAAGCGGCTGACGCCTTACCGCGCCATCTGGACGCTCGCGATCATCTCGGCGGTCATCGGGATCATCACGGTCATCACGTACCTCGGTGGCACGACGCCGACCGCCCTCGAGCCGAAGTACGCCAACATCTGGTACAGCTTCGGGCTCTTCAAGCCGGAGACCTACGCGAAGCTGCCGAACAGCCTCGTCATCGTCACCCTGGTGAGCAACTTCGGGACCTTCCTGCTGTACATGCTCACCTGCGTCATCGCGATCGTCGCGTTCAAGGAGCATCATTCCTTCAGCGGTATCAAGCACTTCGTCATCCCGCTGTTCGGCCTCATCGCGAACCTGGCCTGCATGCTCTTCTACCTGGTCGGCCCCTTCACGGTGGCCGGGATGAGCGTGAAGGAGCCCTACATCGCGCTGGCGGTCGTCGCCGCGTGGGGCATCTATGGCGGCATCTACTTCCTCCGCGCGAGCAAGAAGACGGGGAAGGCGGTGTTCGTCGAGAAGGCGGGTGGCCGCGGGGGGGCCGTCTCGGCCTGATTCGGTCAGCCGCGCGGGTAGGCGTCCGTGCCCATCTCGAGCGCATCGAGGCCGGCGTGCTCGATCTCGGCCGAGACGCGGTTGCCCATGAGTCGCTCCACCGCAAGGAAGAAGCCGTACGCCGCACCGAAGACGAACAGGGCGTTCGTGGCCACGCCCACCGTTTGGGCCACCAGCTGGGCGGCGTCGCCGAAGAGGAGCCCGCGCACCGGGCCGGCGACGCCGTTCCAGCCTTCTCCAAAGCTGCCGTCGGCGAGGAGCCCGACCGCCAGCGCACCCCATGCTCCGCACGCACCGTGAACCGCCACGGCCCCCACTGGATCGTCGACGCCCAGGCGCCGCTCGAGGAACCGCACCGTGAGGACCACCAGCACGCCCGCCGCCAGGCCGATGAGGACCGCCGCCGCCGGGCTGACGAAGGCGCAGGCGCCGGTGATGGCGACCAGCCCCCCCAGCAGCCCATTGCAGGCCATGCCGAGGTCGGGCTTGCGCAGCGTCAGCCACACGTGCAGGAGCGCGGCGAGCGCGCCGGCGCACGAGGCGAGCACGGTGTTCACGGCGATGAGCGCCAGCCGCGGGCTCGCTGCCGAGAGCGTCGATCCGGTGTTGAAGCCGAACCAGCCGAAGGCCAGGATGAGCGAGCCCACCACGCTCATGGGAAGGTTGTGACCGGGCATGGCGGCGACCGTGCCGTCCGCCCGGAACTTGCCGATGCGGGGTCCGAGGACGAGCGCCCCGGCCAGCCCGGTGAGGCCCCCCGTCATGTGCACCACGCTCGCGCCGGCGAAGTCGACGTGACCGTGACCGAGGCCCAGGTTCACCCCCAGCGCGGCGAGCCACCCCCCACCCCACACCCAGTTGCCGTAGAGCGGGTAGAGCAGCGTCGACATGAAGACCCCGTACAGCATGAAGGCCGAAAGCTTCCAGCGCTCGGCCATGGCGCCGGTGGGGATGGTGGCGGCCGTGTCGAGGAACACGCACGCGAACAGGAACATCGCGAGGCTGGCGGGATCGCCGGCGACCGTGACGAGCGCGAAGCGCGCGGCGCCGAAGAAGCCCCAGGCCTGTCCGCCCAGGTGGAGCGCCACCTCCCGCCCTCCCGTCGCGGGCCCGCCCAGCGTCGGCCATCCCTGCACCCCTCCCCACATCAGGCCGTAGCCGACCAGCCAGTAGCCGAGCACGCCGAGCGGGTAGATGAGGAGGTTGAGGGCCATGGTGTGGGCCGCGTTGCGACTGCGCGTGAAGCCGGTCTCGACCATGGCGAAGCCGGCCTGCATGAACATCACGAGGAAGGCGCACAGGAGCACCCAGGCGATGTTCAGGGAGGCCTCGGTGGGAACGGCGGACATGGATCACCTCGTGCGGGCGGCAGGAGTGGGTACCGGTGGCCCGGCATAGCGGTGGCTCAGCCAGACGAGCGAGGCGAGCCCGATGCTGACCGCGGCGATCGCGGCGGCGAGCGCGAGCCGGCGCGAGCGACGGGCGGCGCGGTTGCGCGACGCCAGGGCGGGGTCGCGCGGCGCGACCGCGGCGGGATCGCGCAGCTCGGCGAGGAGCGCCGCCGCGCTCGGCTGGCGCTGGCGGGGGTCCCGCTCGATGGCCCGGAGGATGATGGCCTCGAGGTGCGGATCGAATCCCGGGACGTGGTAGACGGGAGGGCGCGGCTCCTCGCTGGTCTTGGCGCGCAGGAGCGCCCGCGCGGTGGGCCCATCCCATGGGAGGTGTGCCGTCAGCATCTCGTACAGCAGCATGCCGACCGCGAAGACGTCGGTGCGCGGGTCGCCGCGCCGCCCGCGGATCTGCTCGGGGGCCATGTAATCAGGGGTGCCGACGGCGTTCGAGAGGCCCGTCCAGGTGAGCCTCCGCTCCGCCTCGAAGAGCGCGATGCCAAAGTCGATCAGCTTCACCTGTCCAGACGGCGTGACGAGCAGGTTCTCGGGCTTCACGTCGCGGTGCACCACCCCGTGCGCGTGCAGATAGGCGAGCGCGTCGCACACCTGGCGCGCATACGCGAGTGCCTGGTCGGTGGCGAGCGGATGGCGTCCGTCGAGCATGGCGCGGAGTGAGCGCCCCTCGATGAACTCCATCGCCAGATACGTGCGGCTCTTCTCGCGCGGACGGAGCACGCGCACGATGTTCGGATGGACGAGACCCTGGCCCACCTCTTCCTCGCGCCGGAAGCGCTCCGAGAAGACGATGTCACTCTCGAACTGGAGGTGCGGGATCTTGAGGGCGGCGGCCTCGCCGGATGCGGTGTCGACCGCCTTGAAGATCGACGCCATCCCGCTCCGCGCCAGCAGCTCGGTCAGGCGGTACTGGTCGAGCACGTCGCCGACCACGGGATCGTTCATCAGGCAGCCGGAGCGTGGAATGGCATCGCGACAGGGTAGTGTGCGCAGCGGCGGATGTCATGCGCCGCCCGCGCGGCGGAGGGCGCCATGAGCGGACCGGAAGCAGCGCTCGACGTGGCCGTGCTCACCGACGTCGGGACCGGGCGCGAGCACAACGAGGACTCCTGCGGCCTCGTCCACGAGGGGGAGCGGTGCGCGGTGGCGGTGGTGGCGGATGGGGTCTCCAGCTCGGCGGGCGGCGAGGTGGCGAGCGCGCTGGCGGTCGAGACGCTCCTGCGGGCGTTCCAGGAGCGCAGGCCGGACGAGAGCGCCGTCCGGCTGTACCGGGCGGTGCAGGACGCGAACATCGAGATCTACGACCGGTCGGTGGTGGTGCCCGAGCTGCGTGGCATGGCCACCACGCTCACCGCGGCGGTGGTCGACGAAGGGCACCTGACGGCCGTCCACGTCGGCGACTCGCGCCTGTACCTGTGGCGCGACGGCGCGCTCACCCAGCTCACCAAGGACCACACGGCCGCCGCCGAGAAGGTGCGCCTCGGCCTGCTCGGCAAGGAGCGCGCCCGCTCGCACCCCGATCGCTGCGTCCTCACCCGGAGCGTGGGCCGGGAGCTCATCGTCAGCCGCGATCGACTCTCCCAGCCGCTCCGCCAGGGCGACGCGTTGCTCCTCTGCAGCGACGGCCTGTACAACGTGCTCGAGGACGACGAGCTGGCGACCCTCGTCGAGGGGAAGAGCGCCGCGGAGGCCTGCGCCGCGCTCGTGTCCGGCGCCAACGCGCGCGGGACGCCGGACAACGTCACCGCCTGCGTGATGCGGGTGCTGGGCCCGGTCGCGGAGCGCCCGGCCGCGACCGGGCTCGGCCAGCGCCTGCGGAGCCTGCTCAAGCGCGCGTGACCTCTCACCCCCTCCAGAGGCCGGGCGCTAAACGGGCGAGCGTGATTCGCGAACACGCGAGCGAAGGGAGCGCGCCGGGAGGCGCGGCGTGTAGCGGCGAACGCCGCGACGCCGCGCGAAGGGCCCCGGCGAGCAGGAGTGGGGCCCCGGCGAGCTTTGCTCGACGGGGCGAGGGCGCAGCCCTCGTTCAGCGGAGGAGCTCCTTCACGAGGTGCGCTCCGAGCTCGCCGAGGCCCTCCTCCAGCACGGCCGAGCCGCGGGGCGAGGCGAGGGTTTCCCGCATCGGCTCGGGCGCGAGCCCGAGCTCGAGGTTCAGGCGGACCATCACCGCTGCCACCGCAGGCGTCGCCGAGGCGGCGCGGACCCGGCCGCTGCGCTTGTCGAGGGCGGCCGAGATCCGATCGAGCAGCTGATCGGCCGAGGTGCGGGGCCCCTGGCGCTCCGCCAGCGCTTCCCCCACGCCGCGCAGCACGTCGTCCAGCACCGCGCGCACGCCCAGCGCCTGGAGGAGCCGCTCGTGCGCCTCCTCCTCGTCGACGCCCATCGCCCCGGCGTAGGTGGGAGTGATGAGCCGAGCCAGGACCGGAAGCGTGAAGAGGTGAGGGAGGCGGGGCGAGAACGTGGACACGGAAGCTCCAGGACGGCTTTCTCCGCGAGCAGGTGCGGGGGGGGGATAGGGTCCCCCTTTGACCGACCATAACCCGCGCCCCACGTCTGCGCGCCCCGCCCGGTGGTTGAGCCGCAACGCGCGCGCCGGCACAGTGGCGGGGGTCCACCCGGAGGAGAGATCATGACCTCGCCGCTCCGCATCGCCCTGGCCGCGCTCCTCGCCATCGCGGTTCCCTTCGCCGGCGAAGCGCAGGAGAGTGTGCTCGATCGCCCTGTCGAGAAGGAAGGCTGGCCGTCCGAGGTGACCCGGCGCCCGCTCACGCTCGCGGAGAGCATGATCGAGGTGACGGTCCCCCTCGGGATCGGCCTCACCAAGGACCGGGGCGGCAAGCCGATCACCCTCTCGCCCAGCGTCTACTACGGCGTGAGCGACGGGCTGACGGTGGGCGTCCGCCACTTCGCGGGCCTCTGCTTCTCGGGCACCCCCGAGTGCCCACGCGCCTACGAGGACCTGAGCGTCGACACGATCTGGCGGCTGTGGCGCGGGGTCTCGACCGATCTCGCGCTCGGCGTCGCGCTGAACGCGTCGCCGGTCGCCGACCCGCTGGCGCTCTCGGCCGAGGCCCGGCTGGTGGGGCGGTTCCGCGCCGGGCCCGCGGCGCTGACGGTGGCGCCCACCTTCGCGGTCGGGATCACCAACCGTGACACGACGTCGGTGCGGACGGCGCCGCTCGCGTTCCCGCTCGCCACCACCTCCTTCGGATACTTCCAGGTGGAGCGGGGGAACCGCGAGCAGCTCCGGGTGCCGGTGAGCCTCGCGGTGCAGGCGACCCCCGCGCTGGCGCTGGCGCTCGGCGCCTCGCTCGACGGCCCGCTCTCTCCGCCGGGGGCGAGCTTCTCCGACCTCTACACCATCCCGGTCGGCGTGGCGGTGATGTTCTCGCCGAGCAACATGGTGGACGTGGGCGCCAGCCTCACCTTCCTGAACCTGCTCGGAAACCAGCTGACCGGGGTGGATCGGACTGACGCGCGCGCGATGCAGGCGTTCGTCACCGGTCGCCTGTAGCGCGCGGCCAGCCGCGCTAGCCTGTGCGCGCCCGCTGCGGCTCGTCGGGCTCGAAGAAGGCCTCGAGCTCCGTCCGCCGGCGCATGGTGTCGGCGTAGCCGAGGTCCATGAGGCGGTTCACGTACTCGGGCTCGAAGGCCAGGTAGCTGAGGAGGTCGGAGCCCGTCTCGCCGGTGGCGCCAATTCCCTTCAGGAGGTAGCGCAGCACGCGAGGGAAGCGGGCGTATTGATCGGCCGCCAGCGCCCCCAGGTCCTTCGTCGGGCGCAGTACGAGGCACTCG
>DASPZP010000050.1:0-9800 GCA_035636195.1 Anaeromyxobacteraceae bacterium
CGCCACCGCCGAGGCGGTGTTGCAGGCGACGACGAGCAGCTCGATCTCTCGCGCCACGAGGAAGCGCGCGTTCCGGAGCGAGTACTGCGTCACCACCTCCGGCGACTTCGAGCCGTAGGGCACCCGCGCCGTGTCGCCCAGATAGACCGTATCGAGCGTGGGAAGGCGGTCGAGGATCGCCTTCTGAACGGTGAGCCCGCCCACGCCCGAGTCGAAGATGCCGATGGTGCCCATGCGGCGGTCATCCTACCGGCAGGAGACCGACGAGGAAATCAGCGTCGGCACGATGAAGTCGTCGTTGGCCGCCTGGTGGTTGAAATTGAGGGGCTGGCAGAACTGGTACAGCGAGACGAAAGGAGTCGACGGGATCCCGGTGGGCTGCACGACCTGGATGAAGTCGAGCCGGTACTGACCGAAGAGCGCCTTGTCGTAGGTGAGCACGGTGCCGCACGGGATGGCGGTCGGGGTGTTGTTCTGGTCGACGAGGTCGAACTGCACGTTACCGGTCACGTCGACGAGCGAGAGCCAGACGAACGAGTTCGCTGGGCACGCGATGCCGCCCGGCAACGCGTAACTGATCTGGAACGGCGCCTGCACCGCGCCGAGCGTGACGTCCAGCGCGACGTTGCCGCAGGAGGCGGTGCTCGTGCTGCGCGGCCCGTCCTCATAGAGGAGGTTGTTCGAGGCGTCGAAAGCGTCGACCAGCACGCTCACGTTCTCGCCGAAGAAGCCGGTGAGCGTGATGCCATCGGAGCTGGGGCCGTGGCAGGGGAAATGCCCCGCGAACGAGCCGTTCACGGTCACGTCGACAGTGCTCACCCCCGCCTCGTCGCACGAGAGGAGCTGCCCGGTGGCGGTGGTGAACCCACCTTGCGGCTTCTGCCAGAACAGGGTGAGCGTGCCACCGTTGTCGCAGCGAGACCTGCAGCCCGACAGGGCGAGGCCGAAGGTGCAAAGGAGCAGGAGGGCGCGTCTCATGTCGTACCTCGTCGTACCGCGGGGCGCGGCTGCCAGGTCGTGGAGCAACCCATGTGCCAGGGACTAGGTCGCGCCGCTCCAGCGTTTTATTCACCAGGGCTGTGGTGTCCGAGGCACGGCGTCGCCGCGCCGTCACACGCGCTCGAACGAGGCCTCGCTTCCTTGGACGCCCCGCCGAACGCGTGCTAATCCTCCACCGTTTCCCGATACTTGCGTGAGCCTGATGCCACCTCTACCTGCGCTGTCCCTCCCCGTCACGCTGGCCGCCGCGGCGGGAGGCGGGCTCGACTACCTCGAGATCGTCTCCCACGCCGGCCCGGTCGTGCTCGGCGTGCTGGTCCTCCTCATCCTGGCCTCGGTCGTCTCGTGGGCCATCATCCTGAAGAAGTGGCTGCACCTGCGCCGGGCGCAGGACGAGTCGGTCAGGTTCCTCGAGACCTTCTGGCAGTCGAAGCGGCTCGACGCCATCTACCAGGCCGCCGAGGCGCTCTCCGCCTCGCCGATCAGCCAGGTCTTCCGGGCCGGCTACGTCGAGCTCTCCAAGGTGACCGCCAGTCAGAAGAAGCCCGGCGACGACGCCATGAGCGAGCAGCTGGGCGGGATCGAGAACGTGGAGCGCGCGCTCAAGCGCGCCGCCGCGGCCGAGGTGACGCACCTCGAGGCGACGGTGCCGTTCCTCGGCACGACCGCCAGCGCCGCGCCCTTCATCGGCCTCTTCGGCACCGTGTGGGGGATCATGCGGGCGTTCAACGACATCTACCAGATGGGCAACGCCAACCTCGCCACGGTGTCGAAGCCGATCAGCGAGGCGCTCATCGCCACCGCCTTCGGCCTCGCGGCGGCGATCCCGGCCGTCGTCGCCTACAACTACTTCGTCTCGCGCATCCGGGTGCTGGACAGCGAGATGACGAACTTCAGCAACGACTTCCTGAACATCGTCCGCCGGCATTTCTTCAGCTAGGGCGCACCGCATGGCGATCGGAACGAGCGGCTCGGGCCGCCAGACGCTCACCGAGATCAACGTCACGCCGCTCGTCGACGTGATGCTGGTGCTGCTCATCATCTTCATGGTGACGGCGCCGCTCATCCAGCAGGGCGTCGAGGTGAAGCTGCCCGAGGCCAGGGCGCAGCCGGTGAAGGCCGAGGAGCAGAAGCTCGTCCTGTCGGTGAAGGAGGACAGGTCGATCTGGCTCGGCACCTCCGACCAGCCCGCCCGCGTCGCGCTCGACGAGCTCGAGGCGAAGCTGCGCGCCAACGTGCGCATCGCCAAGGACCACGAGCTCTACCTCATGGCCGATCGCAAGCTCCCCTACGGCTACGTGGTGGAGGTGATGGCGGCGGTGCAGCGCGCGGGGGTGACGAACCTCGGCATGATCACCGACCCGGTCCAGGCGCGCCGCGACGAGCGCGAGGGGGAGCGCCCGTGACGATGCCGGCTGCCCTGGCGCAGAGCCCGCTCCTCGTCCAGCGCGAGCGGCTCCTGCCGGTCATCCTCGTCTCGCTGGCGGTCCACGTGGGCCTCTTCACGGCGGCGTTCCTCCACCCGTCCACCCCGCAGGTCGACCTGTCGCAGAAGCCCATCGTGGCGAAGCTGGTGCGGCTCGGCGAGAAGCGGCCGAAGGAGTGGCTGCCGCGCAAGGACGAGGGCGCGCCCGCCGCCGCCGCACCGGAGACGGTGGCCGTCCCCGTGCCGCCCGTGGCTCCACCGGCCCCGCCGCCGGCGGCCAGGACGACCAAGCCCGCCCCGGCGCCTCCGGCCAAGGTCGCACCGCGCCCGGCGAATGGCGGCCGCTCGGACGTGCTCGCCTCCGTGCTCTCGCGCGTGAAGCGCGACCAGGCGCTCTCGAGCCCGGTCTACGGCGATCCCAACGGAGACCCCCGCGGCGACGCCAGCGAGGCGAGCGCGGGAGATCAGTATCTCGCCCTCGTCGAGCGTGCGCTGCGCGAGTCCTACGTCTTGCCCTCGACCCTCTCCGACCGCGACAGGATGCACCTGCAGGCGACGGTGGTCCTGTACCTCGACCAGGATGGCCGCGTGCTGCGCTTCGGCTTCGAGACGAAGAGCGGCAATGGCGCCTTCGACGCGGCCCTGGAGCGCGCCATCCGAGCCGCGCGCATCCCGCCGCCGCCGGCCGAGCTCCGCAGGCGCTACCGCGAGGAAGGGCTCGGTGTGTTGTACCGTCCCTGATGCCCCTCACCCCGACCCTCTCCCCCGGCTGGGGAGAGGGAGATGGAGCGACATGACCTCGAAGCAATCCCTCGTCCTCCTGCTCGCGTTCGCGCCGGCGCTCGCCGCGGCGCAGTCGCAGCGGGCCTACATCGAGATCGGCTCGGCGAACTTCCAGCCCTTGCCCATCGCGCTGGCGCCCTTCCGCGCCGAGCCGGGGGCGGAGGCCGTCGCGGCCGAGCTGAACGAGGTCCTGCGCAGCGACCTCGTCCTGTCCGGCATCTTCAAGGTGCTCGACCCGAAGGGCTTCCTGGCGGATCCCGCCGAGGGCTTCACCGCGCCGACGATCCGCTTCAGCCGCTGGAGCGACGTCGGCGCGGACGGGCTCGTCAAGGCGCTCGTGCGCCGCGTGGCGGGGGAGACGGTGGCCGACCTCCACCTGTTCGAGGTGCGGGCCGGGCGCGAGGTGCTGAGCCAGAGCAACCGGGGCGGGGCCGACGCGACGCGCCTGCTCGCCCACCGCGCCGCGGACGACATCGTGCAGTACTACACGCACGAGCCGGGCGTGTTCCGCACGCGCCTGCTGGCCCTGCGCCGGCTCGCCGGCGGCAACCGTGAGCTCGTCGCGTTCGACGTGGACGGGCGGCGGCCGGAGGTGCTCCACCGCGACGCGGGCCTCGTGCTCCTCCCCGCCTGGCGGCCCGACGGGAAGGCAATCCTCTTCACCGCCTACCGGAGCGGGCGTCCGGAGCTCTGGACGCTCGACCTCGGCTCGCGCCGGCCGCAGCGGCTGCTCGGCCTCGGCGACCTCACCACCGGCGGGGTGTACTCGCCCGACGGCACCAAGATCGCCTTCACGGGCTCGGCCAACGGAAACTCCGACGTGTGGGTGGCGAACGCGGACGGCTCGGACCCGCGGCGGCTCACCACCGATCCCGCCATCGACGGCTCGCCCACCTGGTCGCCCGACGGCAAGCGGCTCTGCTTCGTGTCGAGCCGCTCCGGGAATCCGCACCTGTACCTGATGAACGCCGACGGGTCGGGGCAGCGGCGCATCACGTTCCAGGGCACCTACAACCAGACCCCGCGCTGGAGCCCGCGCGGCGATCTGATCGCCTTCACGGCGCGTGATGAGCGAAAGGTGTTCGACGTCTTCACCATCTCGCCCGACACCGGCAAGGTCCAGCGCGTGACGCAGGACCAGGGCCGCACCAACGAGGAGCCCACCTGGGCGCCGAACGGACGCCTCCTCGCGTTCACCAGCGATCGCAAGGGGCGGCCGCAGCTCGTGGTCTCTTCGCCGAACGGCGAGCAGCAGACGATCGTGACCGACGACGCGGCGGTGCTCGGCACGCCGGCCTGGGGGCCGCTCCCGCGCTAAAGGACGACGATGAGACGCTGCGCCACCATCGACGTCGGCACGAACACCGTCCTGCTCCTCGTGGCCGAGGAGACTCCGCCCGACGCGCAGGGCAGGCAGGCGTGGGCGCCGGTCGTGGAGCGGGCCGAGATCACGCGGCTCGGGCGCGGCGTCGACCGCGCCGGCGCGCTCGAGCCCGGCGCCATCCAGGACACGGTGGCGGTGCTGGCGCGCTTCGCGGCCGAGGCGCGCGCGCTCGGCGCCGCGGACATCGCCTGCGTGGCGACGAGCGCCGTCCGCGACGCCTCGAATGGCGAGGCCTTCTTCAGCGCCGCCCGCGCCGACGCCGGCCTCGCGCCGGAGGTCATCACCGGCCAGGAGGAGGCGCGCCTCGTCTGGGCGAACGCGTGGCGCGACTTCGGCGGCCCGGGCGGGCTGGCGGTGCTCGACGTCGGCGGCGGCTCGACGGAGCTGTGCCTGGGCGACGCGCCCGCGCCGCGAGCCCGCACGAGCGTGCAGATGGGGGCAGTGCGCCTCACCGAGCGCGTGGCGCCGCCCGATCCGCCGGACCCGGCGGCCCTGGCGCTCCTTCGACTCCGCGCCACCGAGGCGCTCGGGCCGGCGGCGCGCGCCCTGCTCCAGGGCGCGCCGCGCCCGGCGCGCCTGGTGGGCATCGCTGGGACGGTGACCACCCTCGCCGCCGTGGCGCAGGCGCTGCCGCGCTACGACGCCGAGCGGGTCCACGGGAGCGAGCTCTCGCTCGCCGAGGTGGAGGCGCTCTTCGGGAGGCTGGCGGCGCTGCCGGTGCGGGAGCGGGCGCTCTTGCCGGGCATGGAGCCGAAGCGGGCCGACGTCATCGTGAGCGGCTGCGCCATCGTGATGGAGTCGCTGCGGGCATTGGGCTTCGAGAGGCTGACGGTGTCGGATCGCGGCGTCCGGTGGGGGCTCCTGTACGATCGGTTTGGCCATGGCTGAGGGCCGGGGTGAGGGGGCCCCATGGGCCGTCCTGTGCGACTTCGACGGCACCGCCGTGACCGAGGACATCGGGGACCAGGTCTCCATCCACTTCGCCGGCCACGACACCTGGCGCGGCGCCGAGGATCGCTACCGCGCCGGGGAGCTGACCTTCGCCGAGCTGCTCCAGGCCATCTTCGCTCCCATCACGGCCAGCGCCGAGGACATCGCAGCCTGGGCGCGGCGCCGGGCCGTGCTCCGGCCCGGGTTCGAGCGGTTCGTGGCCCGCTGCCGGGACGAGGGCATCCCCTTCCTCCTCGTCTCGGCCGGGCTCGACGTCTACATCCACGCGGTGCTGGAGCGCCTGCCGCCCGAGCTGCACGCGCACGTCGAGGTGCGCTCCAACCGCGCCCGCTGCTCGCCCCGCGGGCTCACCGTCGAGTTCCACGGCCAGGGCGGCGGCTGCGGGCGGTGCGGCTTCTGCAAGGGTACGGTGGTGGACGAGCTGCGCGGCCGCGGCCACCAGGTGGTGATGTGCGGCGACGGCACCGCCGACCGGTGCGCAGCCGAGAAGGCCGACCTCGTGTTCGCCCGCGGCCGCCTGCCACGGTACTGCGACGAGCTCGGGGTGCGCTACACGCCGTTCGAGGACTTCGACCAGGTCCTGGAGCGGTTTCCCGGCGGAGGGTGATCAGAACAGCCCGATCGAGAAGTGTGGCGAGACGTAGGCCTCTCCGAGCCGGGGGTCGGCCGCCGGGTTCACGCCCAGATCCAGCACGGCCGGGCCGATGGGCGTGAGGAAGCGCAGCCCGGCGCCGAAGTTCCACCGCAGGTCGGTGATGCTCCCGGCACGCGGGTCGAGCCAGAGGTTGCCCACGTCGGTGAAGAGGCCCGCCTCCACGCTCGGGCTCAGCGGGAAGCGCAGCTCGAGCTTGCCGTTCGCGAACGACTCGCCGCCTTCGCTGGGGAGGAACTGGCCGCCCTTCAGGCTCTGCGCCTGGGGGGTGCAGACGCCGCTCGCCGCGCAGGTGCGGACCTGATCGAGCAAGGTGCCGCGGACGTCCTGCGGGATGACCTCGTCCTCGCCGTAGCCGCGCATCGTGGAGGAACCGCCCAGGAAGAAGCGCTTCGGGCCGATCGTCTGCGACGCCGGGTCGAGCGGCAGCACGCGCCCACCCCGGAGCGAGACCGCCAGGACGCTCGGCCCGAGCGGGAGGTAGCCCGAGACGGCCCCCGAGAGGCGCAGCATGTGGGTGAAGACTTCGCTGCCGGGGATGATGCCGAAGAGCCCGCCGCCCTGGCCGCCCAGCGAGTGGGAGTAGTCGGCGACGCCGGTGGCGACCCAGCCCTTGCGCGGGTGGACCGAGTCGTCGCGGTAGTCGATGGTGATCACCGGGCGGACGGAGTTGAGCGTCGTGACGCCCTCCGGGAAGCGCAGGCGCTCCACGTCGGCCTGCGTGTTCGGGGCCACGATGTCGCTCGCGCTGCTTTTGATGATGTGATCGATCTCGAGCTCGTACTGCAGGGAGAGCGTGACGTGGCTCGAGACGGGTCGGTCGAGGCCGAAGATGGTGGAGGCGCGCGCGAGGTCATAGGACGGCCGGTGCAGGCGCTCCACGATGCCGTCGACCCGCCCGCCGGCCGGGACCCCGAAGACGTGCACGCGGGGGTCGTGCAAGCCGATGTCGAGCCGCCCCTCGAAGCGCTCGGCGGCGGGGTAGCCGTCGAGGTCGGGGCGGAAGGTGACGAGCGGATAGTTCGCTTTGGCGCGCACCGAGAGCTCGAGCGCGCGGCCGAGCAGGTTCGGCTCGACGAGCTCGACGAAGGCGCGCGGCCCGTTCGCGAGGGAGAAGCCGACGCCCGGCGAGAGCGTGCGCCACGGGCGCTCCGACAACAGGACCGTGACGTCCTTCACCGGACCGGGCACCTCGGGATCGGCGAGGCGCAGTCCCACCGAGCGAAACACCCCCAGCCGCAGCAGCGCGGCCTGGCTGCGCCCGGCGGACTCGGGATCGTACACGTCGCCCGTCTTGAGCGTGAGGCTCTCGCGCACCACCGCCTCTCGCGTGCGCCGCGCCCCGCTCACCACCACCGCGCCGACCCGCACCCGAGGCCCCTCGTCGATCACGAAGCGAACCACCGCGCTGGCACGGTCGGCCGCGATGTCCTCGTGTGGGTCGATGGTGGCGTACAGGTAGCCGCGCCGCGCGTACAGCGCGAGCAGCGCCGTCCGGGTCGCGTCCACGTTGCCGAACGCGAGCGGATCGCCCGGGCCGAGCCGCGCCTCGTCGGCGAGCTCCCGGGTCGGCACGGCCGAGTTTCCCTCGAAGGCCACCGCCCGGACCAGCGTCTGGACGCCCTCGCGCAGCCGGACCTCCACCTCCACCGTCCCGCGCGCCGCGTCGAGCTCCGCCCGCGCCCCATCGTACGCTGCGTCGAGATAGCCCTCCGCCCGGTAGAACTCGACGAGGCGCAGGGCTGCCTCGTCCCACAGCGGCGGGTTCCAGACCCGGCGCGGCTCGAGCGGCGGAGGCGAGCGCACCGCCGCAGGCGAGCCCGCCGCGCGGGCCAGCTGCTCGGCGTCGCCGGCGGGTCCCGACGACGTCTGGGGCGCCACCGCCTCGAGCGCTTCGTCCAGGCGCCCACGCAGCCAGCTCGAGCTCTTCCGGCTGGCGCCCGGGAAGCGGACCGCCGCGACCCGGTAGCGCCGCCCCTCGTCGACGGTGAAGACGAGCGCGCTGCCGCGCTCGGCCGGGCTCTCGCGCGCGGTCACGCGCGCCGCTGCGTAGCCGCGGGCCAGGTAGAAGGCGCGCACGCGCCCGGCGGCGGCCGCGAGCGCCGTCGCGTCCAGGGCCTGCTCGGCCTCGAGTCCGAGCTCGGCCCGCAGCTCTGCGATCGGGAACGAGGCCACTCCCGCGAAGCGCACCGCCACATGCGCGCCGGCCTCGACCGGGATCTTCACCCGCGCCGCCTCGCCCTGGTAGGTCACCTCGGGCGCTCCCACCCGGGCCCGCAGCCAGCCCGCCCGGCGCAGCCGCGACCGCACCTCGCGCGCGTCGGTCTCCAGCGCATCGAGATCGAGCACGGCGCCCAGGGTGGTCGCGAGCCGCTCGCGGAGGACGTCCGGCGCCAGCCCGGTCGCTCCGCCGAAGTCCACGGCGACGACGCGGGTGGGTGGGCCCTCGGCGATGCGGATGACGACCCGCCCCGCCCCGACGCCGGCGGCCGTGGCGCTCACCTCGGCGGCGCGCCAGCCGTGGCGGGCGTGGAGCGCCCGGATGCGGGCCGCCACCTCCTCCAGGCGCCCCGGCCACAGCTCGTCGCCGGCCGCGAGGCCGGCGGAGCGGCGGACGCGCTCCGGGTCGAGCACCGGCCGCGGGCCGGCCTCGACCTCCACCGCGGTGACCAGCTGGCGACGCGAACACTCCAGCACGAGCGCCACCCCGCCGTCCGGCAGGGGCCTCGTCCGGGCCACCACGTTGGCGAAGCGGCCGGTCGCGAAGAGGAGCTGGACCGTGCGGCGCACCTCGCGGCGTGACAGCGGCGCGTCGCGGGACACTGCCAGGAGCGCCTGGAGCGGCCCGGCGTCCTCGCCGGGAGGAAGGAGGAGCTCGACCGCGCTGACGATCGGGGTCCGAACCGCGGTCGAGAGACTCGCTCCCTCGCCCCGCCGGGTACCCGCGCCGTCCTCACGGCGTGGGTGGGGGAGAGGATCGTGGAGAGGGGCGGATTCCGCGCCCGGGATCGCGGCCGCGCTCGCCCACGCGAGGAAGAGTCCGGCCAGGAGCCCGGCCGCGCTCAATCGTTCCACTCCCAGCGGAGCTTCAGGTCCACGCCGTGGTCTCCGCTGGCGCTCACGCCCGGCGTGTCATTGTCCCACTGGTACTGGATCGAGCTGTGCGGCGAGAGCCTCATCTCGGCCTGGGCGCGCTGGCCCCGCGCAGCGCCGGCCAGCGGGGCCTGGTACCGCAGGCGGAAGCTGTCGTCCACCACCTTCGACTCGAACTCGGCGCGCGGCTCCACCTGGCCGGAGCCCTCGGAGTACGCGCTGACGATGCGGACCGAGAAGTCGCGCAGGAGCCCGCTGCGCGGGGCGAAGCGCTTCACCTGATCGTCCAGCCCGGAGGCGCTGAAGAGCGCCTGCGCGGCGGCGGCGGTCGCGAGGCCGCTCACTCCCGCGGCGGCCGCGGCGTCGCGCGTCGTGTAGCCGAGCGAGAGCAGCGTGACCAGGTCTTGCTGCGAGAGCGCGGGCTGGCTGGTGAGCTGCACGGTGGGGTCCTCGTAGGGCCCCGTGAGCTGCATGAAGATCTGGTAGTCGCGCACCTGCGCCTCGCCGTGCGC
>DASPZP010000051.1:0-3164 GCA_035636195.1 Anaeromyxobacteraceae bacterium
CGCGGCTGCACCGGGGTGGGGGCCTTCTCGCTGGCGCGCGCGGCCAGGGCTGCGCAGAGCGCCGCCGCCGCCACCGCGCCGAGCACGCCCAGGGTTCCGCCTCTCACGCCGACCTCCTCGCGCCCCGTGGGGCGCGGACACCGTCGGAGGGCAGCCTATAGCGGAGCCGCGCGCGCCGTTTGATCTGAATCAATTATCGGACGAACGGGCCCGAATGATGACGGGCGCTTGACTGGGAGGGGGCAGCCAGGCCGCCCGCGCCGCACGCCCCCGACGCGGCGGTTGCGCAGTGCGGCCAAGGCCGTAAGTACGCGGGGGGGACCACCACATGAACGACACGCTCCGCGCGCTGCGCGATCTCGACCTCGGCGGCGGCCGGAAGGCCCGCTTCTTCTCCCTCTCGGCGCTCGAGGAGCAGGGGCTCGGCGCGGTGCGCCGGTTGCCGGTCTCGATCCGGATCGTCCTCGAATCGGTGCTGCGCAACTGCGACGGGCAGCGCGCCCGCGAGGAGGACGTACGGGCGCTCGCTGCCTGGAAGCCCGTCGAGGAGCGGACGCGCGAGGTACCGTTCGTGGTCGCGCGCGTGCTCCTGCAGGACTTCACCGGCGTGCCGCTGCTCGTCGATCTCGCCGCCATGCGCTCGGCCATGAAGCTCCTCGCGAAGGACCCGCGCCAGGTCGAGCCGCAGGTGCCGGTCGACCTCGTCATCGACCACTCGGTCCAGGTGGACGCCTTCGGCTCCCCGGACGCGCTGCGCGAGAACATGGAGATGGAGTTCCACCGCAACCGGCAGCGCTACGAGTTCCTGAAGTGGGGGACGCAGGCCTTCCAGACGTTCCGCATCGTCCCCCCCGGCCTCGGGATCTGCCACCAGGTGAACCTCGAGTACCTGGCGAAGGGCGTCATGGAGAAGGACGGGGTGCTCTTCCCCGACACGCTCGTCGGCACCGACTCGCACACCACCATGGTGAACGGGCTCGGCATCGTGGGCTGGGGCGTGGGCGGCATCGAGGCCGAGGCGGCCATGCTGGGCGAGCCCTCCGCGTTCCTCACGCCCGATGTGGTGGGCGTGCACCTCCACGGCCGGCTCCGGGAGGGCGTCACCGGCACCGACCTCGTCCTCACCATCACCGAGCTCCTCCGCCGCACCAAGGTGGTGGGAAAGTTCGTCGAGTTCCACGGCGAGGGCGCGGCGAGCCTCACCGCCACCACGCGCGCCACCATCGCCAACATGGCGCCCGAGTACGGCGCGACCATGGGCTTCTTCCCCCTCGACGAGCAGACCCTGCGCTACTTCGAGGCCACAGGCCGCAGCGCGGAGCAGGTGCGCGACGTCCGCGCCTACAGCGAGGCGCAGGGCCTGTTCGGCATGCCGAAGGCCGGCCAGTGCGACTACTCGACCGTGGTCGACCTCGACCTCGCCTCGGTCGAGCCGTCGGTCGCCGGGCCGAAGCGGCCCCAGGACCGGGTCGGGCTCGATGCGCTCAAGGAGCGCTTCACGAGCCTGCTCACCACGAAGGACGCGAGCGGCTTCGGCCGCCCCGCGAGCGAGCTCGGCCAGCGCCACCGCGCCTCCGAGGCGGACGGCCCGAAGCCGGGCGGCGGGTCGCAGGAGCCGCGGAGCGCGCCCACCCACCTCACGGTGATGAACACGAACCCACTCACCGAGCTCGAGATGATCACGAACCGGCCCACGCCGAACCGGCTCGGGCCGGACGCCAGCCGCGCGCCCGTGGCGACGCAGGACATCGCGCTCGGACACGGCGACGTGCTCATCGCCGCCATCACGAGCTGCACCAACACCTCCAACCCGAACGTCATGCTGGCGGCGGGACTGCTCGCGAAGAAGGCCGTCGCGAAGGGCCTCGCGGTGAAGCCGACCGTGAAGACCTCGCTCGCGCCCGGCTCGCGCGTCGTCACCGACTACCTCGAGAAGACGGGCCTCCTCGCCCCGCTGGCGACGCTCGGCTTCGACGTGGTCGGCTACGGCTGCACCACCTGCATCGGGAACTCGGGCCCGCTCGACGCCCGACTCGAAGGGGTGGTCTCGAAGCACGAGCTCGTGTGTGCGGCGGTGCTCTCCGGCAACCGCAACTTCGAGGCGCGCATCCACCAGGCCATCAAGGCGAACTTCCTCATGAGCCCCCCTCTGGTGGTCGCCTTCGCCATCGCCGGCAACGTGGCGATCGACCTTTCGCGAGAGCCGCTCGGGAAGGGCAAGGACGGGAAGGCCGTGTACCTCCGGGACGTCTGGCCGACCGAGGCGGAGGTGCAGGCGGTGCTCGAGGCCGCGAGCGACCCCACCGTCTACCGCAAGAACTACCAGGACGTGCAGACCCAGAACGCCGCCTGGAACGCGCTGCCCGCGCCCACCGGGGAGACATACACCTGGGATCCGCAGAGCACGTACGTCCGCGAGCCGCCGTACTTCATCCCCTTCTCGATGAAGCCGGGCCAGGCGGCGGGCGTCCGAGGCGCGCGCGCCCTCGCCATCTTCGGCGATTCGGTCACCACCGATCACATCAGCCCGGCCGGCTCCATCAAGCCCTCCTCGCCGGCCGGCGTGTACCTCCAGCAGCTGGGCGTGCCGGTCGCGGACTTCAACTCGTACGGCGCCCGGCGCGGGAACCACGAGGTGATGCTGCGCGGCACCTTCGCGAACGTCCGCATCAAGAACCTGATGGTGCCGGGCGTCGAGGGCGGGGTCACCGTCCACCAGCCGGACGGGAAGCGGATGAGCATCCACGAGGCCGCCCTGGCCTACCAGCAGGAGGGCGTGCCGCTCATCGTCCTGGCCGGACAGGAGTACGGCACCGGCAGCTCGCGCGACTGGGCCGCCAAGGGTACCCGCCTCCTCGGCGTACGCGCCGTCATCGCCCGCTCCTTCGAGCGCATCCACCGCTCGAACCTGGTCGGGATGGGTGTCCTCCCCTGCCAGTTCCAGGACGGCGCCTCCGCCCAGCAGCTCGGGCTCGACGGGACGGAGCACTACGACCTGCTCGGCGCCGACGGTCCGCTCACCCCGCGCCAGCAGCTGACGCTCGTCGTGCGGCGCGCCGACGGCCGCGAGGAGAAGATCCCCGTCACGCTGCGCATCGACACGCCCATGGAGGTCGAGTACTTCCGCCACGGCGGCATCCTCCCCTTCGTGCTGAGGCAGATCG
>DASPZP010000052.1:0-12404 GCA_035636195.1 Anaeromyxobacteraceae bacterium
TCGAGCGATCGCCCTCTTGACCTCGTCCATGAGCCAGACCTCCATGCGCTGGACCCTCCTGCGAGAGACGCCTGGGGTTGTCGGGATTCGATCAGATGCGCGGTGACCGTCGCGAACCGATCGATCGCGCCTCTGCCAATGCCGGTCACAGGCCCTCGTGTCGGCAGCGAGCTCCTCAGTTCGCGTACTGGAACGGCGGCGGCGCCTTGAGCGCGTCCTTGCTGGCGCCGGGCAGAACCTCGTCAATCTCTACGCCCTCGTCAGCAGGATGCGCATCCTGTCGTCGCCGCAGATCGTCGAGAGCGCAGATCGCGTCGCGCACGTGATCGTCGACACCTACCTGGCGCCCAACAGGACCCTTCGTGACGTGCGGGATCACTGGGCGACCACGCGATGGATGTATTGCTGCAGTTCAGCAATGCGTGCCGCGATGAATTGCAGATGGGGTGGCCGAGGGGACGTCCACCGCATCAAGACGAAGACCCCTCATTTGTCGACCTCGGTAGGTCCGCGAGTACTGGCCGCGGGCGCACACGAGGGTCTTGAGCCCGACGAGGAAGCGGCGATCGATGTAGCGGCGCCGCCGAGGGCCCGCGGCAACGCTTGCGCCAGGGCTTCGCGGAACAGCCTCACGGCGGCGGGCTCGAACCGACGGCTCGGCCACACGATGTGAACGGCAGAGCTCCTCTGCGCGTACCGCGAAAGCACGCGCTCGATCTCCCCGGTTTCGACGAGCGGCGCGACGAACGTGACCGGCACGAGGGCGATGCCGAACCCTGCGAGGGCCATCGCCCGGGCGAACGAAAGCTCGTCGGTGTCGGCCCGACCATGGACGGAGACCTCCTCGTCCCCGCGCGGCCCCGAGAGCCGCCACTTCGTGACGGAGCTCCCGGCCCGGTAGAGGATGCACTCGTGCCGCGCGAGCTCGGCGAGGCGCCGGGGCCGTCCGATCCGGTCGAGGTAGGCAGGCGAGGCGAAGAGGCCGAGCTCGGCGTCGCCGAGCCGCCGCGCGTGGAGCGACGAGTCGCTGAGAGGGCCGGCGCGGACGGCGAGGTCGAACCCCTCCTTCACCAGGTCGACGTACCGCGCGGTGAGGACCGTCTCGACGCGCACGCCAGCGTTCGCGCGGAGGAACGCCGCCGTCACTGCGGCGAGATCGCGGGCGAGGTCGACGGGAGCGGTGACCCGCACGAGCCCGCGAGGCTCCGCGCCGAGTGACGACACGGCCTGCCGCGCCTCCTCGATGCCGGACAGCGCGTCCCGGGTGCGGTCGTAGTAGGCGCGGCCAGCGTCCGTGAGGGAGAGCTTGCGCGTCGTCCGCTGCAGCAACCTGATCCCGAGGTCCGCCTCGAGGGCCGCCACGCTCCGGCTCACCGATGACTTCCTCAGCCCGAGCGCCGCCGCGGCCGCCGTGAAGCTCCCCGCCTCGACGACGCGCACGAAGGCCGTGATGCGGTTCAGATCCACTGTCCACTCCCGCGCACCAGTCCGTCCTGTCTGCGACGTCTAGTCTTATGGACGCGACAGTCTACATTCCAGTGCAAGAGGAGGCATTCATGGCGAAGCTCATTCACATCCAGGCGTCCCCCCGAGGCAGCCGGTCCGCGTCGCAGGCCGTCGCGGCGCGCTTCATCGATTCGTACCTGGCAGCACACCCCGGCGACACGGTCGAGACGCTCGACCTGTGGAAGGCCGAGCTCCCCGAGTTCGACGGCGCCGTGCTCGACGCGAAGTACGCCGTCATACGGGCGTTGCCGCACACTCAGGATCAGCGGCGGGCGTGGGAGAAGATCGTCCGCGTCATCGAGCACTTCAAGTCCGCGGACGCGTACGTCGTCTCGGTGCCCATGTGGAACTTCAGCATCCCATACAAGCTGAAGCACTACATCGATCTGCTGGTCCAGCCGGGCCTCACGTTTGGTTTCTCGCTGGGGGAAGGCTACAAGGGACTCGTCACGGGCAAGCCGCTCGTGCTGATCTATGCGCGCGGCGGAGCGTACGGTCGCGGGTCTGGCGCGGAGGGCCTGGACCAGCAGAGCGCGTACCTGCGGCAGATCTTCGGCTTCATCGGATTCACGGACATCCGGGAGATCGTCGTCGAGCCGACGCTCGCGACCACCACCTCGGGCGACGAAGCCGTGGCAGCGGGGGGCCGCGCGGCAGCGGAGCTGGCGCGGACTGCCGACGCAAGTCGTGCCTTCGATATCGAAGCTCTCACCGCCGCGACTGGATGATTCTTGAGTCGCCGTCGGGGGACGCAGGTTTCGTCCCGCCGAAGGCGTCACAAGGCGACCTCGCCGGTCCACCGACGCTCTCGACGCCGCCATCCGACAGACATCGTTGGAGCTCATCGCTGGCGCGCATCCTGCAGTGGCCACCTCCCGAGGTGAGAGGAGGAGTCGATGCGCGGCGTGATCACTCGAAAAGAAGTTCTCAGGCACGCGCTCACGATCGTGCGGCTCTTCGGGCCGCGGACGTACTGGCGCTGTTTGCGCGCGGCATTCAGTCCGGCGTCGAGCACGTTCCTCGAGGTCGTCTTCGGATAGCCTGCCCGGCTCAGATCGGACTCGATCAGGCAGACCTCGCGGGCGGGTGATCGGGATTGATCAGTCGGTCCGAGGACGATCAGCGATCTGATTCACGGGGCGGTGGCTTCAGCGCAATGAGCGTCATGTACGCGGGTGGCGCAGGCGTTGCACGCATGAGAGCACCACCATTCCGGTGACCAGGGACCAAGTGCGATGAACGACACGACGCGCGCCGACGGAAGCATCCGCACCCGCAGCGAGGGCGCCGCCGAACTCGCGAAGCCGCTCGTCGTCGCGGTGGACGGGCCCGCCGTCGGCATCGGGACGACGCTGCTCCTCCACGCCGACTACGTGGCGGCGTCGGCTCGCGCCCGCTTCCAGCTCCCTTTCGCAGCGCTGGGCGTCACGCCCGAGGCGGGCTCGAGCCTGCTCCTCCCGCTGGTAGTGGGCCTGCCGCGCGCGACCGAGTGGCTCCTCCTCGGAGAGCCCTTCGACGCGGCGGCGAAGGATGCGGGTCTCGTCAACGCGGTCGTGCCGGCCGAGGAGCTCGCCGCCTTCGCGCTCTCGCGGGCGCGCGCCATCGCGGACAGGCCGCCCGGCGCGGTGCTCGCGGCGAAGCGCCTCCTGCGCCAGCCCATGCGCGCGCAGGTGAAGGACGCCATCCGCCGCGAGGGGCAGGTCTTCCAGGAGCGCGTGCGGTCGCCGGAGGCCGTGGCCGCGTTCCGGGCCTTCCTCGGGAAGGGTCGCGGTGATCGTGGAGGCCTCGGGTGACGGCGCAAGTCCATCTCGACTATGCGAGAGCTCCGGATGGTACGCTGGACGTCGCGCTCGGCGGCGACTGGCGGCTGGGGCGCGGTATTCCCGCACCCGAGAGTGTGCTCGGAGAGATCGAGAAGTCTCCGCCTCCGCGAAGAGTGACCTTCGACACGGGTGTGCTCGCTGGGTGGGACAGCGGATTGCTCACGTTCCTCCTGGCGGTGCTGTCGCGGTGTTCGCAGCTGGGCGTCGAGGTCGATCAGCATGGGCTGCCGAACGGCGTGAGGCGGCTCCTGGCGCTCGCCACGGCGGTGCCGGCGAGAACGGGCGCCCGCCGCAGGTCGCAGCCGGAGCCCGTCCTGGCGCGGGTCGGCGATGCGGTCGTCGCGCGGTGGAATGCGTGTGGTGAGGCGCTTGCCTTCGTCGGTGACGCGTTCCTCTCGCTGCTCCGCCTCCTCATGGGAAAGGCTCGCTTCCGGCGCTCGGACTTCCTTCTCGTCCTACAGGACAGCGGCGCGCGAACCCTTCCCATCGTCTCGCTCATCAGCCTGCTCGTCGGCCTCATCCTGGCGTTCGTCGGCGCCATCGAGCTCCGCTTGTTCGGGGCGGAGATCTACGTCGCCCACCTCGTCGGCATCGGCATCGTCCGGGAGATGGGGGCCATCATGACCGGCATCGTCGTCACCGGCCGCACGGGCGCGTCCTTCGCGGCGCAACTCGGCACGATGCAGGTCAACGAGGAGATCGACGCCCTGAGGACCCTGGGCATTCCACCCATGGATTTCCTCGTCCTGCCACGATTGCTCGCGCTCTCCCTGATGATGCCCCTCCTCTGCCTCTACGCCGACCTCATGGGAATCCTCGGCGGACTCATCGTCGGGGTCGCGATGCTCGACATCAACCCGATGCGGTACTACCTGGAGACAAAGCGCGCGATCCACCTCGACGACCTGTTCCTCGGGCTCTTCATGAGCGGCGTGTTCGGGGTCCTGGTGGCGCTGACCGGCTGCATGCGCGGCATCGCCAGCGGGCGCAGCGCCTCGGCGGTGGGAGAAGCCACCACCTCGGCCGTCGTCACGGGCATCGTCGGCATCGTGGTGGCGACCGCGATCATCACCGTCATTGCCTATGTCCTCGGCATCTGAAGCGCGCGGCAACGCTGCGATCGAGCGGCGTCCCAAGATCACGGTCAGCGACCTGACCATGTCCTATGGCAGCTACGTCGTGATGAGAGAACTCAGTTTCACCGTGAACGAGCGCGACATCTTCGTCATCATGGGAGGGAGCGGCAGCGGGAAGAGCACGCTGCTGCGGCACCTCGTCGGGCTGCAGGAGCCTGCCGGCGGGAGCATCCACTACCAGGGGACCAGCGCCGGGTTCTGGGAGATGCCGCCGCGCGAGCGCGAGCGTGTCCTGCGACGCTTCGGCGTCCTCTACCAGGGCGGCGCGCTGTGGAGCTCGATGACGCTGGCCGAGAACGTGACCCTGCCGCTCCAGGAGTACGCCCCCGTCACGGCGCGGGAGACCTCCGCCCTGGCCTCGCTCAAGCTCGCGCTGGTCGGCCTGGCGGGCTTCGACGAGTTCTATCCCGCCGAGATCAGCGGCGGCATGAAGAAGCGCGCAGGGCTGGCGCGTGCCATAGCCCTCGACCCCGATATCCTCTTCTTCGACGAGCCGTCGGCGGGGCTCGACCCGGTGAGCTCGCGACACCTCGATGATCTCATCCTCGAGCTCCGGGACAGCCTCGGCGCCACCATCGTGGTGGTGACGCACGAACTCGCGAGCATCTTCGCCATCGCCGACGACTCGGTCTTCCTCGACAGCGAGAGCAAGACGATCATCGCCTCCGGCAACCCGAAGCAGCTGCTGGCCGAATCGAGCGACCCCCGCGTGCTCACGTTCCTGACCAGGGGCGAAGGGGCGAGGCGTGGCTAGACAGGCGAGCAAGACGCTGATCGGAGGCTTCGTCGTCGGCGCGGTGGCGCTGGCGGTCGTCGCCGTCACCGTCCTCGGGTCCGGCAAGTTCTTCCAGAACCGACAGACCTTCGTGATGTTCTTCTCGGGGTCGATCACCGGGCTCTCGGTCGGCTCGCCCGTCGAGTTCAGGGGGGTCAAGATCGGGGAGGTCACCAAGATCTCCGCGGTGTTCGACCCGAAAGACCTGAGCATCACCATACCCGTCTACATCGATTTCGACCCGAAGAGCCTGATCGTCGCGAAAGGAGATCAGGAGTCCATGGGCGGAGTCCGAGACCTGTCGCACGGGAACCGGTTCGTCCATCCGCTCCTGGACAAGGGCCTCAAGGCGCAACTCGAGATCCAGAGCCTCCTCACGAGCCAGCTCTACATCAGCGTGGACTTCCACCCCGAGATGCCCACGAAGCTCGTCGGGCTCGACACGCGATACCCGGAGATCCCGACCATCCCCTCGCTGCGGGAGCAGATCCTCGCAACCCTCCAGAAGCTCCCGGACAAGATCATCAGCGCAACCGAGGGCATCGAGCAGCTGGTCCGTTCCCCTGCGGCGCAGGAGACCATGCGGGATCTCGCCGTCACGATCCGTGACCTCGACGCGTTCATCCGGGAAGTCAGGGCGGAGGTGAAGCCGCTCGCGGCGAGCGTCAAGGCGTCGTCGGACGCCGCCCGGCGCACGTTCACGCAGGCCGAGCGGACGCTCTCCCTGAAGGAAGGACCCTCCGCGGAGATGGCGGCGAGCATCGTCGACACCGCCAAGAAGGCCGGCGCTTCCCTCGACCAGATGCGCTCGACGCTGGGATCCTACGAGAGATTGGCTTCACAGAACGCCAACGTAGGGTACGATCTGACGAGGACGCTCGGGGAGCTCGATGCCGCCGCGCGCGCCGTGCGTTCCCTGGCCGACTATTTCGAGCTACACCCCGAGGCCGTGTTGAAGGGGAGGAGGTAACCGGCATGCGCCGAGGCCGTCCCGGTTGGTCGCTGCTCCTCGCCTGCGCGCTGCCCCTCGCCATGGCGGGCTGCCTCGGGAGCTCCCGGCCCTCCCGCTTCTACACGCTGGCGCCGCTCGAGATCCGGGACAGCCCGGCCTCGAGCGCAACGGACGCGACGCTAGCCGTCGGACCCGTCGACATACCCGATTACGCCGACCGCCAGCAGATCGTGACCCGCACCGGTGCCAACGAGCTCGTCATGGCGGAGTTCGACCGGTGGGGTGGCTCGCTCGAGCGCGAGATCACCCGCTCTCTCGTCGCCACCCTCGCCGACCGGCTCGCCTCCCGGAACATCCTCGTCGCTCCCTGGCGATCGGCCACCCTCGCTCCGGCCGCCTCCGCCTACCGCGCCACCGTCAGCATCTCGCGTTTCGACGGCGTCCTCGGGCAGTCGGTCGTCCTGCACGGCCGATGGGAGCTCCTGGCGGAGAGGGGCGGAAAGCCAGACTCGCTCGCCGTGAGGGAAGCCACCATCACCGAGAGGATCGACGGCGCGGGTTACGAGGCGCTGGTCGCCGCGATGCAAAGGGCGCTCGTCCGGTTCGGCCAGGAGATGGCCGACTCCGTAGGCGCAGCGACGCAGATGGCGAAGGCGCCATGACGCGCGACCCGCTCGGATGGTACCCGCGCTGCCGCCCCCATGGGATCGGCGCTATCGCACCGTGAGCGCTCGCGCAGAGCCGTCGGGCATCTCGGCTCGACAGGTGGGCGCCCCGTCGCGCACCATCGCGAGCTCGTCCGCGCTGACGATCTCGCGCACCTCGCACCGCATGAGCATCCCCGCCGACGCTCCGGTCTTGAGGCCGGTGTCGAGCTTGATCAGCCACCCGTCGCGGTTCATCGCGATCGTGTTCGCCGCGCCGAGCGCGTCAGGATCGTGGCCGAAGACGAGCCCATTGAGCCCGAGCTCTTGCAAGCGATGCCTCGTCTTCGCGAGGCGCTTTTCGCTTCGCCACCAGTTGTGGTACTCGATGATGGATCGCCGGTCGAGGAGCGCCGCGAATCCGTTTCGGTCCCGTTTGGCCGCGGTCTCGTCGAGTCGGCGGAACCATGCGCGCAACCCTGGCTCGCCGTCCTCGCTGTCGATGTAGCCCGCGTGGGCGAACAGCCAACTCCCGACGAACGCCGCGACGGGCAGCCCGCGGAGGAAGACCCCGAACGGCGTCTCCTCGAGCTGCTTGGGCTTGAACGACCGAGGGAGCTCGAGCTCCGCCGCGTGCCGAGCCGCGCTCGCCATGAGTTCCGGGGCAGCCGAGCCAGGACGGGCCAGGAACTTCGCGTCGTGGTTGCCCAGCAGGACGACGATGCGGCTGCTCGCGGCCGCGGCCTCGCGCTGTAATCGTTCGAGCAGGAGGACCACGCCCACGCTGTCGGGTCCGCCATCGATGAGGTCGCCTGCGACGAGGAACAGCGCGCGGCTGCGCGCGGCGTTCCAGGTGAGCGCCGACCCCTGGCGGACCGCGAGGCGCGACGCGACGAGAAGCTGCTCGAGCTGTTCGAGCCGGCCGTGGACGTCGCTCACCGCCCACAGGGTGTCGTACCGCGCGGCGAGCTCCGCCGTGGAGATCTTCACCCATGCGCTCGACGGCGGGACGAGGTCCGCCGGCGCCGCACCGGCCGGTCCGGCCGCCCAGAGCGCGACGGCGACGGCGAGGGCGCGCGCGCTCGTCATCGTCGGGCCAGCGCCACGATGAAGGCGACGATGGCCACCGTGAGCCCGTACATGAACACGTCGTACGTGAGGCGCAGCCCCTTCCCGCGCTTCACCAGCATCTTGCGTGTGAAGTAGAGGTGTTCGAGGACCTTGCCCTGGAACTGCGCCGGGTTCGCGACGAGTCCGCTCATGTGCTCTGTGTACTCGGAGAGCGACACGGGCGTCTCGTTCGCGAACGCGATCAGGTTTGCGTCACGGACGCGCGCTTCCTCTGCGGGGAGGTTTTTCCGCCCGGCCCGCATCGAATACAAGGACAGGAAGACGACCGTCAAGTTCACACAGAGCAACAGGGCCGTCGGGACCAGGAGATCCCTCTCCGTCTGGATGCGGCGTGCGAGCAGCGCCACGACGATGGAGATCATGATCGCGTTCACGTGGACCATCGTGCTGGTCCGGCGGTCGGCTATCCCGACGAGGCTGATCTGGATCCGCGTGAAATGGTAGAATAGGTTCTCCGCGCTCCTCCCGAGTCGGTTGGCAACGCTGCTCTCGTCGTCACGCTTCTCCTGCTCGAACTCCCTCTGCTGCTTTCGAAGCAGCTTCTGCAGGCGCGCGAGGTTCACCGCCCGGTCAGGGCCATAGACGAGCTGGGCGAAGCGCGTGCGGTAGGCATGGGCGTCGAAGAACGCGATGCATCGCTGTGTCCACTCGACGTCTGAGACGGTCTCTCCCGATCTGCGCTGGAGCTCGGACCGCAAGAGCTCGGCACGCTGGACGTAGTCCTTCCTCGCGAGCACGGCGAGCCGCGCGTCGTGGAGGATGTCCGAGGGGGCGTCGCCGTCCTCCGGAGCGCCTCCGGGCGCGGCGCGCTCGACGCCATCCACGCCACCGAAGCAGGCGGCGATCTGATCGTGGGTGGGGTGACGCGCGTGCTGCTCGTCCAGGAAGCGGACGCACAGCTCGAGGCTCTTGTCATGGTCGTCGCGGCCGGTCGCGTAACACGCGTCGTAGAACCAGGCGCAGAGGAGCGCGACGTCACGGGCTTCGGCGTCGAGCTTGCTGCCCTTGATGATCTCCTTGCACGCGTCAACGGTCTCGCGAGTCCGCGCGAAGTGGTGGTACTCGAGCGGAACGTCTTCCGCCGCGCGGAACAGCGTGAACACGTGGTCGCGAGCATCGCGCACCAGGACGCCGTTGTGCTTGCTCATGCATCACTCCTTCAGAAGCCAAATGCGCTCGACAGGTAGAACGTGGTCCCCTCGTCGGAGCGGACAACGGCGAAGCTCAGCGTCGAGCTGAGCTCCATCCCCGACCCCGCAGCGTGCAGCGCGAGCCAGGCGCCGCCGCCCACGCCCGGGTGCCACTTGTTCGACGACTCGCCCGACACGAACACGCGGCCGACGTCCGCGAGCGCGAGGAGGCCGTACCTGAGCGGCATGATCGCCGAGTACCTCCCCAGCGGGATTCGCAGATCCGCGTTGGCGACGACGGAGGCGTCACCGGCGAACCTGTTCAGGTCGTAGCCGCGCAGCAGGTTGCCGCTCGCACCACCGGTCACGTCCAGGGGCGAGGGCACGCCGGCGCCGCCGATCGATGCGGCCTCGAAAAACGGGTACCGCCCCCAGTTCTTCTCTCCGGCCACGCGGAGGCTGAGGAGGACGCCGGAGGCGATGGGGGACCCGAGCAGCGCGGTAGCCTCGGCGCGAAGCTTCGTGAAGCCCGCGGCATTGTCGAGCCAGGCCGGGTAGTAACGGGCGCTCACGTCGGCCTCGAAGCCGCGCTTCCGCGTGAGGGTGCCGCTCCGGGTGTCGACGTGGGCGCCCACCTCCGCGCTCCCGAGCGTCATGTCGCCGGCGCCATTGGCGCCCGATGCTGGCCCGAGCGCGTTGGCCGCGGTGTTCGAGAACCGTTCGAGCGCGACACCGGCGCGCGCGCGGAGAGGACCGACGAGGCTCGCGGTGGCGAGCGGGCGCACCACGAAGTGGTGCTGATTCACCCTGTAGGCGTTGCTTGACGCAAGGTGCGGGTCGCGTACCGATTCGTTCCCGAAGCCGAAGAAGTTGGCGAAGTCCACGCCAGAGTAGGCGACGTACGCGCTCGCGCCGAGCGGCGAGCGCGTGCGCACGTCGAGCTGGTACTCGAGCCGCGGCTCGCCGAGCGTCGTCGACCACGCCGCCGCGAAGTTCATCTGATCCGCGTACGGCTCGCGGCCGAATCCGAAGTGCGTGCGCTGCAGGCGCGCGCCCGCGAACAGCCCGAGAGTGCCGTCGTACGAGAGCTGCGGAAAGACGAGCCAGTCCGTGCCCCAGTCGCGAAAGCGCTCGTACCGGAGGCGCAGCGGGTCCTCCTCACCGTCCGCGGGATCCGCGACGTCGTCGGAGTCGAGCGCGCCCGATCCCGTGCCTCGAGCGCTCGCGGCCCCTCGCGCCTCCGCGGCCGCGCCGGGGTCGTCCCGGACGACGCGCACGAGGATCGCGCCGTTCCGCTGGCCGTCCTCGATCACGCTATCCGCACCGCCCAGCAGGTAGAGCCGGATCTCCGACGTCTCCCCGGGGCGGAACGATCTATGGAAGTAGGGCGGTCCCAGCGCCTGACCCGTGACGGCATCACGTGCGCTCAGCGTCAGGTCGACTCCCCCGTCGCGAGACCTGCGGATGGACGCGACGTCGGCCTGTTCGGTCCCGTACACGTCCACATCCTTGGCGAGGAGCCGATAGAACGCGCGCGAGGCTGCGGCGAGCCCGTCGCGGCGCGCGCGCAGCGCGCGCTCGAGCATCGCGCCGTCCCTGGCGTAGATCTCGGGCGGGAGCTGGCGGGCGGCGGTGGCGATCGTTTCGTCCGTCAGCCGCGCGACGACGTCCGACGTGATGGAGCGCCACTCCGCATCGTCGAGCGCGACGAGGAATCGGCGATCGATGTAACGCGCCTGGAACGTCAGCTTGTCGATCGGCGGGTAGTCCTCGTGGAAGCTGGCGAACTGCTTGATGTAGTACTCGCCGATGGATGGGAAGACCCCGTCGAAGCGGGCGAAGGCCTGATCGCGGTCGCGCGGCACCGGTCGCCACACCTGCCCGCCGTCCTCGTTGAAGCGCAGCCACCGCCACTGCGAGACGTGCCGGTCCCAGTCGCCGACGAGGAGATCCATGAGCCGCGCCCGGAGATAGGCGCGCGCGTCGACCCGCTCGTCGCTTCGCCGCTCCGTGCGCGCGAAGAGCTCGAGCGTCCCGAGCGCCTTGTCTGCCCCGGCGAACCCGCGCCCCGGGTGCAGCTCTATCTCGCCCAGCATGCCGGCGAAGTCGCGGAATTCGCCGAGGCGCGGGTCGTCCGGCATGACGAACAGCTCGGGGGTCGCGTGCAGAACGCCGACGGCTTCGAGGAGCGGCGCCACGACGAGGGCCGCCGTCGGATGTGCCGTGCTCGTGATGTCGCGGATGAGCTCGGCGATGCCCGACTGGCGCGTCTCGGGGTCCAGCGCTTGCCTGGGATCCTTATCGACCGAGCGAAAGGCCCACGTTTGACCATTCGCGCTCTTCAGGCGGAGGCTCTTCGTCTGCATTCCACCGCCGCGGCGGACCGGCGTGAGGCCGCCATCGAACGTCGAGAGATCGAGCTTCCGCACCCGGATCGCCGTGGTCCAGTCGTCTCTCCATGAGCCGCCGAAGAAGACCCGGAACGGCCAGCTCGCCCGGTACCTCGCGCCCGGAACGACGACGACGGTATCCGAGTCGTGCTGCTCCTCGCCACGCGCCGACCCCGAAAGCGTGCACGCAAGGAGGAGCGCACCGCAAGCGACCAACCGAGGGAAGATTGCCACTTGCTCCATGCAGCCCCTTCATCTCCTCTTGCGAATGCCGGTCGCGCCGAATGAGCGACGCTCCTCCATTTCCTCCTCGTCCTTGCAGTCGAGGCACAGCGTCGTGACCGGCCGGACCTCGAGCCGCCTCGGTGGAATCTCCTGGCCGCAGCGGTCGCACGTTCCGAAGCTCCCGTTTGCCAGCCGATCCAGCGCAGATTCGACCTTGCCGAGCAGGAACTTCTCGCGGTTGCGCAGCTGAAGGAGCAGCGATTGCGAGTGCTCGCTCGCTGCGGCATCCGTCTCGTCCCGGAGGTCGTCCGGGTCGAAGCTCGCGTCCTCCACCGGCATCCGCCTCGAACCCGACAGGAGCCGCTGCTTCGAGCGCTCGAGGCCGGTCTTGAACCGCTCGAGATGCTCCAGAGACAAGGCACCCATCTCGGTCTCCTTTTCCTCAGCGCCCGCTCGTGGCCTCTTGCGGGCGTCGTTGCATGACGCGCACCGATTCTGCAGCGAGTGTGCCGCGGACGGATTCGCTGACGAACGGGGGCCGCCCCGGGCGCAACGATGAGCCTGCTGCTGATCCACGGCTGCCATCCCTGTTGGAGTTCGATCACCAGACAGATCAGATCGGTCAGGAGCGCGGACAGGCGAGCGCGTCTCGAGGGCCCGTCGCGTGGGCGAAAGCAGCACGATGAAATCAG
>DASPZP010000053.1:0-4653 GCA_035636195.1 Anaeromyxobacteraceae bacterium
CATGACGATCACCTCGTGACGCGCTCCGGAGCACGGCATGTGCACGTGGCGTCTTCCCGAGAGTCGCGCGGCGCGTGGATCCGTTACGCCAGCGTCGAGTGGGCGATCACCTGCTCACACGCATGACCGTCGCGGCCCGCATCCGCGAATCAGCAGTGGCCTGCCGGGACGAGGGCCCCTTCCTCTCCCGGCGGCCGACCTTTCGAGGCCCTCGCCGAATCTCAGCCACGCCCGCTCGCAGGAATTGCATCACTGCTCACCGAGCCTCCCAAGTGGCGCCCGCCACGTGAGACGCGTGTCGCGGGAGCCTCTCCGTCGTGGCCACGAGGGCGCCGTAACGACGAGCGCGCTTCGCGGACGTCTCCACGAACGCCCCGCACCCGCGGGCACACCGGAGAGAAATCGATCATGCAGCTCCCTCGACAGCTCGCAGCTCTGGCAGTCCTGATAGTCTCGACCCAAGCTCACGCGCAGGTCGCGGAGAAAAGGGCCCTCACGCTCGCCGGTGCCGAAAAGGTGGTCGTCTCGGCGCTCTCGGAGGCGCGGCGCCTCAAGACCACCGGCGCCGTCGCCGTCGTCGACGACGGAGGCAACCTCCTCGCCCTCGAGCGCATCGATGGCACCTTCGCTGCCGCCGGCCGCATCAGCACCGGGAAGGCTCGGACCGCGGCGCTCTTCAAGAAGCCCACCCGCGCGTTCGAGGAAATCATCGGCAAGGGCCGCACCGCGATGGTCGCCCTCGAGGACTTCACGCCGCTCCAGGGGGGGATCCCGCTCACGGTGGATGGCCAGATCGTCGGCGCCGTCGGCGTGAGCGGTGCCGCGAGCGCGCAGCAGGACGAAGAACTGGCCGTCGCCGCGGCTGCGGCGTTGGCCGCGCCGTCGTCTCCGGGTGCCGAGGCGCCGGTCACGATCGTGCCGCATGACAAGGTCGCTGCAGCGTTCCAGCACGGCTCGCCTTTGCTGGAGGTCGGCGACTACAAGGTCCACGCGAGCCACCGCACGAGCCCGGGCCAAGTCGAGATCCACACGCGCGACACCGACATCATTCACGTCCTGAAGGGACAGGCGACGCTCGTGACGGGCGGCACCGTCATCTCACCGCAGCCGATCCAGCCCGAGGAGATCCGTGGCGCGTCGGTGCAGGGTGGCGAGGTGCGACGGATCACGGAAGGCGACGTGATCGTCGTGCCGAATGGCGTCCCGCACTGGTTTCGCGAGGTTCCGGGACCGCTCGATTACTACGTGGTCAAGGTCCGCGCTCAGAACGGGAGCACGCCGTGATGGCGCACGTTCCGATCCTGGCGGCGCTCGTCGCAGTCCTGAGCGTCGCGCCCTGGGCCACCGCGCGCGCGGCAGCCGGCCAGGCCCCCGCCGATCCTCCCGCTGTCCGCCCCGACGCGATCGTCGATCTCGCCTCGAAGGCAGGGGCGTCCCTGGTCGGCGCGACCTTGAGCTACCGCAACGCGAAGCTCGTCGACGTCGCAGCGCGAGCCCCAGGTCGCGACCTCAGGCCCACCGGCGCGCCGATCCGCGCCATCGACGTGACGCCGCAGGCGAGCGAGGTGTTCGCGAGCACCGACGGATTCGAGCGGATCGCGCCCGAGGCCCTCGAGCAGAGGCGCGGCAACGGCAAGGTGTCCTTCGGCTGGTACCGCGTAGACCTCACCTTGCCCGAGCGCATCGGCAACGTACCGGTGGCGGGCTCGACCATCGCCTTCGAGATCGTCGTCGACGACTATGCCGAGGTTTGGGTCGATGGGAAGCTGCCGCTCGTGCTCGGTCAGACGGGCGGGCCGGTCGTGAAGGGCTTCAACGCTCCCAATCGTGTCGTCCTGACGCGCGACGCCCGGCCCGGGCAGAGCATCCGCCTCGCCGTCTTCGGCATCAACGGGCCAATCTCTACCAGCCCGAACAACTTCATCTGGGTCCGCTCGGCGACACTCGAGGTCCACCGGGCGCGGACCGAGCCGCGCGGCGAGGTGGCCCGTGTCCTGCGTGTCGATGCGGCCCTCGACTCGGTCGTCCCGCCCGGCGCTCGCATCGAGAAGGTCGCCGACGGCTTCCTCTTCACCGAAGGTCCCGTTTGGCACCCCGGCGGCTACCTCCTGTTCAGCGACCCGAACGCAAACACCATCTACCGCTGGTCGCCTGACGGTCAGGTGTCGGTTTACCGCGCGAAGAGCGGATACAAGGGCGTTGACGTGGGCGAGTACGGGCAGCCCGGCTCGAATGGCCTCACGCTCGACGGCGAGGGCCGCCTCACCATCAACGAGCACGGAAACCGCCGCGTGACACGCCTCGAGAAGAACGGCTCGCTCACGGTCCTCGCCGATAGGTACCAGGGAAGGCGCCTCAACAGCCCCAACGACCTCGTCTATCGTTCGGACGGTGCCCTCTACTTCACCGACCCGCCGTTCGGGCTCCCGAAGGCCTTCGACGATCCGCGCAAGGAACTCCCGGAGAGCGGCGTGTTCTGCCTGAAGGACGGGAAGCTGGAGCTCGTCTCGACAGATCTCACCGGGCCGAATGGGATCGCTTTCTCCCCCGATGAACGCTTTCTCTACGTCACGAACTGGGACGTGAAGCGCAAGTTCGTGATGCGCTACGAGGTTCGCCCCAAGAGCTGCGAGCTCACGAGGGGCCGCGTGTTCTTCGACATGACGAAGGCTCCCGGCGAAGAGGCCCTCGACGGCATGAAGGTCGACCGGGACGGACACCTCTTCGTCTCCGGTCCCGGTGGCGTGTGGGTCATCTCGTCCGAGGGGAAGCACCTCGGCACGATCCAGGCGCCCGAGCTTCCCGCCAACATGGCCTTCGGCGATGACGACGGTCGGACGCTCTACATGACCGCGCGCACGGGGATCTACCGCATGCGCCTGGCGCACGAGGGGATCCGTCCGCCGCTCGCGAGCGCGTCTCGCTAGGGATCGAGAGAACCGACGAGCGACTCGCCGCCTGCCTCGAAGAGGCGGCGATGTCGCTCCCTCGGAGGTCGGCTCGCGCTGGGTACGTGCCCCGAATGAGCGCGGAAGCGCCAGCACGTGCCGCCTACACCCGCACGGAGCGCCGCCGGAACCGCCAGGGAGCACGAGCGTGATCGTCAACCCCGACGACCTGAGCTGCAAGGAGCTCGTCGAGCTGGTCACGGACTATCTCGAGGACCGGCTCCCAGCCTCGATGCGCACGCGGTTCGAGATGCACCTCAGCTACTGCGCGCCGTGTCGCGTTTACCTGGCGCAGATGCGCGCGACCGTGAAGCTCGCCGGTGGCCTGTCCGAGGAGGCGCTCCCGCCTGGCTCGAAGGAGGCGCTTCTCCGAACGTTTCGAGGCTGGAAGCGCGGCCAGGGGGACGGAGCGTGATCGCGTACAAGTTCCTTGCTGCGGGAGCCATGGCGCCCTTCACCGGATTCCAGTGGCCGATCCCTGGACCCGCCGGTGCGGGGGCGTGGGTCGAAGCGCCTGAGGGCCGCCTCGCCCACGGTATCCACGCGTGCCGGGTGAACGACCTCACGTTTTGGCTCGACGCGGAACTGTGGCGCGCCGAGCTCGCCGATCCGGTCGCAGAAGGGCAACGGCACGTCGTCAGCACGCGCGGCCGTCTTCTGGAGCGCGTGTCCGGGTGGAACGCGGAGATGGCACGGAGCCTCGCTGAGGCGTGTGTCTGGCATGCTCGCGACCGAGCCCTCGTCGCGCTTCGTACTGCCGGGTTCGATCGAGAAGCCGAGGCGCTCGGTGCCTGCACGGCGCTCTCGGAACTCCACGCGGGATCGAAGGGGCTCTCGTCGCGCAAGGGGCTCCCGGCCACCCTGGCAGGTTACCTCGCTGAGGCCATCGACTTTCTTCTGGCGGGCGATTCGTCGTGCTCGGCGTACATCTGCGCGCGAGCGGCCGTCATCGCCTCTGGCGGTATCGAGAGCGAGTTCGCGGCCGAGCGCGAGAACCAGGCCGCCTTGCTGGCGAAGCGGCTCGGCCTCTGACCGGTTCGGGCCTGTAACGGTCGGCCCGAAGGAAGGACTGGTGCTCATGGTGGGCCACTTTCAGCCTCTGCTGAGCCCGGAGATGGAGAGCGGCTCCGCCACCCATGGCTCGGCCTGGGCGCCCGAGGGGCTCGGTCATGGCGAGCAAGACCTCCTGGACGCGTTGCGGCGCGGCGACGAGTCGGCCTTCTCGCGACTGGTGGATCTCCATCACGCCTCCATGGTGCGCGTCGCCCGGCTCTACGTGGCGACCGTCGCCGCCGCAGAGGAGGTCGCGCAGGAGGCCTGGCTGGGCGTGCTCCAGGGCCTCGCCCGCTTCGAGGGACGCTGCACCGTCAAGGCGTGGATCTTCGCCATCGTCGGCAACTGCGCAAAGAGCCGCGGTGCGCGGGACAAGCGCACCGTTCCGCTTTCGTCGCTCGCTCGGGACGACGACGGTGGCGCCTCCGTCGAGCCGGACCGTTTCCTGGGCGAAGGCCACCCGCGCTGGCCCGGGCACTGGTCGCAGCCGCCCGAGGCGTGGGACGAGGATGAGCTCGTCTCGCGAGAGACGCTGGAAGCCATCGGCTCGGCGATGGAGCAGCTCCCGCCGATGCAGCGGGCCGTCATGACGATGAGAGACGTGGAGGGCCTCGGGTCCGACGAGACATGTCAGGTCCTGGGCATCTCGGAA
>DASPZP010000054.1:0-18504 GCA_035636195.1 Anaeromyxobacteraceae bacterium
CAGCACGAGCCGCGACAGGGCGACGCCGCTCTTCGCCAGGTAGGTGGCGCGCAGCTCGTCGCGCGCGTTGGCCGCCATCTGCAGCGAGACCCGGGTGTTGTAGGCGAGGTCGACCGCCACCGCCGTCAGGATGGCGATGGAGGTGATGGCGATGAGGAGGGCGGCGCCCCTCTGCCGTGTGCGAGGTCCTCTCATCAGAAGCTCAGCTGCCGGATGATGGCGACGCGCGCCTGGGTCTCGAAGAGCCGCTCCTTGCCGTCGGGCATCTTGAGCCCCAGGCGGACGCGGACGCGGGTGGGCAGGATGTTCGGGTGCTCGAGCCCGGTCGTCACCCACTCGCGGGCCCACTCCTGGCGCTTCCAGTCCCAGTACTCGACGTCGAAGGTGACCACGTGCTCGCAGACGATCGACTTCGTCCCGCCGCGCTCGGGGGTCTCGTCGAGGCGCGCCTTCTCGCGGCGGAAGAGGGCGCTCTCGCCGGGCCGCTCCGGATCCGGCTCCACCGTGTACTCGACGACGGCCTGATCCGACTCCTTCACGTCGCGCGCGAGCCGGGGGTGACTCATGGTCGTGAAGAGGAGGTCGTCTTGCTGGCCGCCGTCCTTGCCGCGGAAGAGCGTGGGCGGCTCGCGGGAGAAGCGCTTCTTATCGTAGTGGTCGCTGAGGAAGGCCTGCGAGAGCTCGCCGGAGAGACGCGTGAGCGTCACGCGCGCCGAGCTGAACCGCTCGTCCTGTCCCTCGGTGAGCTCCTTCGCGGCATAGGTGCGCTGGAACGAGCCCATCACCATCACGCCGATGACGGCGGTGAGGCCGACCGCGATCATGACCTCGATGAGCGTGAAGCCGCGCGCGCTCATTTTTTCGGCCCCCCCGGCGCTGCCGGCTGAGTTGGCGCTGCCGGGACGGTGGTCAGGTTGGGCGGCACCTCGGGGTTGTCACCGCGGGCATTGTTGGGGGCGCGCGGGTTCAGGACGAGGAGGTGGGTGGTGACGGTGAAGCCGCGCGGCACGTTCCCGTCGCGCCAGGAGATGGTGAACCGCAGCTCGCGCAGCGACTTCTTCACCGTCTCGCCGAAGGCGGTGAGCTGGGTCTTGAGGACCGTGCCGAGCATGCCCGCCAGCGGGCTCGCCGACGTCGGGCCGCCCGACCCGCTCGACCCCGGCGTCCCACCCGACGCGCCCATCACCTTGGCCATGAGCTGGTCGGGATCGGAGACCCCGGCCAGCATGGACATGAGCTGCTCGGCGGAGAGATCGGCGGAGGGCTTCACCACCTCGAGGCGCCAGCGCACGTCGGGGCGGCCCGAGTCGGAGAAGTCGCCCTGCTCCTGCTCGTCGAAGTCCTTGAAGCCCCGATCCTCGTAGGTCTGCTCCAGCTCGGCGAGCTTGCCGCGGGCGAGCAAGGTCGCCGCCGACAGGTCGCGCGCGTAAGCGTGGTTGCGGAGCGCGTTGCCGCACAGGTCGGCCACCGCCATCAGCGCGGCCGCCAGCAGGGCGAGAGCGATCATCACCTCCAGGAGCGTGAAGCCGGACGGGCGAGAGGCCCCGCCCGCCCCGAGCCGTTCGAGGTCGCGCGTCATGACCGGGGTAGCTCCGGCTTTCCGGTCACCACCCGGGCGCGGCCGGTGAAGGGCTGGGTCACGACCGAGTAGACGTTGTCGCCATCGGCGATCGCGATGCGAGCCGCCTCCGCCTGGCCGTGCGGGAAGAAGTAGACGTAGGCCATGCCCTTCGTGCTCGGGTCGCGCTGGTGCGCGGACCATACGTCCGCGAAGCCGGCGCTGCCGGGCAAGGCGCGCTTGCCGGCCAGGCGATCCTTGAAGAGGCCGAACCTGGACGCGGCGAGGAGCTTGCGCTTCTCCGCGTCGCGCTCGTCCGGGAAGCGGTCCTCCAGGACGGCCTCCTCCTCCAGGGCCGCCTCCTTCCCCGGCGCGGCGCGACCCGCGGTGCACTCCGGCCACCAGGTGGCGTGGTCGAGGTCGAGCGCGAGCCGGCAGGTCTGGTGCCGCAGCGCCGCCGTCTCGAAGAGGTAGCGGGCCGCGCCGGAGAGCTCACCCGCCGCCGAGCGAGCGTTCGCCCCGGTGACCGCGTTCAACGAGGGCATGGCCGCCGCCGACATGACCGCCAGCACGGCGATCACGATCAACAGTTCGATGAGGGTGAACCCCCTCTGCTGGCGGCGGCGTGCGGTCATCCGTCACTGGTTGACGATGTCGGCGTTCTCACCTTCGCCGCCGGGCTGGCCGTCGGAGCCGTAGCTCTTGATGTCGTAGGAGTCGGCGTGGACCTGGCCGGGGTACATGTAGACGTAGTCGTGCTGCCAGGGGTCCTTCAGGCCCGCCTTGCACTTGCCGGCCGCGACCACGGCCGCGAGCCCTTCGTCGGAGGTCGGGTAGCGGCCCTTGTCGACCTTGTACATGTCGAGGCAGCTCTCGAGCGTGTGGAGGTCCGTCTTCGCCTGCTTGAGCTTGGCGTCGGCGAGCGCGCCGACCACGTTCACCGCCACCGCCGCGGCGACGAGGCCGAGGATGGTGATGACGACCATGATCTCGATGAGGGTCATGCCTCGCTGCGCCGCCAGGGCGAGCTTCGGCCTTCTGTGGGAAAGCATCGTCATGTTCGTCATGTTCCTCCGGCCAGGGTGTTGATCTGCAGGATGGGCATCAGGATCGAGAAGACGATGAAGGCGACCACGAGCCCCATCCCCACGATCATGAAGGGCTCGAGCAGCGCCGTCAGCGCGCTGATCTTGGTCTCCACCTGCGCGTCGTAAGCGTTCGCGACGTTGGTGAGCATCTCCTCCAGCTGTCCGGTGCGCTCCCCGATGGCGACCATGTGGTAGACGAGGGGCGGGAACTCGCCCGAGCGCTTCAGCGGCGCGGCGATGCTCTCGCCCTCCTTGATCGCCTCGCGCGACTCGTCGATCACCTGCGCCAGGCGCACGTTCCCGACGATGTTGCGCACGATGTCGAGGGAGGCGAGGAGCGGCACGCCGCTCTTGAGCAGCGTGGAGAGGGTGCGGCTGAAGCGGGCGATGGCGATCTGCCGGATGAGGCTGCCGAAGAGCGGCGCCGTCAGGACGCGGCGATCCCAGGCCGCCCGCCCGGCCGGCGTCTCGCGCCAGCGGAGGAGGCCCACCACCCCGCCCACCGCCAGCAGCAGGAAGAGCCACCACCAGTCGTGGACGCCGTTGGCGAAGCCCATCAGGAGGCGGGTGGTCCAGGGCAGCGTGACCTTGGTGTCCTCGAAGATCTTCGTGATCTTCGGGATCACCACCGAGAACAGGATGAACATGATGAGGGTGCCGATGCAGAGCATCGCGGCCGGGTAGGTGAGGGTGCCGATCACCTTCGAGCGAAGCCGCGCCTGCGACTCGGTGAAGTCGGCCAGCCGCACCAGCACGATCTCGAGCGCGCCGGACGACTCGCCGGCCCGGATCATGTTCACGTAGAGCGTGGAGAAGACCTTGCCGTGGGTGGCCATGGCGTCGGCGAGCGAGCTCCCCTCGTTCACCCGCTGGCGCACGTCGGAGACGATGCGCTTCATGCGCTCGTGGTCGACCTGATCGACGAGCGCCCCCAGCGCCTCGACGAGCGGGACGCCGGCCCCCACCAGCACCGCCAGCTGACGGGTGGTGATGGCGATGTCGTCCGCGCTGATGCGGCCGCCCACCCAGCGCCGGACGGAGACCTCGCGCTGCGCGGCGGCGGCGGCCTCCTTCTGCCCGAGCACCTCGGTGAGGAAGACGTTGTCGCGCCGGAGCACCTGCCGCAGCGTCTTCGGCGAGTCGGCCTCCTTCAGGCCCTCGACGGTCTTCCCGAGCTGGTCGAGCGCCTTGTACTCGAAGACGGGCATCAGTGAATGTCCTCGGCCGTCACGCTCAGCACCTCGGCGGCGGTCGTGATCCCGCGCGCGACCTTGAAGGCGCCGTGCTCGAGCAGGGTCAGCATGCCGCGCTCGACGGCGGCCTTCTTGATGCTGCCCGAGTCGACGTTCTTCAGGATGAGCTGCCGCACGTCGTCGTCGACCAGCATGAGCTCGTAGATGCCGGTGCGGCCCTGGTATCCGGTGTGCTGACAGGCGGGGCAACCTTGCGCCTTGTAGAGGACGCGCGGGTTCCCGGCCTGCTCCAGGATCTTGGGGGTGATGCTGGCCTGGCTGAGCTCCTCCTGCGTGGGGACGTAGGCCTGCTTGCACCCGGTGCAGAGCACGCGCACGAGGCGCTGGGCCAGCACGCCTACCAGCGAGGAGGCCACCAGGAAGGGCTGCACCCCCATGTCGGCGAGCCGGGTCATGGCGCCGGCGGCGTCGTTCGTGTGCAGGGTGGAGAAGACGAGGTGACCGGTGAGCGAGGCCTGGATGGCGATCTCGGCCGTCTCCCGGTCGCGGATCTCGCCCACCAGGATGACATCCGGGTCCTGGCGAAGGAACGACCGCAGCCCGGAGGCGAAGGTGAGATCGATCTTCGGGTTCACCTGGACCTGCCCGACGCCCCCGAGCTGGATCTCGACGGGGTCCTCGATGGTGAGGATGTTCAGGTTCGGCGAGTTGATCTTGGAGAGCGCGGCATAGAGCGTGGTGGTCTTGCCGGAGCCGGTCGGCCCGGTGACGAGCATGATGCCGTGCGAGCGGGTGATGAGCGTGTCGATGATCTGGAGCTGCCACGGCTCGAAGCCGATCTGCTCCAGGTCGAGGATGACGTTCGACTTGTCGAGGAGGCGCATCACGATGCGCTCGCCGTGCGCGGTGGGCACGGTGGAGAGGCGGATGTCGACGTCCTTGCCGGCGATCTTGATGCGGATGCGCCCGTCCTGCGGGAGCCGCTTCTCCGCGATGTTGAGGCCCCCCATGATCTTGATGCGCGAGCCGAGCGCGGCCTGGATGCGCTTCGGCGGCCGGATGACCTCCCGCAGCTCGCCGTCGATCCGGTAGCGCACCGAGAGGTCGCGCTCCTCGGGGTTGATGTGGATGTCGCTCGCCCGCTCCTTCACCGCGCGGAACAGGAGCGAGTTGACGAGCCGGATGATCGGGGCCTCGTCGTCGGCCTCCAGGAGGTCGGTCGGCTCCTCCAGCTCATGGGCGACCGACTCGAGGTCCTCGGTCTCGAGGCCCTCCATGATCTTGTCGTGCTCGTCGGCGGCCCGGTCGTAGACCGAGTTGATGGCGTCGAGGACCGCCTGGGCGGTCGCGAGCTGCGGCTCGACCGCCGTGCCGAGCAAGATGGCGAGGTGGTCGAGAGCGGCCGTGTCGAGCGGATCCGCGACCGCCACCCGCACGGCGCCGTCGGCCCCCGGACCGAGCGTGAGCACGCGCGCGACCTTGGCGAAGTTGATCGGCACGCGCTTGGCGAGCTCCGCGGAGGCCTCCTCCGCCTCGACCCGGGCGAGGAACGGCAGCTCGAGCTGGGCGGCGAGCCCGCGCAGCACGTCCTCCTCGGCGAGGGCCTTCATGCGCACGAGGATCTCGCCCAGCCGGGCGCCGGCGTGCTCTCCGCGCTGCGCGGCGAGGGCCTCCTCCAGCCTGGCTGGCGCCAGGCCGGCGGTGTGGACGAGGATCTCCCCCAGTAGCCGCCCGGCGAGCGTGAGCGGCCGCGCGGCGCGCGCGAGGGCGGGGTGGAGGGGCTGCAGGGTGGGCTCGGTCATGGGAACCAAGGAGAACACGCGGCCGGCGCCGCTTCTTTCACGCCGCCTGGGGCGGCGCCAGGTCGAGGCCCGCGCCGCGGCCGGACGGCCCGGCGGGCGGCACCGGGGGCGGGGTGACGGGCGGAGTGACTGGAGGCGCAGCGGGCGGGGTCTCGCCCCCCGGGGCGGACGGTGGCACGGCGCGCCCGCCGTCGCCTGGCGGGCGGCCTCGTCCGCCGGGCGTGGTCGAGCCTTCGCCCGGAGCGCCCGGGCCGCCGTTCTCGAGCTTGAGCGTCTCGCTCTCCACGTCCTTGCGCAGCTTCGTGTAGGGGCCGGCCTTCCGCTCGTACTCGATGAACGGCTCGTAGCGCGAGGACGTCCCGTAGAAGGCCTCCAGGAACTCCTGCTGCTCGCGACGCTTCCGCTCGTAGATGCGCTGGTAGTCGGCCTGGTCGCGGATGATGTAGGGGGTGAGGAAGAGGAGCAGGTTCGTCTTCGTCTTGGTCGTGACGTTGTCGCGGAAGAGCCAGCCCAGCACCGGGATGTCGCCCAGGATGGGCGTCTTGTGCACCGCCTGGATGGTGCGCTCCTGGATGAGCCCGCCGATGACGATGGTGCCCTGGTCCTTCACGGAGATGTTGGTCTTCACCGTGCGCTTGGCGGTGGTCGGGCCGAGCGTCGGGTCCTTGCTCGCGATCTCCTCCGTCTGCTCGTCGATCTGCAGCCGGACGTTGTCGCCCTCCGTGATCTGCGGCTTGATGCGCAGCCGCAGCTCCACGTTCTGGCGCTGGATGGGGGCGATGCTGGAGAGGCCGGTCAGGAGGCTGCTCGTGGTCGCGGCCGAGGTGCCGGCCGCCCCGGCGAGGCCGGTCAGGTTCGTCAGGCCGGTGCTGAACCCGGCCTGGAACGGCACGTTCTGCCCGACCGTGATCTCGGCGTCCTCGTTGTCGGAGGCGAGGATGTGCGGGGTCGAGATGACGTTCACGTCCGAGCTGGTCTGGAGCGCCTGGACCAGCACCGAGATGCTCGGGACGCCCGGCAGCACCGTGCTGAGCTGGGCCGAGGTGGGCCCGACGAGGCCGGTCAAGAAGCCGCCCAGCTGCACCAGGCTGCTCGGGTTGAAGGAGCTGACGCGGCCCGTCTCCGAGCCGATGGGGATGTACCCCGTGCCGTCGGACGTCTTGTACGGGACGGCGGCGTGGGCCGACACGCCGAACTGCTTCTCGTCCTGGAGGTTGACCTCCAGGATGACGGCCTCGACGAACACCTGCCGGCGCGGGCGGTCGAGCTTGTCCACCAGCCGCTGGATGGTGGCGAAGTCGGAGCCGCTGGCGAGCACGATGAGCGCGTTCGACACCTTGTCGGCGGTGACCTTCACCTCGCCGGCGAACAGGGCGGCGGTGGTGACGCCCGGCGCACCCCCCGCGCCCGCCGGCGCCTGCACGGGCTGGAACTGTGGGGTCGCGGGGCCCCCAGGGGCGGCGCCGCCGCCCGGGCGCCGCGTCGACGCCTGGCCCTGCGCCAGCGCGGCCAGCGTCTGGGCGAGGTCCTCGGCGGCGGCGTTGCGCATGAAGACGACGTGGATCTGACCCTCGCCGGCGGTGGGCAGGTCGAGCTGATCGACGAGGTCCTTGATGCGCTGGAAGCTCTTGTCATCGGCGATCACCACGAGCTTGTTCGTGCGCTCGTCCGCGAGCACCTTCGAGATGGAGAGTGCGCCGCCTTCATCGGCCCCCGGCGCGGGGGCCGGCGCAGCTGCACCCGGCGCGCTCGGCGCGCCCGGCGCGACGCCGCCGATGATCGGGCGCCGCCCCGGCTTTCCGGCCTGGGCCGGCTGCGCCTGGAAGATCTGGTTCACCTTGTCGGCCAGGTCGCGCGCCGAGGCGTACTTCACCTGGATGAGCCGGATGAGCTCGCCCGAGCCGGGCCGGTCGAGCGCCTCGAGCAGGCGCTCGATGCGGCGCACGTTGAGGCCGAGGTCGGTGATGATGAGGACGTCGGGCGGGATGGACTGGATGTCCGCCCCTTGCGGCGAGGTGAAGTTTCCCATGATCCCGCGCAGCTGGTCGGGATCGGCGTAGCGGAGCCGGAAGAGCTTCGTCACCGGCTGCTCCAGCGCCGGGGCCTCTGATCCGTCGTCCAGGTAGGTGGGGATGGGCGTCTTCTTGGCGTCGGCGATGCGGACGAGCTTGTAGTATCGGCCGGTCGCGTAGACGGAGATGTTGTTCGAGGTGAGCGCCGCCAGGAAGGCGGCGTAGGCCTCGTCGGCGCTGACCGGGGTCTTCGAGAGGAGCGTGATCTTGCCGCGCGCGATGTCCTCGGTGTACGCGAAGTTGCGGCACGTCCACCGGCTCGCCTGCTCCAGCACGTCGACGATGTCGGCCTTGTTGAAGGCGAGGAGGAACTTGCCCTGCAACGGGGTGCAGCGCCCGTCGGAGCGCGCGCTGCCACCGGCCGCCCCGGGCTGCGCCTGCTGGGCGACCGGCTGCGCCGGCTGGCGGCCGCCGGGCTGGGGCGCCGCCGCCTGCGCGGGAGCTGCCGGCGCCCCCGGCGGCGCGTCCTCCGGGTCCGGCTGCGCGCGCCGCGCGCGGGCGGCGGCGCGGCGCGATGCGCCGTTCTCCGCCGGCCCAGCGCCGGGGCGGACCTGCTGTGCGCGCGCGGCGGAGGTCTGGGCGCCAGGGGCGGTGCCCGGTTGTGCACCCGGAACGCTCGCTGGGGGCGGCACCGCCACGCCGTCGTCGGCCGAGGCCGCCTCCTGGTCGGGGGCGGCGGGCGGAGCGGGCGGGGCGCCTGGGTAGGGAGGCGCGGGCGCCGCCTGGCCTTGGGCGAGCGCCGGCAGCAAGGCGATGAAGAGGAGGAGCTTTCGCATGGTGGGGGGCTCCCGGGCGGCGCAGCTCACGGCCCGGAGACTTTGTAGTCCTTCGTGACGGTCTGTCCGTTGCGCTCGATCTCGATCTTGATGTTCTGCGACTCGCGGAGCTTCTGGTAGACCTCGAGCGCCTTGTCCGGCGAGTTCATCTCGTAGCCGTTGATGCGCTGGATGACGTCGCCGTTCTCGACGCCGATCGCCGAGTAGAGGGAGCCGGGTTGGATTGAGAAGAGCTTGAACCCGTTCGCCACGCCGTTCTTGAAGGACGGGACGATGCGCGCCTGGGTGGCGATCTTGTTCAGGTCCGAGAGCGTGTCCTCGATGAACTTCTTCTTCACCTCGTACTTGTTGTCGGCGAGCTTCTTCACGCCATCCGCGGTGGCCGGACCCTCCTCCTCGGCGGCGCGCCCGGCGCTCCTGGGAGGCGCGATGGCCACCGCGGCGGCTGACCCGTCACCCGGATCGAAGTCGACGAACTCCTTCTGACCGTTGTTGCAGACGATGGCCGCCACCTTGAAGCCCGTCCCCATCGGATCGCGCTCGTCGCGCAGCCGCTCGACGGAGAGGAGGGTCGCGCCGAGGAGCTGATCGCCCACGCCGTAAACGCGCGTCTCGCGCGCGCTGAGGTCGAGGATGGACGCGATGGATGAGCGCGGGTGGTCCGAGACGACGCCGGCCACCAGCTGGGCGCGCAGGCCGCTCTTCACCGGCGCCGCGTTGAGGTCCGCACAGTTCTGCGGAGTCTTCGGCCGGGACGCCGCGCCCTCCGAGGCCGTGACGAGCGGCGGCGGCTTCTGGCCGATGAGGACGTACAGGCGATCAGGCTCGAGGCGGGCCGGGCCGGAGGGCCGCGCCGGGCCCGGCGTCGCAGAGGTCAGGTCCACCGCCGGCCGTGAGCGGATGAGCGCCGCCACGACCGTGTTCACGGTCCGCGCGCACAGCCAGGCTGCGGCGAAGAGGAGCACCAGGTTGGCGGTCCAGGCGTATTTTTTGAAAAAGAGATCGAGCATGCGGGTGCGCCGGCAGGTACTTCAGCAACCGACGTGCCACGAGGGCGCGCCGGCTGCATCATGCAACACCTCTCCCCGGCTGGCGATTTACGAGCAGCCGGCGGAGCGACCGCCGGCGGCGCCAGCGCGAGTGCCAAAATGGCAGGGAAGCGCTCCGCGCTGCCCGGGTCGGCCGTCAAATTGGCAGCCGATCATCCGTCCTCGCCCGGCCCCGATCTCCCCGGGTCGACCAGCCGCCCTGCGTCGTCGCGGTCGAGCTTGCGGTAGATCGTCCGGGCGGCGATCCCGAGGATCTGGGCTGCGAGCGTCTTGTCACCGCGCGTGTGGCGCAAGGTCTCGCGGATGACGAGTCGCTCGACCTCTTCCATCGGGGTGCCGACCGGGATGGCCAGGGTGGCCGGCGCGCCGTCCGCGGCGGCGGTCGTCGCCGCCCCGCCGGGCGGGTGTTGCCGCCGCACCGGCTCGGGCAGATCGGCCTCGTCCACCAGCCCACCCCGCGACAGCACCACCGCGCGCTCCACGGCGTGCGCGAGCTCCCGCACGTTCCCCGGCCAGCGGTACGCCTCGAGCGCCGCCAGCGCGGCCGGCGTGAAGCCTTCGATGGCCTTGCCGTTCTTCTCGGCGAGGCGCCGGAGGAAGGTGGCGGCGAGGAGCAGCACGTCCTCGCGCCGCTCGCGCAGGGGAGGCAGGCGGATGGCGATGACGTTGAGTCGGTAGAAGAGGTCCTCGCGGAAGCGCCCGGCGCGCACCTCGGCGGCGAGGTCCTTGTTCGTCGCAGCCAGGATGCGGACGTCGACCTGCACCGGCTGCGTCCCGCCGAGCCGCTCGACGACCCCGTCCTGCAGCACGCGCAGGAGCTTCACCTGCACCGCGGGCGACATCTCCCCCACCTCGTCGAGGAAGAGCGTCCCGCCGTGGGCGCGCTCGAAGCGGCCCTCCTTGCGCGACGCGGCGCCGGTGAAGGCGCCCTTCTCGTAGCCGAACAGCTCCGCCTCGAGGATGGTTTCGGGGATGGCGGCGCAGTTGATGGGCACGAATGGGTGGCCCGCGCGGGGCGAGAGGTCGTGCAGCATCCGCGCGGCGAGCTCCTTGCCCGTCCCGCTCTCACCGTGGACGAGGACGGTGGCGCCGCTGGGTGCCGCCTGCTCGAGCGCGCTCAGCGCCGCGCGGAACGCGGGCGCGCCCCCGACCAGCGGACCGCGGCCTCCGCCGGCCGCCAGCCCTGCCAGCTCGGCCCGCAGCGCGCGGTTCTCGGCCACGAGCTTCTGCTTCTCCAGCGCCTGCCGGACCGTCTTCAGGATGGCGTGGCGCTTCACCGGCTTCGTGATGAAGTCGTAGGCGCCCTCCTTCATGGCTGAGACGGCGGTCTCGACGGTGCCGTAGGCCGTGACGAGCACCACCTCGGTGTCGGGCGAGACGGTGCGCGCAGCGCGCAGCAGCGCTTCGCCGGACATGCCGGGCATCATGAGGTCGGTGACGAGCACCGCGACCCGCTCGCGCCGGAGCACGTCGAGCGCCTGCGCGCCCGACTCGGCGCTCGCCACGCGCCAGCCCTCCTTGACGAAGATGCGCGAGAGCGAGTCGAGGTTGGGCCGCTCGTCGTCGGCGATGAGGATGAGCGGCGCGTCCACGCCGCCATCCTAGCGCTGGATGGCGCCGGCGTCCGATCGCTCGGCGGCAGGCGCCCGCGCCGGCCAGCCTGGAGCCGGTCCGCCGTCTGTCGGCGCCGGGTCGAGCGAGACGGCCGGCGGGACGCGCTGCGGCGGGATCTGCTTCTCCGCGCCAGGCCGCTCCTCCGGGCAGCCGACGAGGAGGAGGAGCAGCGCGGCGAGCAGAGCGGAGGCGGAGAGGCGTGGCACGAGGTTCGCCGGGACCGTTACGCGGTCGGCGGCTCGCCGCCCTCTGCCGGAGCGGCCTCGGCGACCTCGGCGGCCGCCGGCTTGGCCTTCGGCTTGCCGGCGTTGGCCTTGGCGCGCTTCGCGGCCCGGTTTTCCTTGTCCTTGTCGCCCTTCTTCGGCTCGGCCTTGGCCGCGGCAGCCGGCTTCGCCTCCTGCTTGGCCCCGGCGACGGGCGACGCGGCGTACCTCGTCTTGAAGCGCTCGATGCGGCCGGCGGTGTCCATGATCTTCTGCTTGCCCGTGAAGAAGGGGTGGCAAGCGGCGCAGATCTCGACGTGGAAGTCGCCGCGCGTCGAGCGGGTCTCGATGACGTTCCCGCAGGCGCAGACGACCTTGGCCGGTTTGTAGTCCGGGTGAATTCCTTCGCGCATGTCGCTTCTCTCCAGGGCGGCCGCTTGCATGGCGAGAGCGCCATGGTCCGGGCCGTGAGGCGGCGGGATCTAGTCGGTCCGAGGGGTTACGTCAAGGCCGGCGGGGCCACGCCGGGCGAGCGGCGGGGGACAAGCCCCCGCCCTACGCGCTCGTAACAGTGTTCACTTACCGCCGCCCACCATCATCTTGAAGAACTCGTCGTGGTTCTTCACCTGCCGGAACTTGTCGAGCATGAACTTCATCGCCTCGACGTTGTCGAGGCCGTTCAGGATGGTCTGGCGCAGGATGTAGATCTTCGAGAGCCACTGGGCGGCGAGGAGCAGCTCCTCCTTGCGCGTGCCGCTCTTCCCGATGTCCATGCAGGGGAAGATGCGCTTCTCCATCAGCTTGCGGTCGAGGACGATCTCGGAGTTGCCGGTGCCCTTGAACTCCTCGAAGATAACCTCGTCCATGCGGCTGCCGGTGTCCACGAGCGCCGTGCCGATGATGGTGAGGGAGCCGCCCTCCTCGATGTTGCGCGCCGCCCCGAAGAAGCGCTTCGGCTTGTGGAGCGCGTTCGAATCGACGCCGCCGGAGAGGATCTTGCCCGATGGCGGCACGACCGAGTTGTAGGCGCGCGCCAGGCGCGTGATCGAGTCCAGCAGGATGACGACGTCCTTCTTGTGCTCGGCCAGCCGGCGCGCCTTCTCGATGACCATCTCCGCCACCTGCACGTGGCGCGTGGCGGGCTCGTCGAAGGTGGAGGAGACCACCTCGCCCTTCACCGTACGCTCCATGTCGGTCACCTCCTCCGGCCGCTCGTCGATGAGCAGGACGATGAGGGTGACCTCCGGGTGATTGGCGGTGATGGCATGGGCCATGTGCTGCAGGAGGACCGTCTTGCCGGCGCGCGGCGGCGACACGATGAGGCAGCGCTGTCCCTTCCCGATGGGCGCGAAGAGGTCCACCACGCGGGTGGTCATCTCGTTCGAGTCGTGCTCGAGCTTCAGCCGCTCCGTCGGATAGAGCGGGGTCAGGTTGTCGAAGAGGACCTTCGACTGGTTCTCCTCGGGCGGTTGCCCGTTGATGGAGTCGACCTTGAGGAGCGCGAAGTAACGCTCGCCCTCCTTCGGCTGGCGGACGGTGCCGCGCACGGTGTCGCCGGTGCGGAGGTTGAAGCGGCGGATCTGGGACGGCGAGACGTAGATGTCATCGGGCCCGGGCAGGTAGCTGAAGTCGGGGCTGCGCAGGAACCCGAAGCCGTCGGGGAGCACCTCGAGCGTCCCCTCGCCGCCGACCTCCATCTCCTCCTTCTTCTCCTCCGCGAGCTTCGACTGCGCCTGCAGGATGGCGAAGATGAGGTCCTGCTTCTTCATCGCACCCGCCGCCTCGATCTGGAGCGTCTGGGCGACCTCCGTCAGCTGCGCCACCTTCATGTGTTTCAGATCGGTGAGGCTCGGCGAGGCGGTGGCGGTGGCGGGAGCGGCAGCGGGCATGGGCTCGTCCTGAGGGGCTGGCGCGCGGGGGACGCGCGGCGCGTATCCGGCTCGGTTCGGTGCGTGCGTGTGCGAGAGGGCTTCGCGGCGCGGAGAGGCCAAGATTCCTAAGCGCCTGCCGCCGTGCTGTCAACCGGGCGGCCCGCCGGGCGAATCCGGCGCCGCGAGCGGTCGAGCGGACGATGGTGGGCGAGGTCGGTCCTGCACCCCGACCATGATCACGGTGCAGTCGCCGCCTGGGGTCGAGCAGAGCGGGCGCGGTAAACTCGGACGCGGGTCGCGCCTCGCGATCCCCTTGGAGTATCGATGCCAGGACAGCCCAGCGCCCGCCCGATCGTCCCGCCGCCGCTTCCCTTGCGCGGCGGCGCGGCGGCGCCCGTCTCCACCGCGAGCGTGACGCCGATCCCGGTCGCCGCGCGGACACCGGCTTCTCCCGCGCCCGTGGCGGTGCCCACTCCGACGCTCACCGCGGCCCCGATTCCCACCCTCACCGCGGCCAAGGTTCCGACGCTCGCGCCGGCCGCTCCTTCGCTCCCCGCGGTCGCGCCGGCACCGGCCGGCGGCCTCGACCCGTTCGCTCCCTTCGCGCTCACACCGGTGCCGCTCGGCCCCATCCTGGAGCGGGCGCAGGAGTGCGTCTGGCCAGCCGCCGTCGCGCCCGCCGCCGCCGCGGAGGCGCTGCTGGCGGGCACGCTGCGTGGCGCGCGGGTGAGCGGAACGGCGACGGAGGTCGCCGTCGCTGCGCGGGTGGCGAGGGTCCTCTCGCCCGACGAGCGCGCGGCGCTCACCGGAGGCCCGGTCGCGCACGATCCTTCGATGCTCCGCGCCGCTGCCGCCCTCCGGCTGCGCCTCCAGCTGGCGCTCGCCACCGTCCCCGCGGCGGGCGCCCCCTTCGACGGCGCCGCCGCGCAGGCGCTCCTCGGCGAGGTGGACGCGGCGCTGGCGCAGGTGAAGGCAGCCGCCGCCGCTGCGGAGCCGCCCCTGGCCGCGAGCCTCGATCCCATCCGGCTCGCGCTCGTCGACGGCGGGGTGGAGCTGGCCGGCGCGCACGCGCGGCTGACGCCGGAGGGCGTCGTGGCGCCGGTCGCGCCGTCGTCGGCCCCGGCGAGCCGTGCCGCCACCCGCGTGATCTCGAACGAGGACGCCCGACAGACCGAGGCCGCGCCGGTCGCCGGCAAGGGCACCTGGTTCGCGTTCGGCGCCGCGGTGCTGCTGGCCGTCGCCTACCATGGCTATCAGCTCGCGACGCGCGAGCCGCACGAGCCGCTCGCCAGCCTGCCCGGCGCGCCGGCGCAGACGTATCTCGTGAACCAGGGCGCCTCGCACGTCCTGCGGGCGTACGCCGGCGCGCGCGTGGATCCGGGGGAGCTGGAGAAGTTCAGGGTGCAGGAGCTGGCGCGCGGCAACGTCCTGCGCGAGCTCGGCGCGGGCATCTGGATCATCGAGCCGGCGAGCACCGGCGGAGGAAAGCTGCCATGAACCACCGACACGCCCTGGCGCGCGGCTTCACCCTGATCGAGCTCATGCTGGTGGTCTCGATCATGGGCTTGCTCTCCTCGGTCGCGCTGCCGCAGTACACCCGGGCCACGCTGCGCGCCCGCTCCGCCGAGCGGGTCACCATCATGGAGTCGTTGTTCCGCGCCGTGAACGACGTCGTGAACCAGCAGCAGCGCGTGCCGAGCGCGGCCCCGCCGCTGACGCGGAGCACCTGGACAGGGGTCGGGAACCCGGCCGGCGCCCCCGGCACGTTGAAGCGCCACTTCGACTGGACCGCCGCAGGGTGGACCCAGGTGCCGATGGTCGTGCAAGGCGACGCGTACTACACGTATAGCTTCGTCGCCGACGACCTGAACGGCGACGGCAAGACCGTGACGCTCACCGTGACCGGCGACGGCGACCTCGACGGGGACGGCCTCCACTCGGTCCGCACCACCTCCTACACGAGCGTCGGCTTCGCGTTCAAGCAGGATCCTGAGCCGTACCTCGACCCGAACATCTTCTAGAGCGAGGCCCGACCGAGCCACCCGCCGGCGGCCGCATTCACTTGCCCGCCGCGGCGCGGGGCGCCATGGTTCGGCGGCATGAGCGAAGAGAGCGCCGCCGCGCGCGCCGAGGCGCTGCGCGGCCGGATCAGCGCGGCGGATCACGCCTACTACGTCCTCGATCGTCCGGTCCTCTCCGACGCGGAGTACGACCGGCTCATGCGCGAGCTCTGCGAGCTCGAAGCGGCGCACCCGGAGCTCGCCACCCCGGACTCCCCCACCGCCCGCGTCGGCGGCGCCGCCTCGGAGCGCTTCGCGCGGGTGGTGCACCGCGAGCCGATGCTCTCTCTCGGCAACATCCAGACGGACGAGGAGCTCGACGAGCTCGACGCGCGGGTCCACCGGCTGCTCGGCCTCCCGATGGAGGATCCCATCCGCTGGGTGGTCGAGCCGAAGCTCGACGGCCTGGCGGTCGAGCTCGTCTACCAGGACGGCCGCTTCGTCCAGGGCTCCACCCGCGGCGACGGCGTGAACGGCGAGGACGTCACGGCCAACCTGCGCTCGGTGGGTCGCCTCCAGGCGAACCGCGGCGTGCCCGACCGGCTCGCCGGCGCGCCGCCCGGCCGGCTCGAGGTCCGCGGCGAGGTGCTGCTCCAGAAGGAGCACTTTGCGGCCATGAACCAGCTCATCCTGCGCCAGGGCGAGGAGCCGTTCGCGAACCCGCGCAACGCCGCGGCCGGGTCCCTGCGGCAGCTCGACTGGCGCATCACGGCCACCCGCCCGCTGTCGTTCATCGCCTACGAGGCGCTCGTGCCGGGGCCGGATCAGAAGCTCGCGCCGTGGCGGCACCACTGGGAGAAGCTACAGGCGCTCTCCGCGTATGGCTTCGAGACGAACCCGGAGAACCGGCTCTGCCTCGGCATGGAAGAGGTGAAGGCGTACCGCGACCGCATGGCGGAGCGTCGCTTCGACCTCCCCTACGACACCGACGGCGTGGTGGTGAAGGTGGACGACCTCGACTCGCGCCAGCGGCTCGGCGCGGCCTCGAAGTTCCCGCGCTGGGCGGCGGCCTTCAAGTACCCGCCGCAGGAGGAGACGACCCAGGTGAAGGAGATCTGGGCCTCCGTCGGCCGCACCGGCGTCCTCACCCCGGTGGTGGAGGTGGAGCCGGTGCGGCTCTCGGGGGCGACCATCGCGCGGGCCACCCTCCACAACGAGGACGAGATGCGGCGGAAGGACATCCGCATCGGCGACTTCGTCCTCATTCGCCGCGCGGGCGAGGTGATCCCGGAGGTGGTGAAGGCGATCCCGGAGCGCCGCACCGGCCAGGAGCGGCCGTTCGTCTTCCCCACCTCGTGCCCGGTGTGCGGGGCGAAGGTGGTGCGCGAGGAGGGCGAGAAGGTCTACCGCTGCACCGGCTCGGCGTGTCCGGCGCAGCTCGTGGGCCGCCTGACCCACTTCGCGCAGCGCCGGGCGATGGACGTGGACGGCCTGGGCGAGAAGCTCGCGGCCTATCTCGTCCGCGGCGGGCTCGTGAAGGACTTCGCCGACCTGTACGCCGTGCCGTACCCGGAGTGGCGGAAGGCGTTCAGCCGCCCGCGCAAGGAGGAGGGGGGGACGAAGGAGCTCCCGGAGAAGAGCGCGCAGAACATGATGGAGACGCTCGCGCGTTCGAAGAAGACCACGCTGCGGCGCTTCCTCAACGCGCTCGGAATCCCGCAGGTGGGCGAGGCCACCGCCACCGCGCTCGCGCGCCACTTCGGCGACGTCGAGCGCTTCCTCGCGGCGGGCGAGGAGGAGCTCACCGCGGTGCGCGACATCGGCGTGGAGACCGCGCGGGAGATCCGCGCCTGGACGTCCGAGCCGCAGAACGAGGCGGTGGTGCGCCGGCTCCTCGCCGCCGGGGTGGTGCCCGCGCCGGAGCCGCTCCCGGTGGCCGGCTCCTTCGCCGGCAAGACGCTGGTGTTGACGGGTACCCTCGCCCGCCGCTCGCGCGAGGAGGCGAAGGCCGAGATCGAGCGGCGGGGCGGGAAGGTGTCGGGGTCGGTGTCGAGGAAGACCCACCTCGTCGTCGCGGGCGAGGACGCCGGCACGAAGCTGAAGAAGGCGCAGGAGCTCGGCGTGCGCATCGTGGGGGAGGACGAGTTCGAGCGCCTCCTGGCGCGAGGTGGCGAGGCATGAGCGAGCGAGCGCGGGTGCGGATGGTCGTGCGCGGCTGGGTGCAGGGGGTGGCGTTCCGGGCGGCCACGCTGGACGAGGCGCGGCGGATCGGCGGCCTCTCCGGCTGGGTGAAGAACCTGCCCGATCGGTCGGTCGAGGTGCTGGCGGAGGGGGAGCGCACGGCCGTGGAGGCGCTCCTCTCGTGGTGCAGGCGCGGGCCTCCGGCGGCGAGGGTGGAGGGCGTCGAGGCGACCTGGCTGGCGCGCGGCCGGGAGGGGCACCCTTCCGGCGCGAACGCCGGCGGCGGCCACAGCGCCCTGGAGCCACCGCTCGGCGGGCTCCCCCCCTTCGACATCGCCTTCTGAGAAGTGCTACAAGGCGAGCCCTTTTTCCGGCGCCCCCGGGGCGTCCGGACCACCCCATGGGACGGGTACCTGGCGGTTCGAACCCGCCGCCCGACGGCACATGGCACACTCCTCCTCCGTCCTCGACGAGCTCATCCTCGCTGCGCAGAAGCCCTCGCGCTACGTGGGCAGCGAGCTCGGCGCCGTGGTGAAGGACCTCGGCGCGGCCGAGATCACCTTCGCGCTCGCCTTTCCCGACACCTACGAGGTCGGGATGTCGAACCTGGGGTTCCGCCTCCTCTACCACGCGCTCAACGATCGCCCGGGCGTGGCCTGCGAGCGGGTCTTCCTGCCCTGGCCGGACCTGGAAGCCATGCTCCGGGAGCGGAAGGTGCCGCTCTTCACGCTCGAGTCGCGCGCGGCGGTGCGCGACTTCGACGTGCTCGGCGTGACCCTCCAGTTCGAGCTCTGCGCGACGAGCGTCCTCGCGCTGCTCGACCTGGCCGGCATCCCGCTCCTCACCCGCGAGCGCGGGCCGGGCGATCCGGTGGTCCTGGGCGGTGGCCCCTACGCCATGAACCCGGAGCCCATGGGCGACTTCTTCGACGCTTTCGCGGTCGGTGAAGGGGAGGAGGTCGTCCACGAGATCGCCGACGCGGTCAAGGCGTGGAAGGGGAGCGGCGCCTCTCGGCCGGAGCTGCTGCGCGCGCTGGCCGGCATCCCCGGCGTTTACGTGCCCTCGCTCTTCGCGCCGCGCTACGACCCGGCCACCCG